>NZ_JBVMUS010000002.1:0-531737 GCF_055687625.1 Paenibacillus sp. CB74 | reverse complement strand
ATAATATAGAAAAGACAGCTGCAAGCAATCCGTTAATACCAAAGAGGCTAACGTTTTTGACGATATAGGTAAAATAGTAGATTCCCATTGCTGAGCTCACAAACGAACTCATCATCGCAAATAGATAGCTAATCGAAAGTTGTATAAAGGCTTTATTTCTGGACACTGCTTTTAAGGCATCCAGCATTTTGATTGAGTTCTCTTTTGCATTGTTTTGAATATCCCCACCAACCGGTTCCCTTGTTTTGACAAAACAAAACAAGATCCAAAGAGGAGAAATAACTGAAAAAATAAGTGCTACCATCTCATAACCCATCTTTTCATTAGGAAAGAGAGTTACTATAGATGGTGTTGCAGTACCGCTTATCATACCGCCAATAAAGGATCCAAAAACCAGTAATGAAGAAAGTTGCGACCTTTCTTTATCATTATTGGTCATTACCGTGTTTAGGGCCGCATGAGGAATCCCGACGATGCTATATAGCAAACTATGGAGTAAATAGAAGCAGAAAGCGTAAACAACTTTTCCCGTATCAGGCAATTGGGGAGCAAAAAACAATAAAGCTGTAACTGCCCCATATGGAATGGCACCAAATAGTAAGAAAGGTCTAAACTTTCCCCATCTTGTATTTACTTTATCTATTATTGTTCCTAGCCAAATATCAAACACAGCGTCAATTATTCTAACTAATAAGATGATTGTTCCGGCTGTCACGGCAGAAATGCCCATAATATTTGTATAATAAAAAAGCAAAAATGCTGTAATAAATGACAATAGCATATCTTTCCCGAATGCACCCGAGAAAAACGCTAATTTTTCCACCTTTTTAAGGGTAAAGTGTTGTGGTCCATACTAGCCTCCATGATTAGCTTAATTTTCACAGCGCTTTCAATACATACCGTAAAGTTGGGAATCATAACCTGACACGATTCCGCTGAAACTTTACCCTTCCAAATGAAAGGCTTTCTTTAAGTCATCAATTTTTGCATCGTCAATATGGACAATACTGCCTAAAGAGCGGGTCGCTAATATCGACTTTGCGCTATATTCTGCAACTTCTAGTCGGTCAAATGTGTTCAGTAATCCCTGTCCGGTAACAACAATACAATTATTCTTAATAATCACGATTGGTGTATCTGGACGAAAAACAGCTGCTGTAGACTCAGGCTGGTTATAAATTGCATCAAACGGGAGTTTAGGCGTACCTCGAAGCAAAATATAGCTTTCCGGAATTGTTCTGGAATCGAACTCCATATCCGTTATGGCAAAAGCCATTATGTTGGGCGGATGCGCGATTATGATCGAATCGACATGACGATGCTGCTTATAAATCTCTTGATGGAAAAGTATAGAGTTACTCGGTGTTTTTCCCGCCTCTACAGAACCGCCCTTGACTCTTATTAAATCTTCTGGCTCCATATATTTTCGATCAATGCCATGTGGGGTAATAATAAAATCGTTATCGTTGAGCCGCTGCGAGAATGTCCCTTGCGTACTGTTAAACAACCCTTGATCGTAAGCACGTCTTATAAACTTACACATTTCTTGGCGGACATTGAGTTCGTCCGGAGAAGGAACATCTGGCTGGTAAACGTTTAGCGTAAAACTACTCGTCTGCTGGACCTCTGTATAATCATGATCGGATAAAATAGTCGGTTGACCAATTCGGCTGGCTTCGATTTCCAAACGGGCACAAAAGTCTAGCGTTTCAAATACCCGAAATGCTTCGAATAAATCGCTTGCACCAACTACAACTCCATGATTCTCCAACATGACCGAGTTGACTCCTTCAGCAAACACATTCGCAATATTCTCTCCTAGATGAACACTGCCTGGCAGCGCATAGGGCGCCATTGCAACTCTTCCACAAATTCCATTTTCGTTAGGCAGCAACCGAGTATCTGGGATATGTCGAACAATACTAAAAGAAACCAGAGCTGGAGGATGTGCATGAACGATGGCGAATAAATCCGGTCGCTGCTGATAGATGAGACGATGGAAAGGAAACTCGCTCGAAGGTGCGTGTTTACCTTGTACCGTACCATCAGCTTTGATGCAAATCATATCATGGACGGTAAGCGAACCTTTATCTACGCCAGCAGGAGTAATCCAAATATCTCCGTTTGGAATACGAATCGACAGATTGCCACCAGAAGTCGTTGTCATACCGTACCGATAAATTCTCTGGATTATTAGCAGAAGTTGTTCCGCGGGATGCATTTTTTTAACATTCATTTTCGGAACCCTCATCCCTTGTATGGTGATTTAACAGATAAAAATGCGTTCAAGTTTTCTCCTTCCCACGAACAGTTAAACGGTGGTTACCGGCGGGAACATGATGAACTTCACCCTTCGGCTGTCTTTGCGCATTGACATTGATTTTCTTTATGGAAAATCATTATTTCCGGCTCGTAAATAAATGATTCAAGGTTAGACTCTTCTTAAACTCTAAGCTGCTCATTACCCGCTTTTTCCGATAAACGCTTACATTTCAAATTGTACATTGAAGCCTCGATCTTTATAATGATAACAAGGAACTTGTTTTGTATCAGAAAGGAACCTTTATCGGTTTATTAAAAATGAGGTGTCTTATGGACAGATTGACCTTACTCGAAGAACTGAATCAACTGGACGAGCTTGAAGCTTCAGCCATGAGCATGCCTGCTATCAGTTTGGAAGCACTAATCGAGGAACAGCATGCATGGTATAAACAAGGAAATGAAGTTATCTTGTCTTCCTCACTTATCATGGAATCTCACGAGAAGATTGCGTTTCGAAAGCACCCTCGTTTCATAAGCGTTATCGAACATAAGCATGATTTCCTTGAGCTTACGTATGCATTAAAAGGAACTGCTACCCAAATCATTAACGGGGAACGTGTCCTTATGCAGCAAGGCGACATTATTATTCTGGATACGAATATATTGCACACGATTGAGCCCCTTTCAACCGACTCCATTGTGATCAATATTTTAATGAAGGAAGCCTACTTCAACGAGCAATTGCTAGTGCGCTTGTCCGAAAATCAAGTGATTTCAGAGTTTATTACGTCCGCAATCTATCGAAAAAGCTTGAAAGGACGTTACCTTTTTTTTTCGCGTTGCGATAATTCGAGAATCCGCAATTACATTGAATCTGCGGTATGGGAGTTGACGCATCCACAACTCGGCTCACACGAGTCGGTCAAATGTTATATGATCTTGTTGTTCACTGAATTAATGAGATCGATTCAATATGAAAGTGCCCTCAAAAATGAACCCACGAGGCAAACAGTGAAGACTTCCGTTTCCGTTTTTGCCATAATTCAATTTATCAGCGAACACTTTATGGACTACGGACTGGAGGAAACCGCCCATCACTTTCATATTCACCCGAAGTATTTGACCAGGCTACTAAAAAATTATACCGGCAAGAGTTATATTGAGATGGTCCAAGAGCTACGCATGGAAAAAGCTGTCGCTCTCCTTCATAATACGCAAAAGACGATCCATGAAATTGCATATGAGTCCGACTTCTCGAATGTCAATCAGTTTTACAAGCACTTCAAAAAAACATACAATCAGACCCCCTATGAGTATCGAAAAGGTTTGGAACAGGGCCGCCGTTAGTTGACCGGCGGCTTTTCCCCAATAAACATCACATATTCCCCTGCCTTTGGACCTTAAATCCGCTTTCGGTCGAACTCATGCTTAAACCGGTTCATACACAACTGATACACCGAAGACATTTGCTTCTTCTCAGACTTCACCCATCCGACCTGCATCGGCTGCTGGGAGAACGGCACAATTTCTATCATGGTATACTGATCGGAAAGCCACTGACTATTACCGTAGAAGGAGAAGTCGTGGCCGATCGTGATGGCCAGGTTCTCGGACAAGGCGGTATCGATCGCTCCCCCGTTATTCGTCGAGAACAGAATCGCTAAGCCCCCGTAAGCCGCACGGTAATCAGTCACAAAGTCGTCTAGGAAGCTGTCTCCTTTGTACAGAACCAAATCGTACTTTTGCAGGTCCTTGGGATGGATGTTAGAACGTTGAGCGATCGGAGACTTCTTGTTGGCGTAGATCACAAGTTTTCCTTGAACGATTGGCTCGAAGGAGAGTCCCGTCAACCGCTCAATATCTTTGGTGTACATCGCGATGAGGCCAAGTCCGAGTCGATTGGCACGAATATCTTCCAAAATCTGCATCGAATGATTCTCTACCAAAGTAACCCGAAGCAAAGGACACTCCTGTTTGATGGACGAGACAGCCTTGACGAGAAGGGGCATGACTCCGGGAAACGAAGCGACATCGAGTTCCCCTTGCATCATATTGCGGCCCAGCAGGGCGTTCTCCTTCATCTCGTCAATGGCATGTAACGCCTCCAAAGCTTTTCTCAAAATTTTTCGTCCCTCTTCCGTCGCAACTGCGCCGGCGTGAGAGCGCTGGAAGATCTTGATGCCCAGCTCCTCCTCCAGGCGTGAGACGGATTGCGACAGCGCGGATTGCGTCACATGCAGTTCGTTCGAAGCAGCTGATAACGAACCTGTCTTGGCGATCTCGACGATATATTCAAGCTGTTCGATGTTCATTTTTCGATTCACCTCTAGAAGTATTAGACAAACTTATATCATCATTATAAACCTTAAATACTGCTTATCGTAGTGGAGGAGTATAATGGAGTTGAAAGCGTTGTTACGCAACATATTTGTCTTTGGGAGATGACTCGACATGAAAGCAGCAGTATATTATGCGATTAAAGACGTAAGACTAGAGGAAGTTCCCGTTCCAGTAACTACACCTGGAAAAATTAAAATAAAGGTGAAATTCGCGGGCATCTGCGGAAGCGACCTGCACGCTTATCATCATGGGATCGGAGTTCAAACTGGAGATCCTCATCCATTGTCCGGGAAGTCGTCTCCCCTCACGCTCGGTCATGAATTCGCAGGCGAGATCGAGGAGATTGGCGAAGGCGTGATCGGTTTCGCCAAAGGTGACCGAGTCGCAATCGAACCGATCATGTATTGTGGGAAATGCCAAAGCTGCCGTATGGGACTCTATAACCAATGTGAGAAAATGGGCTTCGTCGGCTTGAACGACAACGGCGGATTCGCTGATTATGTACTCGTCGATTCGTATATGGTCCACAAGCTTCCCGATAACGTGAGTTTCGAGGAAGCCGCTCTTGTGGAACCGACTGCAGTGGCCATGCATGCAGTTCGTCAGAGCAAACTGAAGGTTGGCGACTCCGCTGCCGTCTTCGGCGTAGGCCCGATTGGATTGTTGACGATTCTGGCTGCGAAGTCCGCCGGCGCCTCCAAGGTATATGCGATCGACGTCTCGGACGAACGCTTGAAGTTAGCCGAGAAGCTTGGCGCGATCGCAATCAACAGCCTAAAGCTGAACGCGACGGAGATCATTCAGGCTGCAGGCGGTGTTCACGTCGCTTATGAAGCGGCAGGCGTTCAACCGACCCTATCTTCCGCAGTGTCATCCGTCAAACAAGGCGGCGAAGTAATGATCATTGCCGCGTTCGCTCAGCCTACGCAGATCAACATCTCTGAGTTGATGGTCAAGGAAGCGAATGTCACTTCCATCCTCGCCTATCGTCATATCTTCCCGGAGATCATCGCTTTGATCGCAGACGCCAAACTGGACGTAAAGCAAGTCATCACGAAAAAAATCGAGCTCAAGGATATTATCGAGGACGGGCTGGAGCTTCTCGTTAAAGACAAGAGCCAAGCGAAGATCCTCGTTCAAATCGATTAATTCACAAGCTCGTTAACAGGAGCTGCGCGGACGGCTCCTGTTAACGGGCTTGTGAACATGATTCAGTTCCATTGTAAAGGATCTCCTAATTAACAACACGCAGGTTTCGTAGAGTTAGCGATATTCATTCAGTTTGCTGATATTCTGAATACGTTTTGGAAAGCTAAGGCCCCTTTTTTATCCAGGTATGTTTGAAGGGAGGCCTGAATAACCTCTAGTTTCGCAAATCCGTACGCCGGACAAATCTAAAGGCGGATTGCCATCTTCGAGAAGCAAAGAGCGAACAGCTGCTAAGTAGTCTTTCACGACTTCGGTTACTTCGGAGGCATCTTTTGCGAGTTTTCTTGCAATTTTTCGAATGATGCGCAGAGTTCAATGAGCGGCTTGATGAGTTCTTTAAGTTCTTCTGCTCCGGAACGCTGACATTTGATATTACCAGAATACCAATTATACGATAGTCTTTACAGCCACCAATGCAGGAGCAGCAGTCGAACGATCTTATCAGCTTGTTGTTAATTCAAAGATGCTCCATTTTGAGAAAGTTATACTGTATGGTTAAGGTATTTAAAAAATTCTACCTTTATATCGGAATAGATCTACCTAATAAAAATTATACTTAATAACTAACAAAACGTTTCAATCTTTAACTTAAAAGGCTTGGAGTTCTTCCAAGCCTTTTTTTCTTTACTTATTTAACGACCGGATTAAATTACTACTCAACTTGGGATTGATAGGTTATACTCCCCACTTCCAACCTCGAAAATGAAACGTCCATCTTCATATCGTGCATCTTTGAATACCTCACCAAGCTTTTCCAGATCAGATTGGTTACCAGGTACCATGATGGTGGCAGTCGTATTTGCAGGTACAACAAAATGATAGTCAATTCCTTGATTGGTTAATTCCCAATTTGATTCAATAGTTCCATATAAGGACTCATATTTTGCTGATGCATAAGTCAAGGTCCCACCTTGTAGAGGTTTCAAAAGAAAATGCTTATATCCTGGTTTTTCGATTACTGGACGGATACCTGCTACACTAGCGAATAAAAAGTCACATACAGCACCATAAGAATAGTGATTCAAAGAAGCTGATAAATCACCATCCGGCGAGACGCCATGCCAGCTTTCCCATATAGTTGTTGCTCCTTTGCTAACCGCATATAGCCAAGATGGACATGAATCCTGTTCTAATAACCGGAAAGCAACATCCTTATACCCGTTATCAGCAAGAACATGCAATATGAAAGGAGTGGAAAGGAAGCCTGTATTCAAGTGGTAATCCTTTTCTTTTACTAATTCAGCTAAACGATCGGCTATAGCCTGTTTCTTACCCTCATATACAAGATCAAAAGCCAAGGTCCGGACATTTGGAGCCTGCCTGTCATCTTGAATAAATCCGTTGTCTGGTATAAAGTATTGGTTATACACGCTCTTAATTTTCTCGTATAGCTTACCGTACTTCTCCTCATCCTCATTTCTTCCTAAAATGGCTGCCATATCAGTGAGAAGACGAGTGGAATAGGCGAAATAAGCCGTAGCAACCAAAGGATCGGATAACGACATTTGTTTACCGAAAAAATCCTCACCGAGGTCCTCCATTTTATGATCTGCCTCCAACCATTCTCCCCAATGAAACTTGGTATCCCATATAAAATTAGCATCAAGTTCGCCATCTGTATAGTTTTGGTACTGTGGTGTATCCTTGTAATTCTCATTTGTATTCTTGGCGCAGGCTTCCATATAATCAACCCATGCTTTTGCGGAATCAAACTGCTGCTCTAGAATGTTTTTGTCACCATAACATAGATACATGGTCCATGGAATGATTACAGCTGCATCTCCCCAGCCAGCAGATCCATCCAGCATCCCAGCTTCACCCGGTTTTCCCGCCAACAATGCCATCATAGGATCGGTAATTTCCTTTGAGATTCTTTCATACTCTAAATGGTTGTGATAACCAAGAACATTCGGAACAGTGCTGCCAACAGATCCCGTTGTATATTGCTCAGCTGCGACATCCGCCATCCACTTTTCAAAGAAAGTGTACACATTCATAAAATCAGAGGCAGTTCTAGCATACAACTGAGCATCCCCTGTCCAGCCTGCTCTTTCCCGTGTTGGACAGTCTGTAGGTACCTCCATGAAATTCCCTTTTTGGCTCCACTTCGAATTTGAAACCAATTGATTAATCAAAGGATTGGAACTTGTAAAGTCTCCCGTTTCTTCCATATCGGAATAAATGGCGTACGCTGTAAAGTTCTCTGGCTTTACTTCACCTGAATAACCCTTGAGCAGAACATATCGAAATCCGAAGATAGCAAACATTGGACTGTAGGTTTCTACCCCGTTCCCTTCCAAGATGTAGTGAACTTCTTGAAAATCTTCAAGTGTTCCATGAAGGGCGAGATTATTCAAGGTGAAATTACCGTTTTTATCTAACGCTTCCCCGTGAATAAGTGTAATGTCTGTTCCAGCATCACCTTGAACCTCCATTTCTACCAACCCAAAAATGTTCTGTCCAAAGTCAAGTACAGTTTCACCATTTGGAGTTTTTAAAATTTTAGGTATGAATTTTTCCTTACGCTTCACTGGAACGCTTCTTGTAGCAATTAAATGATCAAATCCATCATTCGTAATATCTACATTTCTCCAAGAAGAGTCATTAAAACCTGGTTGGTTCCAGCCATTTAGCTTCAATCTGGCATCAAAAATTTCTCCAGCCTTCATGTCTGATTTTAAGATTGGACCATGAGCAGTTTTAAACGTGTCATCACTAACAACGATATCTTGGCTTCCATCTTCATAACTTAAAACGATTTGTCCTAAGAAGCCTAGTTTATATCCAAAATTATTCTTAAGGCTGGCAGCTCCAGTAGAACCTCTCCACCAGCCATCTCCAAGGATAATACCTAAGACATTATCCCCCTCCTGCAAAAGACGAGTTACATCATAAACCTGATATTGTAAGCGATTGTGATAAGATGTAAAACCTGGATTGAAAAGATGATATGTCCCCTCTGATCCGTTAATATAGAAGTGATAAAGCCCCTTAGATGTCATATATGCTCTTGCGGATACCAAGCCTTTTTTGACTGAGAACTCTTTTCTAATGTACGGAGCTGGCTTATATGCATCTGGATCCACTTCTCCTTCAGGTTCAATCCACTTAGCCTTCCAGTCTGAAGTGTTAAAAAGCCCAGTTTCAAAAAAGACTGGTTGACTAAATAAAGACTCCTCATCAAGACTCCATACTTTCACTCGCCAATAAATTCGCTCCATCGATTTAAGTTCTGGACCATTATATAAAACTTGTTGTGATTGCTGTAATTCTACCTTTCCACTGTCCCATAGAACATCTGTAAAACTTATATTTGCCGATGCTTGTACTTGGTATGCTTGTTGCATAACATTTTTTCTGTCACTTTTCAATTTCCATCCCAAACGAGGTGCTTTCGTCTCCAACCCCAAAGGATTATTAAGGTACTCCGTTTGCAAGTGATTTACTTGTAACATTATAAACGCTCCAATCAACTTAAATTTAAATTAGACAACGCTTTCAACAAAATTATACAATTGTTCTAAACATATTGTAATGATCAAAAGGAACACTTTTTATATCACAATGGAACCTTTAAGTTCTAGTGTAGATGAAGTGTTTACAGCTAACTACTCTATACAATTTACTATCATGATTTACTTAATGTCGGAGTTCTTTCAGTCAGCTCAATTTCAATAGGTATTGCTTTATCTTTTTCTAGATTATAAAACCACATCAAAATAATAGGAACGATCATCAAAGCACCAGGAACTATTGTATTCCCCCATAATACTCCAGAGATACCAGATGCAGACTGAACAACTTCACCAGAGTTATATCCAAAGTATGCCAATACCACGCCGCTTATTGCAGAGGAAAGTGATTGTCCAACTTTTTGAAAAAAATTAAATACCGAGTAAAACATGCCTTCAATATGCACTTTATCTTTTTTGACAGTAAAGTCTGCAGTGTCTGGTAATGCTGCCCATGCTGCCACTACTACTGCAACTCCAGCAACTCCTCCTATCGTATTAAGAATCAGTATAAGTGGGAAGTTGGTTCCTGGAACAAAGAAAAGAACTATTTTAGAAGCAAAAGTTATTATTGAACCTAAGAGGAATAATTTTTTCTTACCCATTTTCATAATAAAAATGGCACCAACTGCTGTGAAACCTATCGTAGAGATAGCGCCGACTAAACCATTAATACTATAGAGGTTAACGTCTTTAATTATATAGGTAAAATAATATATTGCCATTGCTCCGCCAATACCACTACTCACCATAACAAATAAATAGCTAATCGATAATAAAATAAAGGATTTATTACTAAATACTGCTTTTATGGAGTCTTTTGTTTTGATTGATTTTTTGTTTTGAGTGCTTTCATAGGTGGTCTGTTCCTTTGTTTTTGCAAAACAAAACAGGATAGAGATTACTGATAGCGTTGAAAAGATAAGGGCAACCATTCCATATCCGATTTTTTCTGTAGGGAAAAGAGCTACTATGGATGGTGTTGCAACAGCACTAATCGCAGCACCACACGTGGCTCCTAAAACTAAGAATGAAGAAAGTTGAGAACGTTCTTTTTCATTTTTGGTCATTACTGTATTTAGTGCAGCGTGAGGAATGGCTATGATACTATATAGCAAACTATGAACTAGATAAAAACTAAATACATAAACAATCTTCCCCGTTTCAGGCAATTCAGGAGCAAAAAACAATAAAGCTGTAATTACTCCATAAGGTATAGAACCAAAAAGTAAGAATGGTCTAAACTTGCCCCATTTTGTTTTTACTTTATCAATATTAGCTCCCAGCCAAATATCAAATACAGCATCAAAAATTCTAACTAATAAAATGATTGTTCCGGCAGCTGCGGCAGAAATACCCATGATATTTGTACAATAAAAAAGTAGAAATGCTCCTAAAAATCCTAATAATATATCTTTCCCAAATGCTCCCGAAACAAATGCGAATTTTTCCACCTTTTTCAAAGGTGATGTATTATTTCCCATATTATCCCCCTGGTTCTCTTATTCTTTTTCACTCTTAATTGCAGGATTATTCTCCCATTACTTGATACTTGATGTCTACAAACGCGCAGAATGACAAAAAGCTCGAAATTTTTGCTGCCCCAACTAATAATTTATAGAGGTAATGAAAATAACAAATCCCTGGACTTTCGCTTATATAAGCGCTTTCAATAATGATTTTACAAGCATTGTGAAAGCATTATAATGACTTAAGGGAACCTGTTTTATATCATAATGGAACCTATATGAAAGTAGGGAAGATATTATATGGAAATGGAAGGTTTATATGAGGAGTTAATTCAACTGAATGAATGGGAAAAAACTGTAATTACGATGAATGACTTAAATACTCCCCTATTGGAAGCAGGTGGTTTCTTTTATGTCCTAGCAAATCAAGTCATGAAACCTTACGAGAAAATTTCTTTTCTCAAGCATCCTCGCTTTATAAGTGTTGGAGATCATAAGCATGATTTTCTGGAGCTTACTTATGCATATAGAGGGGACTTCACACAAGTCATTACGGAGAACGTATCCATATGCAGGAGGGAGACAGCTCTATTATTGATACGAATATGATCCACAGAATTGAACCTGTCACCAAGGACTCCCTTGTGATCAACATTTTAATGAGGGAAGATTACTTTAACGAACAATTATTGATGCGCTTATCCGAGAATAATCTATTTTCAGAATTTATCATCTCGGCTCTATATAAAACAAGCTTGAAGGGAAAATACCTTTATTTCTCACTAGGGGGGAATGAAAAAATAAAAAATAGTATTGAATCTATCATATGGGAAAAGAAACATCCTCCCTCGATTAGGCTCTCAAGAGTCCATCAACTGTCATACTATTTTGCTATTTACAGAATTGATGAGATCCATGAAAAACGAATATCCCTTGCCCATTGGAAGAAAGAAGCATGCAGGGAACACCTTTGTATCTGTCGTTTCTGTCTTTAAATTCATTAACGAAAATTTTATGGAAATAAGTCTTGAACAAACAGCTATTCACTTTCATATCCACCCAAAATACTTAACTAGACTCTTAAAAAAACATACTGGTAAGGGTTTTATGGAAATAATACAGGAACTTCGAATGGAAAAAGCGGTCACTCTTCTTAAACATACACAGTTAAATATAAATGAAATTGCTGAAAAGTGCGGGTTTTCTAATATCAACAATTTTTATAAACATTTTAAAAAGACCTATAACAAAATACCAAAAAAATATCGAAAAGTCTAAGGATCTTTTTTTATTTATGGTATTTCACTAATAACACAGTTAATTATCACAAAGTTATAGTAAGTAATTTAGTCTGAAACGATCTGTACAACAATGGCTGTCGTAAGGGTTAAACCTTCGAGATAGGACGTTTAGCGAGAATGAAACGATTCGATGGGGCATGATCAGCGAGGTCGTACCCTTGCAAGACATGCTCATAGTAATGCTATTTCGTATGTTCAATTGCTCCATGACTTCTTTCACGGATATGCAAGCCAATCTCATCTCAATGGCTTTCATCTTCACTTCTACCGGATAGCTTACTTTTTGTTGTTAACGCAAAACCTCTAAGGTTGTCTATATATCTTACGACATGGCTGTATTCTTTAATTTGTCTCACGCTATGGGGTCAGTCCCCCACAAAAGAACGCATGTTCTTTAGCTTTTGTGTTTAACAGCTGGTCGATAATTTTAAAAAAAAGCCTGCCAACGAGAATAAATACTGTATCGGCCACCATTCTCACATTAGCGTAAGCTAACTTTTTTTTATGTGCCATCGTTAAATATACTGCTTCGTTTGGCGCAACGCCAAGACCTGCCGATTTTAGCCAAGGAAATCCGAATGCCACTGGCACACAGGCTAGAAAGAACAGCACAAGGCGTACCGGAAACGAAGTGGCCTCTGGTAACAGCAAGGCGATCAAATCAAGATGGATGTTTAACATTGTGCCAGTAAACGCCACCGCAAGAAATGTACCAATGTTGATATTTCGCCTATCAATTAAAAGTATGATCACTAACAGTGTAAATGTAGTTCTGATTGGCATTGCCGATGCTAATGTTTAACTGTTGGGAGAGGCCCTGTGAAAATACGGTAAACGGCTCATCACCAAGACCAAGGTACACTAACATGACTACGCCGAAGTTAATAATATTCAGTCCTAAAAGAAAAAAGTAGGATTTTTTAAAATAAAATTATTGCTTTACTCATCATTCTGGATAGCTCCTTTCAGTTCATTCACATTTTAGTACATGAAGAACCAAGGATAAGAACAGATTTCCAAAAAAATGTGTCCTTATTTTCAACTTTCTTTTTTTTCTGCATGCGGTATTCGCGCGGCGTCTGATCGTATTGGAGCTGAAAACATGGTAAAAGTAACTAGTATTTTCATAACCGACCGTGTAGCCAATATCAGCCCCGGGCAAGCTTGTTTGTTTCAGCAAAAATGCCGCTTGCTCAAGTTGCTTTTTTCACTAAATCCGTATACGTCATACCAGCCCTTTTGTAATGAGGCGGCTCAGCCAAAGCAAGTTACACTGCAAGCGATTTTCAAGAAGAGTGAGTTCCCGTCCCGATAATTCTCATCAATATATCGATACACCGATAACAGTACGTCTTGCTCATAGCTACTCCCGGATGCCACTTTTTCAGTTTGCTTCATTAGTTCTAAAAATAGTAATCCCATTGTGATCGAATTGGTGCTACGGGTGTTTTCCTGTCCTATCTTCAATTGTCCAAATCAAATTTCCCAACAGATTTTGGACAGGCAGTACATCAGCAACTTTAAAGTTCAGGTAACCAACTTCTCTGCTGTTGCTTTGCAGGCATGCAACGAGAGAATCTCGGAGTAAGTGTGTATCATTTCCTATCATATTCAGAGATTGCTCAAAGAATTCCGGTAGTACAATGAAATTAACTGCAATATCGCCTTCTTCTGCTTGAAAAATTATTTGCATAACAAGCTGATTTAAAAACTGTACTTCTCCTTTGTTCAGTTCCACTTGCTGTCCGTCAATCATATGCTTCGTCAAGCCTTCGCACATATATATCATTTCCACATAATTATGCGTATGCGCTGGGAAATGAATAAAGCGGTTGTGCGGTCGAATTTGAATTAGCTATCCCCTTTGGAGCAACTTTATGCTGTCAATCATCGTCGTTGATGAATTAATGTATAATCGAGTTTTCTTCTTCAGTGTTCACTCTTAACCGATCTATTAATTGCTTATACAGCCAAATCCTCCTGTTTGACGTCGCCCTGTCTTTAATTATTATTATCATATCGA
Organism: Paenibacillus sp. CB74; assembly: GCF_055687625.1. Taxonomy (NCBI): domain Bacteria; kingdom Bacillati; phylum Bacillota; class Bacilli; order Caryophanales; family Paenibacillaceae; genus Paenibacillus; species Paenibacillus sp. CB74. The sequence goes on along the minus strand of NZ_JBVMUS010000002.1, from coordinate 517,621 downwards.
AAGTGGTTATCAGCAAAAGAATTTTAAAACAGCCATCTAAAAACAAAAATGGTTTTATCTTAAGTTATATCATAATCAATTTCATCTTTCACTTATCCAGTGATGGCCCTCTATCACTAGGTAGGCGCTTAGTATTGAATCACATAAAGCTGTCGGTCGATTTTAAGAATTGGCTTCAAAAAGGCGAACAGATGGGAAAAAGTATGCTGTATATTGCCACAGAAGTTTTAGATGAAGTATATAAAAGAGAGCTAGGCCAAAGCAGGTATAATATCAAATATCAATGATTTTTAAGAATTTAAATAATCATGACCACCCGTTGGACGGGTGGTCATGATTATGGTTATCTCACGAATTAAACGTTTAATATCCCTTCACGCGGTGTTACCTTAAAAGCGTTTGCCAAGTCCGCAAGCTTTTGGTCGGTAATTCTATGCTTGATCTCTTGCCCAGCGATAAGCATATAGATCTGAGCTGCTTTCTCAACAGTTTCAATCAGACCAAAGGCTTCATCAATCGTAGAACCGGTACCAAAAATACCATGATGCGGCCAGATTACTGCATGGTGATCCTTCATTTTAGAAGCTGTTGCTCTGCCAATTTCATTTGAACCTGGGACCATCCACGGGATTATACCGATTCCGTCAGGGAATACCACGATGCATTCAGTACACATTTCCCACAGGGTTTTGGTAAATTTATTTTCATCCAGGTCATGAATAAAAGTCATTGCAATGGTGTTGCTCGCATGATTATGAATGACCACCCGGTGGTTTGGGTCAACTTTCAAGTGCTCAATATGGCTCATAAAATGGGAAGCCAGCTCACTTGTAGGCACGGTATTATTTAAAAGTCCCCACAACAGCTCAAGCTGATCACCATCATTGGATACACGAAGCACACCAAGGTTAGCGGCAGGATCGGAAATCACATTTTTAAAATACTTGCCGGAGCCTGTCACGATAAAATATCTCCCCGCAAGCTCATGAACCGGGAAAACCGGCTTAATCGTCCGAATGATCTTTTTAATATCGAGGTATTTAGCAACTTCCTGTTCATCTAGAATATAGCTCACGTTTCCGCCGTTTCGCTCATCCCAGCCATTTCTCCACATGTGTTGGATAATTTCGGCCATCTCGCGGACAAAAGGAATTTCAAGTCCTAATTGGGTATTTAAAAAGGATGCATTCATCGGTATTCTCTCCTTATTCTCTTTATTCAGATCTTAGCGTTTAAGCAAAACATCGCGTTCGTAGCTTTTCACTTCATCCAGCCAAGTTCACGGACAGGAACGCCTGCATTTGCGCAATAATAATCCCACACCGCACCAAAAGGATACGATTTAAATTCCTCTGTCAAGGCTAGGCGTGCTGTGAAATCCATTTCGGTTCCTGCTTGTCTTAACAACTCTACCGGCTCGAGCATGACACGCAGCAGGGCTTTGATCGTATTGCGTGTACCAATGACCCATGCAGCAATGTGATTGCTGCTTCATCAAAGAAGTCCAAACCGATGTGTGTCCGAGGCAGAAATCCGCCTCGTACCAGCTCTCTCGCAATCTCCAGCAGTTCATCGTCCATTGTTATGACATGGTCGCTGTCCCAGCGGATGGGTCTGACTAACCATTTATTACCATTCACTAACCAAGAAAGAAGATTATAAAGACTTAGGCTCCGATTATTTTGAGAAACGACACCAAGACGCGATCGTCAAACAAACCATTCGAAAGCTTGAAAACCTTGGATTTACCGTAATACTGGCCACAGCAGAAGCATCCTAATTAACCTTATCAAACCAAGAGACGCAGCTTTTTTAAAAATCTTTTAAGCTGCGCCTAGTTTCGTATTGTCTTTTTTAGAGTTACGCTATGAGTTAATTTTCAGGTTAGCTTATTGACAAACTTTTAAACTCTAGTCTGCATTAACCATACAATGAATTTATTCTTTGCATTCGGTATTGCTCCATGTCATTCCCCTCATAGTTACTCTTTAATTCATCATATTTAATTCTATATCCCTCATTTACTTATCGTTTGACTGTATAAGAAAGTTATTCAATATCGGGAAGGGGCTGATTCATACCTGCGCCGTAAGTAGTACTAGTATGCTGACTCATGATGGTAACATAAGTAGCCCTAGGAAGTTGCGCCATTTTTTCAGAATTGTCCTTATCATCAGGATGCGAGAACAACCGTGGTCCATCCTCCAACTGATCAAATAAGTAGCTTGCGACAAATTCAGGAGTTCTGGGCAGACCTGTATGGAAAAATTCTGGATTGCTTTCTGTACTCAGGCCTGTGCCTAGCTTTTCTTGAACGGCTTTAAAGGCTGGGGTTTCAGTTGCACCAACGACATAGGCAGCCGCATTCACTCCATATTGTTTAAGCTCATGCCACAGACCTTTCTGCAAGCAAAATTTCATAGCCCTTGCCTGCTCCGTAACTTACCCAGTTAGGAATACCGCCTAGTCCTGCCATACTCCCCACCAAATAAACTCCGCCACGGCCTCGCTTTGCCATTTCCCTTGACACCCAATGTGTTACTTTGGTCGGAGTGATACAGTTCCCGACTATGTTTCGCATATGATCTTCCTCTTTAATCCTGACGAATGGTCCGCCAGGCTCAATTGCCGCAACATAGACATAAAAACCGATTTCCAGATCCTGAAGGCAGGACTTAATCTTGTCGGAACAATTTGCATCAGAGATATCAGCAATAACCTTTCTAGTTTGTACACCATATTTATCACGCAGGATTTGCTCAGCTTCATCCAATTCATCAGATCGATGGGAGGTGATAGCAACATTTAACCCTCGCATAGCGCAGTTTTCAGCAAACGCTAACCCCATCCCGCTTGATCCTCCAACGATAAGAGCCCATGGTCCGTATTGGAACAAAAATTTTTCCTGATCACTCATGCAATTCCCACCTAGAAATGATTTATTCAAGACCTAATATAAATTTAGTCCGTTAACCTAAAATCCTTTGATGACGTCTTGCTGGATTATTTGATCAGTAAACAAAACCTTACAGTTTGTTAAGGAAACCTAGTCTTCTCACACATCTAGCCACTCCACATTTCGTTTTTTATACAATCGCTCATTAAGGCTTAACCAGAACTTTGCTTGCTTCACATCATTCACCAGTTTTTCAAAACCTTCTTCAACAATATGTTTTTTGAAGTGACAAACGGTATTCCATCCAAACGTTTGTCAGACATTAAATGAATAATGGTCGGAAATACCTTACGGTAGGCCAATGCAGATGTTATGTGTAGCGCTTTAAACACTTGTCCGCGGTTGGCAAAAAAATACTGTTCTGTTTTTAGTCATTTTGTACCCCGGCCAGTTGAATTGTGTTGAGCCATAAATCTTTGATTTTCAATTATCGAAACTAATTCTTCAATACTAGATGTTGTCGCTTGTACACTGGCACACTCAATCGCCACAATCCTTTATTTATTACTGTGGTAGCCTAGTTCTTTTAATTCCCTTAACTCTAGAATTCTCTCTAAATATAATAGAATAAATTATGATGTTATCAACACTAACCATTTTAAAAAAACAGACTCTGAAAATAGAAAAAATTACAGCAAGTGATTAGAAGTCTATCTTAAATTGTTCCATTCTTATAAGCTTAATTATCTGGCTTCCCTAGGTTGACTAATCCTTTTCTACTATTCGAAATAGAAACCTTCATAATTATTTTGTTCGACATCCTTAAACCATTGTTTATAGGTTTGCAAATCACCCATAAACGTTAAGTTATTCCTCTGTTTACCCTCAATATTTGCCCCTGTATACCAGCTATCCACATTCCCGAAAAGTGACGTATCGGCCAATTTATCTATGAAGTTAGTCCATGTTTCTTCAGCCTGTACAGTGGCTTCTATTCTCTCAAAATTGTTTACGGACATATATTTTATGCATTTAGCAATCCAATCAACTTTAAATTCTATCACTTCTGGTATATTAGCTAAAATTGGACCATGAGGTCCCCATATACCAAACATATTTGGGTATCCACTATGAGCAATACCGAGATAAGTTCCCAAGCGATCCGAGTTATCCCACTTATCTTTTAGCAAAAGACCGCCTTTTCCATAAATATCAAATCTGGTGTATGGGGCGGTCATTGCATCAAAGCCAGTGGCATAAATAATCACGTCAAGTTTAAATGAATCTTCAGTGGTTCGTATTCCATAATTCGTAATTTCTACTATCGGGGAACTTTTAATATCAATTAAAGAAACGTTGTTTTTATTAAATGTTTCATAGTACTTAGTCCCTAATATTGGACGTTTGCCGCCAACTGGAAATCGAGGTGATAACATCTCCGCCACTTGAGGATCTTCCACAATTGACTTTATCTTTTTTCGAACAAAATTAGAAACTATGGCATTAGATTCACTGTTTGTCATAATATCATTAAATACAGCGATAGTTGACCAACCGCCTTCGGAGTATGCTGCCTCTAGCATTCTTTCGCGCTCGTCTAGTGAAAAATCAAAAATCGAATTATTATTTTGCATTGGAAGTGGAAAACCATAAAGTGATGACTCTCTTTCTTTTTTCATTTCATCAAAATTATCCTTTACTTCTTCAATAAACTCCCTATTATATTTCTCATTGTTTGCAGGAAAAACATAAGAAGGTGTTCGTTGAAAAACTGTTAACTCCTCTACTTCATCCGCAATTTTTGGTATTACCTGTACGCCACTTGAACCAGTACCTATCACTGCAACTTTCTTTGCTTTAAAGTCGACCTGTTCTTGGGGCCAGTGACCTGTATGTAAAGTTGTCCCCTCGAAAGAATCTATACCTTTAATTTTAGGGTAGTTCGTCGCTGATAAACTGCCAACTGCAGCAATAAAATACTTAGCTGTAAATTGTTCACCCTTATCTGTTTTAATAAACCATAGATTCTTAGTTTGATCATAACTAGATGAGGTAACCTTTGTTTGAAGTAGAATATTTGGTCGTAAGTCAAAAAAATCCGCTACATGATTCAAATAGGAGAGTATTTCCTTCTGTTTGGGTAGTTTAGATGACCATGTCCAACTTTTATAAAGTCTCTCTGAAAATTTATAGCAGTAATATAAACTTGGAATATCACATTGTGCTCCAGGATAGCGATTCCAATACCAGGTCCCTCCCACATCACTTCCGGACTCAAAAACTCTTACTTTCAAACCTTCTTCACGGAGTTTATAGAGTGCGTACATTCCCGCAAATCCTGCACCAACAACCACAACATCTAGATCTGCCTTATTATCTTTCATAAAAGTAATTAACCTCCTTGAAATATCCTTTATGCTACCCTTGCCCTTCGAATAAGTAATAATTGTAATGATGTAAATATAGAATGAACTTCTTTTCACTATATCTTCCCGTACAATTCGCCTATGCTTAATCGAAAAAATTTACTGATTGTAATGGTCAGACACTTAAAAGTGTCAACACTCTTTAACTATTACCATGATTCATAATTAAACATCTTGCAGATGCACCTCCATCAATGACTTTGAAATTTCTAAATATTACAATTAAAATGATAAAGACACTCTTTTGAATAAACAATAAGCAATTATTTAAGTTTTGTTTTTTAAACAGCACTACAAATAAGATTTGTTGAAAAAAACAAAAAAAGGTTGTGAGTAATTAATGGTTAAATTAGATCGACGCAAAAAATACACAAAGATGGTGTTGAGAACTTCTTTAATAAATTTATTAAATAGAAAAAAAATCTCCGCTGTTTCGGTAACAGAATTGTGTACACTAGCGGATATTAATCGGTCTACTTTCTATAATCATTACGAGGATTTGTATGATCTATTAGACCAAATAGTTGAAGAACTTGTGGATGACACACGAAAAATATTGAAACTTTATAATTTCGAAAAAGAAGAGGCAGCACTGCTCATAACAAAAGATGTATTAGAGTATGTCGCGAAAAGAAGAAATATTTATCAGGTGCTCATAAGCGAACACGGAGACGTCACATTAAAGAAACGTATACAGAAGGAAGCTCAATGTATTATTATAGAAAATTGGTCCGAAAAGCTAAAATTAGAGTTTCCTGAGTACGTTCCTCTGATAATCATTGATGGGGTAGGTTCGGCAATCGAAAGTTGGCTGGAGGGTGGAATGAAAGAGTCTCCAAAAGAAATGGCAACTTATATAAATTATTTTATAAATTACGGTTTGGCAGGTTTTCGTGCTTAAACCACTATTCCAAGGGTATGGCAAATGTACTTGAACTGTCGAGTAATAAAGAATTAAATGAGAAACAAGTTCTTGTCCCGAGCCAAGGACAAGAACTGGTACCGATTACCGAAATGGACAAGAACATTTTACCGAATAGGCATATAACTAATCGGTTCATTAAGCTCAAGAACATAATCCCATTAGAAGTCGCTATTTTTAGCGGCTTTTTTATTTTATCGGTGGTGAGTATTATGGATGTTCTCATTGAACGGGCATGTGGTTTGGATGTTCACAAGAAGAACATTACTGCATGCATCATTACACCTACTTCGGTATGGTCTGCTAAAACCCAGCTACATTCCCGATCGCAACCAACGTGAAATGAGAGAACTTGTTCGCTGTCGCCGGAGTCTGATTCAAGAACGTTCTCGTGTAACATAACCGTGTTCAAAAAGTTTTGGAAGGCGCCAATATCAAGCTCGCTTCTGTCGTATCAGACATTATGGGGCTATTTAGCCGGGACATGTTTGAGGCCATGGTCCATGGTGAAACCGATCCGGAGACACTGGCTCGCTTTACACGCAGGTCTATGAAGAGAAGGAAGAACTCGAGCTCGCGCTGAAGGGCAACATGAGTTCACATCAACGGATGATGCTAAAAAACCATGCTTACCCATATCGACTTCCTGAACGAACAAATCATCGAGCTGGACATGGAGGTAGCCAAACGGCTCGTCCCTTTCCAAAAAGACCTGGATCGACTGGATAGCATTACGGGGAATCGCGGCCCGAACGGCTGAACAAATCCTCGCTGAGATTGGCACCGACATTGCTTCCCGTTTCCCAAGTACAGCCCATTTATGCTCATGGGTTTTACTTGTTCCAGGTCACAATGAAAGCGCGGGTAAACGCAAGTCCTCCAGGCAATAAATATCTCCGATCCGCACTCATCGAATCTTCTCACTCCATACGAGGACCTGATAATTATCTCGGTGCCCAGTACAGGCGAATCGTAGCTCGCAAAGGAAGCCACCGCGCAGTTGTTGCTGTTGCGCATTCCATCATGACCATTGCTTACCATATAATAACCAGGCAAGAAGATTATAAAGACTTAGGCTCCGACTATTTTGAGAACGACACCAAGACGCGATCGTCAAACAAACTGTTCGAAAGCTAGAAAACCTTGAATTTACTGTAACTCTGGCCACATCAGAAGCATCCTAATTAACCTTCTCAAGCCCAGAGGCGCAGATTTTTTTGAAAATATTGTACTATGCGCCTAGTTTTGTATTACGCTATAAGTTAATTTTCAGGGTAGCTTAATGAAAAAAGAGCAGCTGCCAATCGGCAAACCGCTCTTTACTGTTTTCAACTACGTTTCCCGATAGTTTAAAGTTTCAATCCAGCAGTTAATCATCAAATTGTAAAGCAAAAACTAGAGCTCGCTCCATTTCTCTTTACGATTCCATTGAGAGATCTTGTCCTTATGCAACTAACGTGCCGATTGTTGATGAAATATCTAGATTCAATTATTTTATGGGGACTAATATTTCACACAAATGGTTATCAATCATTTTCGAGGTATATCTTTCTACAATCGGCTTTTTCCTTATTGATAGATTGTTTTTTCTATCTCAGAAAAAACACTACCCCAAAATTCATTGACTGCCTCTTTTGTAGGGTCAAGCATGAAAACAGCGTATTTACCATCAGAAACTTACCAACTTGAGCTGGTTCGCCACATTAAAGTCTTTATTTATAACAACACAAACATCATAACGACACTCCTCTTTAAGAGTAACTTGAGGGTTATCCTGTAGTATACCTAAAATTGTAGAATTATCAAAAATGCCATTTAACAGTGCCCATTTTTTAAAGGTCTCCATTAGTTCCTTGTTTTACTTTTCACCATACTCTCCAACACTACAGAAATATGCAATCCTTGATTCAGATATTTCTTCAATAGTTATTTTCTTAATTTAATTCTCCTTTTTTAGAAAGGGTAATGCGATTTTAAAATGTTTTTCAAGCACTCTTTTAAAAGAAGTGTTTATGTAGGTATTCCTTCAACCAATTTTTGAAAACAATTTTAACGTCGATTTTCAACTATCCTGCCCGAGCTTAATGAGGCATCATCACTCTAATTTAATTTCCCCGTTCTCTACCGTCTGTAAAGGTATACAAAAAAGGATCGTCAGCATATCTGCAACGATCCCTATTATCATCCATTAGTTGTAAACTGCAGTTGATCACGTTGATACTTTTTTTCATTAAACTAACGTTTCCCGTTAGCTTAATGAAACGGAGCAATGAGAATTAGTAAAATACCTATCTAGTCAATTAAAACAAGGTTTGAATATGACCATGTTCTTTTCAACATGAACATGAAGACCAAGCACGCTATTTAAAAAAGCCCGGTATACCCGGCAACATACAATTTTTGTATGGGTTACTTACTTATAAACTCAACCATCTTCTGATGCAATTCCTTCTCGGAACATTGAAAGATACCATTAAAATCCTGAGGGTTACGGATCAATTTGTTTAAATGGTCTATTCCATATTGCTGAACAACAAACTTCACGAATAGGTAAGAGAACTGAAAACCCTTCATCGTTTCGAAATCCCAGGTATCATTATCTAATTGTTCGAACGTTGGGATCGCAAAATTGTGAATAGCCTCTTCCGTTGTACCTTCAATATAGTCCTGAGTCATCAGCTTGGCTTCATATCCACCTATCCCCTGCCTTATCCATTTTGGAGCCTTCGGATTGATTTCACTTATTAGCCACATGGTGAACAAGTGAACCGTACCTTTAAGAATCGATTGATAGGTATGCTCCGGTCCTGGATTTAATGGAGATACAATTTTAAGAATACTCCCTTCATAGGTACCCATGAACCAATTCGGAGCATCTGCTTCTCCGACCGCTTGGTGAAACGATGGCAGATCAGGATATACTTCAATAGTTACTTTTCGTGATGGATGATAACTGTACTTTAACGAGATTCGTTCAATATGATCACTTAGTTCATTGAACAGATCATGGTGTACCTTATTGAGCTGGTTATTTAAACCCTCGTTTTCACCCTTATTAACAATTGAAATCAAATCTTGAATAGACATGATCGTAACGCCTCCCCATTCTTTCAGTTCCTTTTTAAGTTTTTCCAAAGCCCTGTAGAGTCTGTTTTTTACTGCACTTTCACGCATCCCTACGATCTTAGAAATTTCAAGCAATGTGCAGTCCACAAAAAAGCGTAATGCAATGATTTCTTGGTCCTTTTCATCTAGCTTTTTTAGCGCAACTCCAATATCAATTCGAAAATCAACATACTTCGTGAATTCAAGGGAAATCGACTGTGATTCATATCCCGTAAAATCAAACGGAGATTCTTTTCTTCGCGATAACCTTCGACATTCGTTTTTCACTGTATTCTGAGCAATCTTGAATATCCACGTGAATAAATTTGATTTACCTTGAAATCGGTGAAGATTCTCGACAGCTTTTAAAAAAACCTGTTGAGTCAAATCATCTGCAACCATTGGATTCAACTTCAACGAAAAGTACTTGCAGATTCTTTGACGATACAGCTCATAAGTCATTTCAAAGTTGGTGATACGTTCCTGTTTATCCGGATAAACAGGATTTGTGTCATGAGCTCCTGACATGGTAAGAACCTCCTCTTGATTTACATTGAATTAGACACCAGAGACAGTCAGAAGGCCACGTAAATGTAAAATAAATATGTATACAACCTTTCAGGATTGTGGTTTGCTCAACCACTTACAGGATTAGAAAATATAAGCTCTAAACAAACAAAAGAATGTAAAAATGGAGCAGAGCAAAAACAGTAACCTGCTCCATGATGATTTTGATTGAGCTAACGTTTTCCGTTAGTTGAACGATATCTTTTGAATTTTGATATGTTTCTCTTGTTTAATTGGTTAAATGGCCTTTATATAGCCATTGATCCCCCGTTTTCACAAAATCAATATAGATGGCAACATTTCCATCATCTACTTTTGCCAAAAATAATTGAACCTCATTCTCACTCACTGGATCAAATCCGCGATACTCTAGGTTCCCTAACTCAATTGGTGATAAGAGAGAAACATTTTGCTTGGATTCATCATCTTGTAAAGTATACGTATCGTCCTGATCATCCCACGCCACTTCAGGGACAGATAATGTTGCTAAGGCTTCGTAATCTTTATTATTCATAGCGTCAATTATTCTGAATGCTGCATTCAAAGGGCCACTAACTGTACTCATGTCCATTTCATTCAAAGTATTCTGAGCCGCTTCTAATTCAGCCTTAAGTTGCTTGTTTTCCGCTTGAAGATCCTGAATTCCCTGATCATCTTGGGTAACAGGTAGATCTTCATCAGAATTATCACAAGCAGCCAATGCGAAAGCAAAAATAAACATCAATACAAATCTTCTCATTATATACCTCCTTGAATACGGTTCCCCTATTTCTTGATAAACGAGCAATGAGTAAGTTTAGTTACGCTAACCTGCCCATTAGTTGAACAAAAGCAGCCGATCGTGTTGATCTGTTGCTTACTTTGTTTTACAATGCTATGGTTTCCCGTTAGTTCAATCGCTTTGTGAATACACACGAACATGTTCCCCGTAACAATAAACTCTATCGCAAAGGATCAAAACATACAGACAGCCAATTAGATCCCCCCATTTGACAAACCTGTTTGCTGTTCCCAAAAGAGGCTGATCCCCTAAAATAAGTTTGAGTATGATTATATTGGGCATATAAAATCTCCATTGTTCAGTTATGATTCAACTCTCCACCATGGAGTTAGTGGTACATTAGGTAAACTTATTTCGACTGTTTCTCCAATACGAGGCGTAGCAATGAATACGTTTCTTTCATGAGCAGCTTTTAGAGCACGTTCAATGGGTTCAACCCAGTCATGGATCGCCAATGTAAAAGCACCCCAGTGGACAGGAAGTAACAGGTTACCCCGGAGATCAATATGGGATTGTACCGTTTCTTCAGGGAACATATGAAAAGGCCACCAGCCTTTATTGTCATATTGTCCGGATTCGATTAGTGTCAAATCAAATGGGCCATATTTTTCACCAATCTCTTTAAAGTGTGGACCATAGCCGCTATCCCCACTGTAAAACACATTTGTATGTCTTCCCTCTATGATCCACGAAGACCACAAGGTTAAATTCTGACCAAATCCTCTTCCCGAAGAATGCTTTGCCGGTGTGCAGCGGAACTTCAGGTTAAAAACCTCCACTTCTGCCCACCAGTCAAGTTCAACAATCCGCTCAGTATCAACCCCCCATCTTTCAAGATGGCTGCCTACTCCGAGAGGGACAAGAAACTTTCTTACTTTGTTTCTTAATTTCTTGATTGCCCGATAATCTAGATGATCATAGTGATCGTGTGATATAAGTACAGCATCAATTTCTGGAAGTTCCTCAATTTCGATTGGCATTTGTTCACTATAACGCTGCCACCAAATTTAAAGGGAGAGGTATAGTCCGTAAATACCGGGTCTAACAATAATAATTTGCCATCCAGCTGGATTAATGAGGTAGAGTGTTCGAACCATGTAACTGATGCATTGTCCATGCTTCTTGAGAAAAAAGATTTTGTAATCCTTTGAACTTGAAGCGGTTCTTTAGGTCGCGCATTAGGATTTCCTTTCGCGATTTCAAAAAGTACTGGTAGTAACACCTTTAGTCTATAGTCGACACGCGATTCAAAATGATATTTAAACTTTCCTTTTACGAAGTTCTTGGATTGTTGGAATTGGCTTTTCTTCTTTCTGGTCGGTCTTGCTCCAAAAACCGGCAAAGAGTTCAAAAGAACAATAATTAGAAATATCAAAATTAGAATAACGAAAACTAATTTTCCGTTTAAGACAACCCCATTATCGCCCAACGTTAACGACCTTCCTAACCCAGGTTGGCTCATTCGTCGCCGCCCTTACGAGGCAGTCGGCGCAGTCAGCGAAGGAAAGTGGCCGGAGCGGAGAAATGCGGGTCGAGGGACCTGCCGTATATTTCGAAGTGGCGGCTACGTCGCTAAGAGCTGGCGGTCGTACAATGATCCAATCTAATTCGCTCCGTTGTACTGCACGCTCGGCAATGGCCTTGTCCTCAACCGCCTTCGTGAAAATACGACCCGAAATGTTTATGGCCAAGCGATTTAGTGCTGAAAGTTCTTTTCCATCGCTCAGACCAATGCCGCTCTGCATGACGAAGCGCTTAACTCCGGCGCTCTGACAGGCTGCCAGGATGTTCGTAATGCCCACCGACATGATGGTTCCTGGCGAAAAGTTTTTGCGGATGTTCGAGATCCCCTCCGATATAACGGTACCCTGCGAAAAGTTTCCGGTAGGACCTATGCAACTAATTACCACATCTGTATCGGCCAAGGCCTTGGCAATGCTCGGCATATCGAGTACATCTCCCTGTCGGACGCTGAGGCGCGCTGTGGGGGCGATGACTTCCGGCCGGCGAGCCACGGCTACAACCTCGTGCCCCAAATCAAGTGCTCGCTCTATCACTTTCCTGCCAGTCGCACCCGTCGCTCCTATTACTGTTACCTTCATTAAGTAGTTCCCCCTTCGAATGTGATAATTATTACTTCTATTCATAGCTGCTTTACTAGACAGCACCGGTGGCTGCCAAAGCTTTGACGCAGCTTGCCAACCGCGAAGAAGATCGGCTCCTACTGGTTAATATCCACAGAAAAATGCACACTGGAGTATTAGGTAACAACTGTGTATAATCATAAACAAAAAAATAATGCGTCAGCAATTACCAAATAACCGTAATTCGTGCATTTATTCACAAATCATTTGAAGTTGTGTAATTTATTTCAGAAAGCATGGTGACTCACAGTGTCTAAGGTGGATAGAAGAATAATCAAATCTCAAGAAGCGATAAAAAAAGCTCTGATTGACTGATGATTGAAAAAAAAATCGACCAAATTACTATACAAGAAATTTCCGATAGGGCAAATGTTAGCCGAAGAACCATCTATCTTCACTACATAGATAAATTTGATCTTCTAGATAAGCTAATGGAAGAACATATTTACGAACTACGGAAACTCTGTGAATTAGCAGCTAATAATACCGTTTTTTATGATACGGTATTGTTATGGTTCGAGTACTTTGAGAGTCATTATTTATTCTTTTCAACGATGTTGGCGAATCAAGGAGGTCCTTTTTTTCACAGTCGGTTCCTTGAGTTTGTCCTCCAAGAGTTAAAGAATGTAGAAAACATAACCGAAGGAGATTCTCAAGGATTAAGTGACGGTGACGCTGAAGATGTGATTATTCAATTTTTTGGAGCTGCTATCGTAGGGGTAGTGGAATGGTGGTTCAAGAATGGAAAGCCCTCCCCCCCTCACATTATGGCACAACGAGTGGGGGCATTGTTAGAAAGGAATTTATAATCGATCTTGAATCAACACACTTTATTTCGCAATCCTGCCCGTTAGTTTAACAAAAGCAGCCGATCACATTGATCAGCTGCTTCTTTGTATTATTGAGCTATCGTTACCCGTTAGTTTAATCTTGTTTTTTAGTAGGAATAACATTAAGATGATCTACCATATAGCCATAAAGATCATCTCGTCGAAACGTCATTTGAACTGTTTCTGGCTGCTCTTCTTTCATTACTGTCATTTCCACAATAAACTCAAACTCCAGGATATCCGAACTCCGAACCGTTGATATATGGGCGTTCCCAAACATAAAATTATTGTGATACTTTTGTTGAAGTGCACTCATTATTTTAGGATGCAATTCGATTATCAATACCTGCTGCATTAACGAACATTGAGTTGTTTCTGTTAACGGCGGAATTTCTTTGCCCAGGTTGGAGTTTCGAACAGCGAAGTTAACCCAAGCACTAAAACGAATGTCAAAATTACTCTTATCAAATGCAAACACCTCGTGATTGGGATATTCTTTTTTTTTCCCAATAAAATGAGTTGAATGCAGTTTTGTTGAACTAACATGCCTGATAGCTGAATGAGAAGAAGCAATTGCCGCTACGGCAAACTGCTCTTATTTAGTCTTACTCACCTACCATACCGTCCATATCAGCATCGTGCATATATGGACGGTATGGTAAGTTAAACAGTTGAAATTAAAAGGACCACACATATTAGATATGTCTAAGATGTATGGCCCAAATTTATTTTTCTTCAACTAAACTAATCCGTTAACGCAGTGGAGCTGCCATTAATTCTTCGGCAGCTCCGTAGGTGTGGTTCTGGAACTTACGTTCCCCGTTAGCTTAATGAGCATCATTTCTACTTATATATCTAAGCACAAATCCAGCAAATTTCCCACTGTTTCTGTGGAATGCATGCTAAAGTCCCCTTATTAACACCAAAATTTAACAAACGCTTCTTATCGATTCATATTTGTAAATAAAACAATCAATATAATGAGCTTACCAAACGGGGCTAGCGCCACCGTCGATGTTCACTGCCACGCCCGTCACATAGCTCGCTGCCGGCGAGGCCAAGAAAGTAACGACACGGGCTGCCTCATCCGCATCACCTATGCGCCCAAGCGGGAATGCCTTCCCTTTTTCACGAGAGTACTCATCCCAGGTAAGCTCAGGGGATTCGTTCTGCCATATCCGCTCGAACTGAGGGGTGCGAATGGTGCCGATACAGACTGCGTTGACGCGAATGCCGTAACGGCCAAAATCTTTGCTCATCGCTTTTGTCAGGGCGAGTGCGCCCGCCCGCGTCACCGACGATGGTAGCGAGCCCGCTCCCGGCGTCTTGGCGCCTGTACCCAATACATTGATAATGGCTCCCCCTCCGGCCGCCTTGAGATGTACCGCTGCAGCCCGGGAGCAGTGAATCAACCCTTGCAGCTTGAGTGCGATGTCGGCCTCCCATTCCGCTTCGCTGACTCGCTCAAACGTTGCGGCGGCTGCACTGCCGGCATTGTTCATCAAAATATCCAAGCTCCCAAACCGAGCCACCACCTCAGCTACCGCCCGCTCACAATCGGCAGGCACAGAGACGTCAGCTGTAATCAACAGAGGGGCTTTACCCGCCTGCGTCCTAACCTGCTCTGCCGCTAGCTCCAGCTTAGCCAGCGTCCGAGCGGCGATGGCAACCTGAGCGCCTTCTTTCGTCATCTGGATGGCTGTGGCAAGGCCAAGCCCTTCGCTGCCGCCCGTAATCAATGCAACTTTCCCTTCTAACCCTAGATTCATGAGATTTTTCCTCCTCTTATATCCTTATCTAAATTATTTGAGAACATCCCGTGTCCAAAGTGTGTATCCCGTTTGTAATGCCGTAATAGGATGCACCTTGTGCGCTTACCATAAATCTCTATAAAGGTTATCGTTTAGGTGAAACCTTTTGACAGACAGTACGAATACCAATATACCTTGCAATAGCTGTGAAAGTAGACTGACTCATTGAAATTTTAAATCATAGGTTTTTCCCAATCGCCTTTGACCTCAACACCGGTTTCTTTTGCCGCCTTTTCAAGTTCGAGGATTTCCTGTACGGTCAAATTGACCTCGGCAGCTTTTATTGCGTCCTCAATATGCGACTTTTTCGTAACACCAAGAATCGGTACCGTCCCTTTTGCAATGGACCAAGCCGTTGCAATTTGTGCAGTTGATGCATCGTGTTTACTGCCGATTTCTCTCATTACTTGGATTAAGCTTTCGATCCTGGTAAGCACATCTGAATTAAATGCCTCGCCTCTTCTTGTGCCACTTGGCATAGGGCTTTTCGAATTATATTTGTCTGTTAATGCGCCTTGTTCCAATACCATATAAGAAAAGAACACCATATTATTTTCATTGCAGTAATCAATTATTCCGGCATCTTCCGATGAACGGTAAAGTAAGCTGTAATGGTTTTGAACAGCTGAAATTTTCAGCCCTTCTTCCGCCAAGATGCTAGCAGCAAACTTAATTTCTTCCAGATTGTGATTAGAGACACCTACATGTTTTACTTTTCCACTTTTCATTAAAGGGATAAGTTTAGGTGTCCATCTTTGCACATCTGCTGGGTTGTGTATCCAATAAATATCAGCATGATCCACGCCTAGTCGGTTCAGGCTTCCGTTCAAAAGTTCCTCAACAGCGTTGTCATTATCGCTCGCTATTTGTGGGGTGAATTTTGTTGAAATTAGCACATCCTCTCTGCCTTTAATGAAGCTTCCCAAGATGTTCTCTGAAGCGTTCATCCCATATACAGCCGCTGTATCCCATAAATTGAATCCAGCATCCATAGCAGCATCAAATACTGGCATTAAGTCCTCCGCCTTAAGATAATTCCCGAAAACAGCATCCCCGCCAGCTACGCCGGTGCCCCATGACCATGTACCAAGGGCAATAGGTGGGATATTTACATTTTGTAATTTGACTAATTTCATAGCGTTTCACCACTTTCAACATTAATAATCAAAATTTCACTTAACGCATGGGTTTCAGGTAAGTGTCTTTTTAAAATCTTGTTTATAAAACTTGTCATAAAAAATAGACCACTTCTTTAATATTCAATTTGTGAAATGACAAATCCTGATATATCAAACATGTCGTCTGCGGTTTCACCGATATGCAAATGATAAGGATGACTTAAAAAGGTATCAAATGCAACTTTATCCTTTACATCAATAACCATAGATACTGCATTAGTCATTCCAAGCC
The DNA here is from genome assembly GCF_055687625.1 of Paenibacillus sp. CB74. Taxonomy (NCBI): domain Bacteria; kingdom Bacillati; phylum Bacillota; class Bacilli; order Caryophanales; family Paenibacillaceae; genus Paenibacillus; species Paenibacillus sp. CB74. Next base: position 500,729 of record NZ_JBVMUS010000002.1, on the reverse strand, counting down.
AACCCGTATTTTTTCCTACGGTCAATTGTATAATGCCTGGCACTTGATTTTTGATTTCCATCATTGTAACAATTTTCTCTTTTACCTTTTCTTCTGAAATCCCCTCTTTTATAGGGGCGATAAAAATGTGTCGAATCATTAAATCCCTTCTTTCTTCACTAATCAATCTTTCATATTCCTACATTCTCTCTATTTTTCAGTGGAAATAAATCCAAAGTTACCAAAGAAATTATACATATGCTCTGGATTATTATGCTCCATGAAGAAGTTAACACCTTCATCCATAGCCTCCATTGTCTTCATTTCTTCTTCTGAAAGAACAAAATCAAAGATATCAATATTTTCTTTCATATGTTCTGGAGTGGATGACTTCACTAAAGTGACAATGCCGCTTTGAACTAAGAAGCGTAGCGCCACTTGACTAGCACTCTTATTATATTTTTTGCCTACTTCTAAAAGATACGGATTGGTGAACATATTCTTTTCTCCTCTTGCCAGTGGAGACCACGCTTCTAATAGAGCACCGTATTTTTCAAGATATCGGCGATTAAATTTTTGTTGTTGAAAAAGATGTGTTTCTAATTGATTCATTACAGGTGTTACTTCACTAAAGGTAACCAGGTCAATAAAGCGATCTGCGGCAAAATTACTTAAACCAATTGCACGAACTTTACCTTCTTTATAAGCTTCTTCCATGGCTCGCCATGTTCCGTAATAATCACCGTAAGGTTGATGAATAAGTAATAAATCAACATAATCAGTTTGTAATTTACGTAAAGATTCATCAATGGATGCTTTTGCTTTCTCATATCCTGCTTCTGAAACCCAGACTTTTGTAGTTAGGAAAAACTCTTCACGCGGGACACCACATTTCGAAATGGCATTTCCTACGCCTTCTTCATTGTAATAAGCTTGCGCTGTGTCAATGGAACGATAACCAGTAGCAATAGCCTTTAGGACAAGGTTTTCACATTCTTCCGGACTAACTAGATAAGTACCATATCCCAAAATCGGCATTTTTACACCATTACTTAATGTCACATTTTCCATTTCCCATCACTCCTTTTGTAAAGATATTTTCTTCGTAACAAATGCCCTGTCTTTAGATAACTTATCATAGGAATTTAGTTTCAGCCTGTGACTATTATAAACATACAACCTTCGTGTAACACGAAGTCAACAGTTTTAATGTAACTTTTTAATACCTCTAATCTTCCTTTTATCTAGCACAATAGCCTCTTGAACCAATGCCTTCGTTATTGTCATCCATCACCACAACTAAATGTAAATATTTGACTCGTAAGTTATCCTAGCTCCATGACCGTTTTTGGATTCCCATAATATCGGCTTCCGCTCAATCAAGATAGTTATTTTTTCTTTCGTCGATTAACTCATTCTCGTGCCAGTCTTGCAATTAGGTTACGTCCAGCAGGTGGGTACGGCGAGTGAAGCCCCATACGATGAGACCGGTAAGGTTAATAACTAGGGCAGCGATTATAATCGCGTTCCATCCGCCGAGCGCCCAGAGTGGACCAACAATAACCGAACCGAACGCACCCCCTAAGAAGTTACTCACAACGATGGCAGTGTTAAGGCGGCTGCGGGCAGAACCAGGCAGTGCAAGAAGCCGGGTCTGTCCCAGTATAAGGTTGGCTTGCGCTGCGATGTCTAAAACTATGATAACCACAATCAACCCAATGATGGAACTTCTCATTGCCAAAGCCGCAACCAGTGACAACGCGAGCAGAACCAGTGCGCCTCCTGAGGCGGGCACTGACCAGCCACGGTCGTGCATTGTGCCAGCACGCCGCGCAGCGAGGGCACCTGCCAACCCTGCAAGTCCCAAGAGCCCAATCTGGCCAGCCGAGTAGGAGAACGGCGGTGCCGTCAGCAAGTAAGTCAGCGAAGTCCAAAACAACGAGAACACGGCAAAGCTTGCTGCCGAGATGATCAGTGTTGGGGGCACCGCGCGATGACGCGCCACGGTTGTGAACACTGACCCCAGAAGACGCATGTAAAAAATGCGTTCGCGAGGTTCGAGACGCGGAATAATCTTGTACAGTATAACAGCAAGAATGATTGTGACACCGGCCGCTATTCCATAAATCGCCCTCCATCCGAGTAGATCAGACACTAAGCCGCTAATCGTGCGCGAGAGCAAAATACCGATTAATGTGCCTGCCGCGACCGTGCTGACTACTCTTCCACGGTGCTCAGGCTCTGCCAGCTCGCTGGCCAATGGAGTCAGAAGCTGCGCAGAGACGGTGGACAGTCCTAAGCCGCCGAGCGCTGCGAGGAGTACCGAAAACGTCGGTGCTAGGGCGGAGCAGATGAGCAACACAGCTGACAGGATCAGGATCAGTGGAATGAGCCGGCGTACGTTTAAGACATCGCCCAGTGGCACAAGGAGGAATATTCCGAGCGCGTATCCAAACTGAGTGACAGTCACCAGCATCGCTGCGCTCGATGATGAGACGCCTAGGGATGAGGCGATAATTTCGAACAGCGGCTGGGAAAAATAGAGATTACCGACGGCCAGCCCTGCGGCAATCGCAAAGATGACTGTTATCGCCGGAGTCATCCGTCGGTCGGACTTGGTGGATATTTTGGACATGGTGTAGCCCCCTTCTAATCTAACTGCGGAATTTTTACAATGAAGTTGTGACAGCTTCGTCGAATACTATCGCAACTGTTTCCTTCAATTACTTTTATATTTTCTTTAAGCTCTACTTCCCCTAGAAATGGCTCTTACTTTACATGACTTATCATAGGGTTTTAAATACCGGCCTTAAACAATTATAAGCTTACAATCTTCGAGTAACACGAAGTTAACAAGGGTAAATTAAATATTCCATGTTCTGTATCAGGGGTTTATAAACTTAGGAATTTAAAGTACTATCACTTTACTACCTTCGAGTAACACGAGGTCAATGATTTTACTTGAAGTAATACAAACTGAAAAATGAGGAGGGCTGCAAGTATACGTAAAAGAAGTTGCAAAAATACTAGACTTAACTAAACACACCGTTCGCTTCTATACTGATAAGGGATTAGTTCCAAGTTTACATCGTGATAAAAATAAAAATAATAATCGTATTTTTAATGACGACTCCATAAACTAGAGGCTCGAAATATTTAAAAAAATGTGGAATGTCAGTGGAAGACATTAAAAAGTACGTAGACTTGTGTTTGGAAGGCGAAAAATAATCATTTCCCGTTTGTTTGATATAGTCAGATGGTATTGATGCATTATATATCCTTTGCAAAGAGTCTTTGTCTAAAAGTCCACCGTCCTAACATCTGGTATCCTGCTCACTCCCAGCATTTGCTGAATCCGACTAAGGTCTGCTACTACGGATTTTATTTTTCACTTTTTCATTATCGGCAAGTTCTTTCTGCTTCACATAATTATGATTTTATCTTTAAACGAAGTGCTAAAATTGTGTCTGTTCTTTCTCAAATTCCTACCTGTTCTTAATGATTAAACAACGACCTCAAAATCACCGCGTTCTTTATACATCTTCCAGTATTCTTTAGCAATATTTTCTGGGCTGTGATCCGTTGCGGGGTCAATCACACCGTTTACGATAATGCTGCCTACGAAAATGCCCTTTGGTTCCAACTCATAGTGGAGAATTATGTTTATAGCGTTCAGTGCGGCCTTGTCGATGCTAAGAGGTTTCAGGAACATTATTGGCTGGAATGTTTTTGCGAAACCGCCACCAGTAAAAATGATTGCTCCCTTTTTAAATGCAAATTCCTCAGTTGCAACAAGAGTTGCACAATGATAGGCGCTGGCAGCATCTACCTGATATCGCTCCATCAGCAGCTCGCTTGTAATTTCTCTGTCACCGTCAGGTTCGGTTATGCCAACATTATAAACAAGAGCGTCGGGTGTTCCCAATTTTTCCTGTACTTCATGAATTGCCTTTGTAAGAGTCTCTGGCTTTGCTGCATCAGCTACTATTGTATAGACTTCATATCCTAGACCTTTAAATTCCTCTTCATACTGTTTCAATCGTTCTATACTTCGCGCAATTAAAACCACTTTGAAATTATATGATGCAAACTCTCTTGCTACAGCATTACCAAGACCTTTACCTGCACCCACTAAAATCAATGTTTTCTTTTCCATAGTGTCTAATTCCTTTCTTTACTGAACAAAACCTCAAGCTGTACCAAAACAAATCTTGAGTGTTTAAATATTCTGTTATTTATCAATTTCTTCTTCATATAAGTGATGGAGCGTCATCCATCGGATTCACTCCGCTGGACGCCCATGCTATTGGTTTATCCTGATTTCCAAGCGCCCAAACCGAGCCACCACCTCAGCTACTGTCCGATCACAATCGGCAGGCACAGAGACGTCAGCTGTATTCAACAGAGGGGCTTTACCTGGCTGCACCAATGCCCCATGACCATGCACCAAGGGCAACCGTTGGGATTTTTACATTTTGAAATTTGATTAATTTCATAGCGCTTCACCACTTTATGGGGAACATCTTCCTAAATAATCTTAAAGTATATCAATTACTGGGGAGTACTATTAACCAGTTGCGTCCTTCAAATCCATAAAAAGAATCAAAGTAGACAAGACTAGAAAAACTTGTCTACTTTGATTCTTTTCTAAATAATTAAACTACCAATATACTTCATCGTTTAAGCAAGCATTCCACCATCTACTGCCAAATCCGCACCAGTAATGAAGCGAGATTTATCAGAAGCCAAGAACAAGACAGGATAAGCAACATCCTCTGGTTGTCCAAAAAAACCTAATGGAATCATCTTTTCAACATTATCATGATGTGCTTTCGCTTCTTCAGGTGTCAAATCTGTTTTATCATAAATAGGTGTTTCAATTGGACCAACTGTTACCGTATTTACGCGAATACCAACTTGCGCCAATTCTTTCGACCAAGATTTGGTCATCGCTTGAAGAGCTGCCTTACTAGCTGAATAAACAGACATATTGGCTAAAGGTTGTCTTGCTACGGTTGAGGAGATATTAATAATATTTCCTTTACTTTCTTTTAAAAGCGGAAGTACTTGTTGCGTTAAATCTAAGACTCCTCGAACATTTGTGTCAAAAGCTGCCTCGTACTCTTTCATTTGAATTTTTCCAAGTGGTGTAACTGGTGCCCAACCAGCATTATTGACAAGTACATCTAGTTTACCAAAATCATTTTTTACCTGTTCCACTAACTGAGTTAACTGACTAGAAACGCTTAAGTCTGTTAGACGATAGTGAATATTCTCATTTTGTGCGGCAGATTCTTTCAAGGTTGATTCGTTTCTTCCAATAATAACAACCTTTGCTCCTTCTTCGGCAAATTGAGCCGCAATTTCTTTTCCGATTCCAGAGCCTGCCCCTGTGACTAAAACAACTTTTTCAAGAAATTCTTTGTTCATCTTCTTTGCTCCCTTTATCTGAGTTCAGCAAGCACGGATACCCGCTGAACTACTTTTCAATTTTTACTGTTCATCACCAACAATTGTCATTCTTTGACGAACATAAGACCCATTTTCCAAAATATCAATTAACGCACTAGCAAAATCAGCATAGCTAATATGGCTTGTTGCAATATCCTCAATGTTAAATTCTTCACCATCAAAATGATATTTACCTGTCGCCTTTCCTTCAACGTCATAATTAAATGCTGGTGTCGCATAAGTCCAAGCAATGTTTGAGTATGAGCGCAAGCGTTCCAAACTTTGAACCAAGACTTCTGCCAATGGTTTGTATTCTTCCATATAGTTTTCCCAGTCTTTGAAATATTTTGTATGCTCTTTATTTATAAACAATGTACCTGTTCCACCGATTTTGATGTATCGTGTGTTGCTTCCATCAAGTAAATTCGCAATATGAGAAACACCGTCAGTATGCACGTAGAAAGTTTCTGGTACCCAAGCACTTACTCCGTCAATAATGGCATCATAGCCTGCAATATCTTCTTTGGTTAAATCCATAATGTCTTTGATTAATACGTTTTTATAATCTACATCATCATGTTTTCTGTGTGCTACTGCTAATACCTCATGACCACGTTTTTCAGCCTCTGAAATAAATGTGCGTCCTGATTTTCCATATGCTCCAAGTACGATAATTTTCATTTATTTTTCTTCCTTTCGAATATCCATTTAATTAGTGGTATACATAGAATAAATACTATTAGCGGATGGCCGCTGCCTCTATTTCAGGATTCAAGACATAAGCCACGTAATCCTTCGCTCCTTGCTCAAGCTCCTCGTCGGACATTTGAGCCACTCCGTACAATACATAAGGTGTCAAATAACGTGTGCCAATCAAGTTACTGGTCGCCTGAAGAGGTCGCAGTAACTCTGGGACAGTGTAGTTAACATTTCCATCTGCTGAATACCCCTCTTTGTCAACACCTGTAGAAACAGCAATTAGCATCTCTTTTCCCTGCAGCTTATCCCCATTGCTTCCAAATGCCCATCCGTAAGTAAGGACTGCATCCTCCCATTTTTTTAACAATGAAGGCGAGCTGTACCAGTAGAATGGAAATTGTACTACGATGCGATCATGCTCTTCTAATAGTTTTTGCTCGGCTGCGACATCAATCTTCTCATCGGGGTAAGCCTCATAAACACGGTGAATGGTAACGCCAGCTTGCTTCTCCATTTCTTCCATCAAACGTCTATGCACGCGGGAAGCAGTAAAGTCTGGGTGAATAATAAGAACTAATGTTTTCATTTATTATCTCTCCTTGAAGAATCATTTGTTTGGGAATTTGATTAAACGACATAAATCCATATAGGACAGGTATTCATATTCTCAAATCAAGAACTTTTTTTCTTAATCCGATATTAATCTTGTGGCATGGTTAAAACGATTTTCCCGAAGTTTTCTCCCTTTTCCATTCTGAACAGTGCCTCGGCAGACTCCTCCAGTGAAAATGTTTTATCCAAAACAGGGTGAATCTTGTGTTCCTCCACGAACTTGACCATATCGGCAAAATCTTGCGGGCTGCCCATCGTTGAACCTATCACCGACATTTCTTTTACCGTCATACTTGGCAGGAGGAGATTTGGAACCGGGCCTCTCGTTGCTCCGAAGCTGACAATTCGACTTCCAATTTTGCCAATTGAAACCAGTTTTTTGAAGACCTCTCCGCCAATACTGTCCATGGATAGATCAATGCCGCCAGTTAATTTCTCTAAATTCTCCGACCAATCATCTGATGAGTAGTTGACACCTGCGGTTGCACCGAATCTTTTTGCTTTTTCAATCTTTTCTTCTTTGCTGGATGTTACGTAAACTTGAGCACCGAGTGCTGCTGCAAACTGTACGAGATAGGTGGCTACTCCTCCGCCAACACCGGGGATCAGAACAGTCTCTCCTTTCTTCACCTTTCCTTTCGTCACGAGAGCACGGTAGGCGGTCAAACCAGCAAGCGGGAGCGCCGCGGCCTCTTCCCAAGATAAATGGGACGGTTTTGAATAGACATTTTCTGCTGGCACCTTCACATATTGGGCATAGGTTCCGTCAGTAGGATTGCCGAGAATTGTGAAGTCAGCCCTTTTTTTGTTCATATCGTTGCCCCAATTCAAACCGGGATTGATAATCACTTGGTCACCGGTTGAGACATTGTTGACTTCGTCTCCAACCTCCACAACTTCCCCTGCACCGTCAGAGCCGGGAATAGCAGGTAGCTTTATACCCGGATATCGCCCATGAACGATCATCAAATCCCGCCGGTTAAGAGACGCCGTTTGTAATCGCACGAGGACCTCTTTCGAACCAGGTTTAGGCGTTTCTACATTTTCGAGCTTTAGTTGGTCTGGTCCGCCTGTTTCTCTTAACATCATTACTTTCACAATATATACATTCCTTTCGCCTACAGCTCCCAGGCATTATACGGATAAAACAAGTTTCCTCAAGTCATTTAAAATGAGTTAAATATTAAAACTCCAGTTTGCAAATCGTTTCACGACTTCAGGGTCTCTTTTAGAAGGAATTAAACTCTTTTTCGTATCCATTGCGGCAATTGCGTTCATATCCTCTTGGCTCAATTCAAAATCAAAGATATTGAAGTTTTCAATGATTCTCTCCTTGTGAGTAGACTTTGGAATTGCCACAACTCCTCTTTGTGTAAACCAGCGCATAATCACCTGAGCAACGGATTTATGATATTTTTCAGCTATAGACACTAAAATATCGTTCTGAAAAATGTTGTTTTTCCCTTGTGCCAAAGGGCCCCATGCCTCATGTTGAATATTAAACTCTTTCATAACTTGAGCTGCCTCTTCCTGTTGGAAGAAAGGATGTGTTTCTAGCTGGTTTACAGTAGGAGTTATTTCGTTATGGAGGATCAAATCTACGAGACGATCTGGTTCGAAATTACTTACTCCAATTGCCTTGATTTTACCCTCACGATATAATTCCTCCATCGCACGCCAAGAACCATATACATCACCAAAAGGCTGATGAATTAAATACAAATCCAAATAATCTAATTGCAGTCTTTCCAGTGATTTTGCGAATGCTTTCCTTGCACTCTCATAACCAGCATCCTGTATCCAAAGTTTTGTTGTAACGAAGATTTCCTCTCTTGGCACGCTACTACGTTTGATAGCTCTTCCAACAGCTTCTTCGTTTTCATAAGCAGCAGCTGTATCAATCAGACGATAGCCTGCCATAAGGGCATCGTATACTGCTTGTTCACATTCACTAGCATCTGGAATCTGCCATACACCGAAGCCGAGTATCGGCATTTCAACCCCATTATTTAAAATAACTTTTTGCATATGAAGTCCTCCTTTTGGTATACATTATTTTTTTTCATAAGGATAAATTTAAGGAAATAAATCATCCTTACAACCTACGAGTTACACGAAATCAATAATGGCAAATGGAATTCCCATGTACTACATCAGTTGTTTATAAACTTCGTAACTTACAGTATTATCACTCTACCACCTTCGAGTAACACGAAGTCAATAAGGTAAATGAAATTCCACAGGTACTACATCAGTTGTTTATAAACTTCGTAACTTACAGTATTATCACTCTACCACCTTCGAGTAACACGAAGTCAATAAGGTAAATGAAATTCCACAGGTACTACATCAGCGGTTTATAAACTTCGTAACTTACAGTATTATCACTCTACCACCTTCGAGTAACACGAAGTCAATAAGGTAAATGAAATTCCACAGGTACTACATCAGCGGTTTACAAACTTCGTAACTTACAGTATTATCACTCTATCACCTTCGAGTAACACGAAGTTAATAAGGCAAATGAAATTCCACAGGTACTACATCAGCGGTTTACAAACTTCGTAACTTACAGTATTATCACCCTATCACCTTCGAGTAACACGAAGTCAATAAGGTAATTAAAATTTCCCATGTACTGCACCGTGGTTTACAAACTTCGTAACTTACAGTATTATCACTCTATCACCTTCGAGTAACACGAAGTCAATGTTTTTAAATAAAATAATTCATAAGTAAGGATTAGGAGGGCTACATGTATACTGTAAAAGAAGTTGCCAAATTACTTGACCTAACTGAACACACTGTTCGCTTCTATACTGATAAGGATTTAGTTCCAAGTTTACATCGCGATAAAAATAATAATCGTATTTTTAATGACGACTCCATACAATGGCTTAGAGGCGCAAAATATTTAAAAAAATGTGGTATGTCAGTGGAAGATATCAAAAAATATGTAGACCTGTGTTTGGTAGGAAGCTCTACCATTCAGGAACGTTATGAAATGATACTTAAGCAAAAAGAAATAGTTCTAGACCAATTAGAAGAATTAAAATCAATGGCGGAATATATTACCAATAAAGAAAAACATTACAGTGACATTGTAGATCAAGTGATCCCTGATGATACCAATCCTGCTGATTGGCAAGAAGATAAAATTGTCAATTCATCCTGCCCATTGGTAAAAGATAAAATGCCGATTGCTCATTAATTATTGTTAATTGTAATGGTGCACTATTATGCTGTTATGAAATTGTTCTTTCTCACAGAAGAAGTCGATGATCCTTTTTGGAAAATCGGCTTTTTTTAACTTTGTAAAGAAATATACATAAACTATCTTGCCCATTAATTTAAGAAAATATTTCTTTATTCGTACCGACGTTTTTCAAACGTGTTGTTCCACAATTCAATATTTTGTTCAACTAACCTGCCCGTTAGCTTAATGAAGCAGATATCATATTATAATTACCTATTTGTCTAATCGACTATGTCACGATGTCCTTGTCCTCAGTTCGGGAAATAAGCTTGGTTCCTTAAATAAAAACGCTATTTACGTGGACGTTTTATGTTATTTTCTTTTGTATCGCAACATGAATTCCAGCCATGAAAACTATTTAGATATTTACCTAATCGGGAATGACACAATGTTTTTGTCCTTTTCGGCAATGTACAATGTTCTTATCCTCAGCAAGGGACAAGAACTTAGTTCCTTAAAACAAAAAAAGCCGCTAAATAAGCGACTTTGAATGGAACAATGTTCTTGTCCTGCGACAAATGAGCCAGCCGAAGAACAAAACCAACGAGGAATTCACCCATGCCTAAACAAAAAAAATGACGCCGAGGATTATTGAAAAGTTTTCTAACCATGTCTTACAATTAGCCAATTAAATAGGATATTTACAGGTTGCTGCTTCAAACAATTGGATCAGCTCTTTGGCATAATCCTTTATGTTTAAATCAGAGTTTGCTATTAGCTGATCAACAAAATGATAACTGGACATAAAGTCTTTCTCTACAAATCTTTATATCGTTTTGTTATACAAATGCCGCAAACGGCTTTCTCCAATTAAAAGAGACTTGTTTATCAGTACGTCAATACAAGTACTATTTCTTCCTAAGCTTTTAAAGAGTGTTTTTGATCTTTCGGCAACGATTTTGCTTTTTACTCAAATTATTCTTTCAGGCCTTTCATCTGAGTCTCCATAGCTAATTCAACTTGCAAATCAAATTTAACCCGATTAAAGAATTTACTCTAAAAGGTCGAGATATCTGCCTACTCTTTCTCAGAGCCTGATGTAAGTGCTCCTCATTGATATGATCCTCCACCTTTTTTACTTTATGTACTGCTTTCTTTTCATTCTAGAATAAAGAATAAATTGAGTCGATTATGGCACAAATAGAACTAATAGATAGGTCATCTTCCATTCAAGTAAAAACTAAGTCAGATTCTAATTTACCTTAATTAATTTATCTGTATTATTCGTAAGGAGGACTGATATAAATGAAAACCGGTACTCAAAATGACTTTGAGCCAAGTACAAGAGATATTAACTATATGATTCTATTACATGAATTAAAAACATCCAAAATTTTGGTTGTTAAAGAGCTATCTAATGTGCTCCTTCAACAAAGTTTTTCAGTATGTTCAAAGGCGTATGTTTATCAGATTATTAGAGAAATGGTTTCGTTTGGATGGGTGTTCCAAATTAATGAGATTGGACAAACTAAGCAAATGACTATCACTGATAAAGGGATACACAAACTAACGGACCTCATCAGCACTTATACTTTATTACTTTCTGAGCTCATACAGATAGGAAGCTTTTTAGTCTCAGAACTTAACAATAAAGCAGTTGTTGAAAGACCAAGTTGGAGTGAGGCTAGTATGAAGCTGTTTAAACAACTTATATACGTGAGGCAACTGAGTAGATGCTTCTTCCTAACCGTGTTAAATTTCAAATTAGAAGCTACAGCGAGTGAAATCCAAAAATTGATTCAACACCGGTATGGCTGGCGGTGTGAAGAAAGTTACATTTATGATATTGCTCATGAAATGGAAAAGCCACATGCAGCCTGGATTGGCGGGCGATGGAGTTCCGCTAGAAAACATTTTTACTATTTTAATCTTGTAACACGGGGTCGCGATCAGATTGCTATTGAGCAGTCTGTTGCTATTGAGTCGATTAACCGACTACAAGTTGGTAGTCGCCAGCTGTTAGATTTATTTACTTCTGAAGATGTGGACGTCAATTAGAATTTTATCAATCCTCTGTTAACCATAAAACTCTTTTACAAACATCACATTTCACTTGGATAACTAGACCAATACCAGTGGGTATGAATGTGTAAGCAAACTTAGCTCCAGTCACATCCATAACTTGGCATGAGTCCCACTTACAAATTTTATTCAACATATCAATTGTTATCTCGAAGAACATCTGCAGGCCTCACATTCAATAATTCCAATTAATTTTATTGCTCTCTACATTTCAATAGTGAAACTTCTTAAGAACTTAACCGACTGTTGTATAGTTCACAATCAATGTTCATTTCCAACAATCACTTCTACATGATTGAGATAGTTTACTCTTATAACAATGATAGGCTTGCGTAGAACTTTGCTCTGATTTTATCTCCATTAAATAATATCTAAGATTTATATCGACTACTCTTCTTTGGGCATCTATCTCTGACTTATTTATGAATCCTTTTATGGCGTACTCGTATAATTTGGAATAGTCAATGCTACCGTGTTTTTTCAAAGTTTCTACACCCATTAGTCTAATTACATCACTAGCCATCACTGTGGGACTTGGTCTTATTACATTTAATGATCCGTAGCTTAATTTAACTTTATCTTCTTTTGCATACAACATGGTCAATAAAGTATGTTTCCTAACAGCTTCCCAATGAATCATATTTACATCATATTCACGTTTTGTAGATTTCCAGAAATGTACTATTTCTGAGATGTTTAAATCATTGAAATATGAAATATCTATTTTTTCAATTTCATCACCATGACTTCCACCGGGTGTTATCTTTAAATATGGAGTACCTGGAATTGAGTACCTAACTACCTTGTTTTGTTCGTCTAAATCAAGTTTATTCCAGCTGATGTTAAGAACTAAATGAATAATGCCATGATTCTCTAGCAACTCATATATTAGTTGTGAGTTATCATCATAACTTTTCACTCCTATAAATTTACCTACGACACCTTGTTCTCTCCACTCCATTCGCTTTATATCAAGCGTCTCCTGGTAACTACGAATTGTAGATTTCATTAGCTCAAGATTAGATTTCTGGACTTTCAATTTTCTGAACGAATTTTCCGTAATAAATTTATCTAAAAGTGTGTACTTCATTATTTGTCCCCCAATAGTCTCTTTTATTGTCAGGATAACCAACTAACCAAACTTAATTCACTTTGTATTACAAATTGTATTACATTTAGATACTAATTTGTGTTATACATTTCCTCCACCTCTTGCTTCTATACTGTAGTTAGAGGTGATGCTAATTGAGTCAGGATGATTTCATAATAACCCCGAAAGAAGATAAATCCGTTACACTCACTATTCGAATCGAAAAATCGACCCAGGAACAGTTTGATATACTTGCTCAAAAAAGTAATCGTTCTCGTAATGAATTAATCAACTTGGCTCTCGAATACGCTTTGAAGAATGCAAAGTTCAACCAAGTTACAGATGAGAAAAAATAGCGTAATAACATAATGGATGTATTCTTGGAAACGCCCCCAAGAATGCATCCATTTTTAATGTCTTTTTGTAACACAAAATGTATTACAAACCATTATTTTGACTACACTCTCTTATATATAATTAAACCAAAGGAGTTGAATAAAATGGAAAAAGTCAATATACATGACATGTTACCTATCTTAGGTTACATAACTTCCAAAGGAATATTGGTTAAGAATTGCTATTACTCTTGTCGCCACGCTCTCCTCTTACAGTGGTTTACTGCTGAAAATAAGAAGAAAATTCAACTACTTTTTGATTATCATCAGTCTAACTACTATTACCTCTGTCCAGAAACTAATAGTATCTTTAAGCTTCATCCTCTAGCTTCACGAATCCCACTGTCAACTGAGGAGTTAAATATATACTATGAAAAGATAAACAGATTAAAAGTAGAATTTAAAAACTTGAAAAAAATTTTTTTACAGGTTAGATAAGCTATGTACGATATATCTGAGTTCAAATTACCTTACAATGTAAGTAAGTTATATTCTCTTGTTCCAGAGAAGCAAAATACCGGACTACAGGAAGGCATTCTTAGTTATATCACTCGACTTTCCTCTGCCCACCATGTGTGTTTTGGAGATCTTTTGAAAGTTGTAATTGCTCCAGAACTACACAAGGAATATGTACAAAAGGATATTTCACGCGGAGGTAGTAGATTCTATCAAAGAGCTTCTACTTTAAATGGTGTTGGATTACACAGCCGAACAATAGTACAAATTCTAATTAAATTAACAACAGTAAACACTCTTGAAAACCTTACTTTATTACCCTGGCAAGATGTAATTTCGGAAAAATATTTATTGAAATCTTCAAAAGCATGGTGTGCACATTGCTATAACCAATGGAAAGAAGCAGGAGAGATTCTTTATGAACCACTGCTGTGGTCTATAAAGCTAATTTCTGTATGTCCAATTCATAATTCCCCTTTGATAATGAGGTGTCCTAATCAAAATTGCAGGAAAACAATATCACATCTTTCAAAAAACTCTGTAATTGGATTTTGCCCTCACTGTTCTACTTGGCTTGGGAAAAACAAAGACCATCAAATCATTCTCAATGAGGATAAAAACCAGTTAAGAAACTCCCTTAGCCTGTTTCAGTTGATTTCACATACAAACAAAATACAAACGAATAGTATAAGTAGAAAAAATATAAAAGATAGTTTTCAAGTTTTGCTCTCATTTAGCCAAGGTAACATTTCTCGTTTAGCAAATTTATTTAGCATGAATCGCTGTACAGTTTGGCAATATTGTAACGGAACTTTTATTCCACCTTTACCTACTATAGTAGAGATCTGTAACCATCTTAACATTGACTTAATAGAATTTCTCTTAGGTAAGATCTCACACCTGAATATAGACTTCACGTATCAGATGCCTCCTCTAAAGCGTTTCTGCGCCAATAAAATATCCAATGACACATCAGCTAATGATAAGCTCATTTACTATGCTACTATCACTCCACCTCTTTCCTTAACAGAAGTTGCAAAAAAATTAAATTATACTACTAAAACCACAAAAAAAAAACTATCCTATACTTGCGGAAAAAATCAAAAATAGATATATGGAATTCAAAAATAGCACAAAAATTATGACCTATAAAAAAACATGTGAAGATATTGAAAAAGCAGTTCTCAGTTTGAATGAATCTGGTCACTATCCGAGCAAACGAAATGTAGAAAGAGTTTTACAACGTAAAGGAATATTACAAAGACCGGCATATAAAAATATTTGGAGAACCATGAAACAAAAGCAAGTTTACAAAGAAATCGATACGAACCCACATAATTATATAAATATTTTACTACAATGAATATGTTTGATGACTTATGGGCAGGACTACGAACAAAAGTCTAGGGGGGTTCTTTTATGTTAACAGCAACGCAGTACGAGCTTTGGTTAATAAATAATACCGTACAATTAAACGCTAAGAATATAATTAACGAAATCCGTTCGTCCCAACCTTCCCGGCTTGTCGCCAGCTCTATAAAGAATGTTTCTGGACGGTATCCTAGTATAAAAATGAACTTTACAGTTCAATATGAAAGTCACACATTAGAATTACCTTATATCCATACTTTAGAACATAGTAATTCTGTTTTAGAATTCTATGATCAGCCTAATTCAATTAAACTTGATTACATGAGCAAAGTTAACGAAAAACATAGAAGAAAAACTTTTTACTACACACCTGATTTCTTTGTTGTAGAAGAACATGGGGCAAAATGGGTAGAATGTAAAACCGATGAAGAGCTACAAAAACTATCTGAAAAGGATCCTTTTAGATACTGTTTAGATAGTAACGGCAATTGGAGATGTCCACCGGGAGAAAGTTATGCCCAGCAATTCAATCTTGGTTTTGAAGTATTTAATTCAAACAAGTTACATTGGGTATATCAACGAAATCTTGTTTTTCTTTCAACATATCTAAAATATACTGTAGATTTCGATACAAAAATGTCTGATAAATTATTATTACATCTTGAATGTAAACAAGGACAGTCACTCAACGATTTGCTAGATGCAGCCGACAATCTAGACATCCCGTCTGATATAATTTACTCCTTAATTGCTACTGAGAAAATATATGTTGATTTGTACAGCCATGTTTTGGCTGAACCTTTGTATACACCTGTCTTTACTTCTAAAGAAAAAGCTATGGCCTACATCCATATAAAGAATACTACCCTAGATTTATCTATGATTGAGAGTACAGTTATAGATATTGAAGTTGGGAGTAGTCTATTATGGGATGAACAAGTATGGGACATCCTTAATAAAGGTCAGAATTACCTCACGATACGCAACAAACAAAGTATAGTTGACTTAACACATGCCGAAATTGTCAAGTTTGCTAAACTAGGGAAGATAAAACATAGTAAATCAAATATTGTAACGAAAACAACTCATGATAATAAAGCACATGAAAGACTTATTTCAGCTAGTATAGAGGACTGTCGCATAGCAAACGAACGTATGGAATTGATCTTGCCCTATTTACAGGATGATTCCAGAGTTGATACAAGCCCCCCTAGCCGGACCATAAGAAACTATGTCTACAATTATAAAAAAAACGAACAAATATACGGAAATGGGTACATTGGTCTACTCCCACTACATCAACAGAAAGGTAATTACAGGAGTAGATTGTCAGAAAGCACAACCAAATTAATTGAAGAATGTATTCGAGATAAGTACGAAATCTTTAAGCAACCAAAAAAATTAGAAGTCTATGGAGATTTTTTAATAGCTTGTGATGAAAAAGGGATAGAACCCTGCAGTTATAAGACTTTTGTAAAAAAAATCAATACCCGCCCTACTCATCATCAAGTTAAAAAAAGGAAAGGTGAGAAAGCAGCTTACCGCTTTGAATCTTTTTACTTAGAATATAGCCAAACAAATATACGTCATGGAGATCGTCCGTTTGAGATTGCGCATTTAGATCACACCGAGTTAGATATTGAACTCATTGATCCACTCACCAAGAAGAATCTTGGTAGACCATGGGTAACGTTTCTCACTGATGCATGTACAAGGAAAATACTAGCATTATACGTTACTTTCGATCCCCCATCCTATCGATCTGCGATGATGATTTTTCGTGAATGTGTTAAACGTTATTCAAGATTACCTGAAACAATTGTAGTTGATGGCGGAAAAGAGTTTTCCAGTATTTATTTTGAAACAACACTTGCAATGTTTCGCTCTGGAAAAAAACAGCGACCTGCGGGTAAACCAAGGTACGGATCTGTTATTGAACGGTTATTTGGTACCACTAATACTCGCTTTATTTATAATCTTTTAGGAAATACACAATCAACTAAAGATGTTAGAACAATCACTCCAAAAAACAATCCAAAAAAGCTTGCAGTCTGGACCCTTAGTAAATTCTCCGAAAAATTAGAAGAATTCTCATACCATATCTATGATCAAATTGGACACCCTGCGCTTGGTGGTCAAAGTCCAAGTGATGCCTTCGCATTAGGTCTCAAAAACTCTGGCAAGCGCAATAGTACTATTATTCCATTTGATGAGAACTTTCTTATTCTAACTATGCCTTCAACAAGCAAAGGAACTGCAAAAGTACATCCAGGTAAAGGGTTTAAGAACAATTATGTTCATTACTGGTCTGAGAGTTTTCGAAATCCCGAAGTTGAAGGAAAACAAGTTCCAATTCGTTATGATCCATACAATATCGGTGTAGCTTACGCATATGTAGGAAAACGATGGGTTATGTGTATGTCTGATTATTACAGTATCTTCAATGGAAAAACTGAAAAACAAATTAAAATTGCATCCAAAGAGATTTTACAGAAGAATCGCAACCATTCGAGAAGATTCCAACTAGATGCCAAAAAATTAGCAGAGTTTTTGAGAAATTGTGAATCTGAAGAGCTCTTGCTCCAACAGCTGAAGGATGATCAAAGTTTAGTACAAAAAGAAGTCGCACAAGATACACAGAGTGATGAAGAATTTATTCTAGACAAAATAGAAAAGTCCGTTACTCAGGAAATTACTAAACCGAATATTGAGACTATTTTGGAGGAACGTTATGGAGAATTCTAAAGTTCCCGCAGCTGTCATGGAGTTAACTAAAGATGAAAAGATAAGCTATTTCAATAGCAAATTGATCTCACATCCAAAACTAGAAGATGCCTTTCAACAATCTAAACTGGCCATAACAAATTACAAGACCCCGCTGATTCTTCTATATGGTCCAAGTGGAGTAGGTAAATCCACTTTACTATCTAAACTTTATAATGATCTCGTGAACGAAATAATGACGGAGTTATATGTAGATCATTCAAAGATCCCTGTTGTATTCTTTGAAGCAAAGGCAGCAGAATCAATTCAATTCAGTTGGAAAGATTATTTTAAGGCTGGTCTGTTAGAACTTAACGAACCATGCATCGATAAGAAAATTTCACCTAGAGAAATAGTCTCTCAAAAGCTTAGTAGGGAAACTTTATCCGCATTAAGATGGTCATTTGAGAGTGCTTTAATCCATAGAAAGCCTTCGGCTTGTATCGTTGATGAAGCACAACACATTGCAAAAATACCAAGAGGAAGTAAACTTTTAGATCAAATGGACGTTATCAAATCTATTGCAAATGTTACTAAAGTTCCACATGTTCTTGCAGGAACATATGAATTGATTAAATTCCGAAATAAAAGCGCTCAGTTAAGTAATCGCAGTCTTGATAT
Source organism: Paenibacillus sp. CB74 (assembly GCF_055687625.1). Taxonomy (NCBI): domain Bacteria; kingdom Bacillati; phylum Bacillota; class Bacilli; order Caryophanales; family Paenibacillaceae; genus Paenibacillus; species Paenibacillus sp. CB74. Next base: position 482,014 of record NZ_JBVMUS010000002.1, on the reverse strand, counting down.
TCACATCTCACGTTATAGAGCAGAAAGTCATCAAGATCTTCAACATTTTCAAACGTGCATCTTATCTTTACAAGATCATTTTCCTGTTCAGGAAATCGACCTATTAACACATTGGGAGTTTTTATATGAAAGAAGTATCGGGTGTATAGGGGTCTTAAAACTCTGGCTAGAAAGAGCTTTAGATATGTGCTTAACAGAAAACAGCACCCATTTTTCTCCGAGATTTCTAGAAAAAACAGCATTGAGTATTAAACAATGTAACACAATGGTCCGAGAAGCTAGAGAGGGTGAACTTGAACTCCATGAAACTGAAGAAGAAAAGAACTATCTTTTAAGTGCACTTGGATTAAATAAGATAAAACAAGCTAGTATAACCAAAACTGAGAAAAAGAAAAGTAATAAGGTAGCACAAAGATCTCCAACAAGAGATAGTTGTAGCATTGATTAAAAAAGAAAGGAGAAACATATGCATTTAACTGAAACTATTCCGCCTAGAACTTCGCTATATTCAATTGAGCCAATTAATAATAATTCTGATGAAGTTGAAAGTCTTAATCATTATATTTATAGATTGGCTCGTTTGCATTATCTTAAAGTGAATACACTGCTAAAACATTGTTTAAACACCCCAAAACCACCTCTAATTTTAACTAAAAATAGCCACTCAATTGATTATTTTACTCAAGAAAGTTTAATTCAATGTTTAGAAAGAACAACTAGTAGGAGAGATCTTTCTTTTACTACACTTCTTTATTATAAGAATGTCATCGCGAGTTCCGGTCTGCATCGACTTCATCATTCTTGGTGTCCTGCTTGCCTTTCTGAAAATCATCAGCCTGTTTACGAGAGACTAAGTTGGACTTTCAAACATGTAAATACATGCCTAAAGCACGAATATGTTTTAATCGATCAGTGCCCTGTTTGTCAAAAAAAATTAATAGAGTATAAAAACTATGGTTACTGTAACTTTTGTGATTATGATTTAAGTAGCATGAAGAGCAAAAAAAAAGCGACTTTAACTGAACTGGAAATCACGGATAAAATATTAAGCCTTATTACACCCTATCGACTGAAAGAAATCCCGACTAGTACCTGCGTTGATTTTTTTAAGGAACGTGGAGGTTATAGTGGGGGATACCTTGTAACCAATTTAAAAAAATCAACACTCAGTATGACGAAAGCATTAAGATTTAGTGCTCGCTACAATCTTCCCATTAACCAAATTCTAGATGAACGATTGATCCAACGATTAACATAATGCTTCCTTGAAAAATGAACCTACATAAAGAGTAGGTTCATTTTCTTTTCTTGAAATTACTATTTAGGCAAACTTATGGTTCAAATTTTCAATCTTGGCAAACTTATGGTTCTAGATAGATTAAGAATAGCTTAAAATAACCCATAATAAAGCCTTTTTTTGGCTTTATTATGGGTTATTAGGTGACAATTTTATGGGTTAAGTATCATCCCCCCACAAAAAAAATGAGGTTTTTCGGATTCAAAACTAAGTTAAATTAACTTAAGTTAATTTAACTTAGTTTTGAACATAAAAAGAACAACAATCATTGTTGACTGTTGTTCTTTTTATGGCAAATTCAGTTCGTTTTTTCAGTAGATAAATGAAGCAGTTTTTTTTCAAAAGAGGTGACATCAATTTGGTTGATGGTGGCTAGAATGAGTGCATAAGAGTTCTCCTTCTCCCACCCTTCTATTGGTGATCCCTGGTAATGCATATGTTGGAAAGAAACCGGATCAAAGTGTCCATGCGGCACCTCCACCTGATCGCCCATCCACATCCTGATCCGGAAATCAATCATCGTGTTATCACTAAGGATAATCCACAAATGAGGCTGGACAATACGCGAGGAGCCCTCCATTTGAACTTTTCCCGCGAATACTTCATGTACTATTCCAGCCCTACTCAATATCAAGCTGATTACTCTTGTCAATCCATCACACTCTAATGGACAGTCATCGAGTTCGCTAAGTATGGTCCCAATTACCGAGTCGGTACTCATCAGCATACGCGCTTTCCTGTACCATAGATAATCTTCATCAGTTGAGTCCAATATTGCCCCTCTCGACTCGATTTCCTTTTGTGTGTCTTGATCCTTACAACCAACCGGTATTAATCCAGTTGATATTTTCTTGAAGTATTCCAGATTCATTATTTGTCTTCCTTTGTTTTGCTTATTTCAGAGAGCTGCTTTGATGAAGATATCCGATTTTAAATGTACAATTTGATTTAAGATATCTTCCTTCATTATTCAGTACCACACCGTTTTCCGAGTGTGCTTGTAACGTTCCAGTCTCTAAATATTTACCATCATTCATGAATACTTCAATAGGTACCTGAAAAAAAACAGCATTATCAAAATCTACACTATGTACTAATACTTGATCGCGCTTAAACAAAAGTACTTCCTCCTTTTTTTTCTTAAAATAAACAACCCTCGAATAGATTAAATCAGAGATTTTCTAATTTAACAGAGCCTAATTCGAGAGTTGTAATTTCTTATGCCGCATGGCTAAAGACTATGTAAGCAAAGGTTGTTATGCCTATATTATAGCATATTGAATCGACATAATCCTCCACTAGATGTGGATTTAAGCTATCAAATTTGATTATTGACTTTAATGTACTGGACTAGAATCGAAAAATAACAGTTCACATTGCACCCCGTGTTTAAGCAGCATATCTCTCATCGTTTTAACTGCAGCATGTACTACGTCCTCTTCAGTTATTGTTCTTTGATGGAGACGCAGATGTTCTACAATTTCAAGAATCATTGGTTTCATTTCTGGATCATTGGTTATGTTCATTCAAAGTCCTCCTCAGGTTGATAGAGATTCTGATAGCCAGTCTCTCTGGGATTAATAGCAGATACAACATTAGTTTTTCATGTGCAGCCATTAGAATAGGTTTAACAAATTTAGATCTTCAATCCGATCATAGTCCGGATCATATCAGTGACGGTCAACTCATCCATAATTTCATGTCCATGGTTTAGCCCAATCCCTGAAGCTATGTAGTCACTAAAACATTCTTTCAAATTCTTTTCGGTTGGTTCTACGACCGTATATCCTGAAGCATCCAACGCCCTACGAATGCGTGACTCCTGAATACCATCAGTAAATTTCTTCCACGATGCCATGGCCTTGTCAGCTGCTTCAGCTGCACTACCTTCAACAACTCCGTTTCCCACATTCCTCACCCCTGACTCTTCAATTGTTTAGTTTTTATTCCAGCGTATTACCACGGATATTCGGATCATCGTAAAGATAATATGGACCTTCCCAATAATACTCACATTGCTGGCATTCTCGCTCTACGTACCAGCAGCCTAATGACACGTCAAAGTTCCATTCTTCATTTTTATCAGAGCAAGTGCAGTTGGTGACCATTTCGGGAGGAACACTTCTACTAGAGACCGATTTTGTCTTTAACAATTCAAGTGAAGCCTCTATGTGCGTTGCCATAAGGTATTCAATCATCTTCATATGCCGACGTTGCCGTAATTTCATAAAAACCAAGTATCCTATAAGCACCATACCTACTACACCTACACCTGCACCTATCCACAACATAGATCTCCCCCTACGAACTACCAGTCTTGTGCTTCAAATGATTGTGATCCATACGCCGAATAATGAAGATTTGTTTGTATACTCTGTTTTAATACCCTGGTTGGTTCCTGGTTATTTTGATCAGTAATGCTAGGATCTTTACCGCAAAAGGGACAATACGGGATATCAATCGAATCTAACTCCTTCTGCTGGTACTCATTGGTTGGATATCTAAAGTAAAGGTCCCAGGAATCATTAACTGTATCTTTGATCACGAAGACTCTGTCTTCCTCCGAAAATTGAGTATATTTTTGGTTAAAATCCATCAATTCATTGCATGCATGATTAATTGCATTAGGTTTCAATATGTCCACCTTCCTGTACATTCATAGATCACCAGCCATTCACTAACTCCACACTATCATCATAGACCGGCTGCAAAATCCAAATTGTTCTATGACTATGGCTAGAAATGATGATGTGAGAACTTTGAAACTGAAGTCACTGTTTTTATAGTGAGTCCTATCGTCTCTTAGGTCATTATCTGGCTCAAATTCCTAGTGATTAAAGTATATTCACTCATCTCCCATTCGCTCCCTCCTGTGAGTACGTTGTTTAATGTGTGAATGATTTAACGATAATAAAGATTATCCCTGTGGCAACTGCTATTTCACCCATTATAAAGCGCTTAGGAAAAATCGAGTAATAAATGAGGTACAAATTCATTGGCGAAATGTTTCAAGAGGTTTCGCCACGTATTTCTAACAATAAACAAGTTATTTGCGCAAAAAAGCGAGCCATCTTTTGGATGACCCGCTCTTGTATTCATTTTATTAGGCTTTTGTCTTATCTTAAAAACATTATCACAGAGTACTCTTTTTTCTCTATTCATCATCAGTTACAGTATCACTCCATGTAATCTTTATAACGTTTAAATATTTCCTCTTTTAGATCCTTATTTCTGACGAAGTTGGCATATTCTTTAGCTATTTTCTCAAAGTCCGCTTCTCCATCGATCTGGAGTTCACTATCAATGACTGTGAAAAAATCATCTAAATAATTATTATCACCATTTTCAAAGAATACATTCTGAATGGAGTGATCCGAGATATTGAGGAGTGATGCCCTTAGCTCCCCCTGTTCAATAGTTTTTTGTATGTAATTGTAATGGTGATAAAAAAACAATTGTAATATGAAAATCTCTTCATTTTTTTTCGGTTTGATTACTAATAGTCCTACATTTTCAACATGGGGTACTGCAATCATAATACATACAGAGTCATCAGATAAGTACTGATTCAGTATAGGTCGAGCTTTTACGTAGGGAGCATCGATGTATACATATAGTGGTCGATTTAACTCTTCAATTACTTTAAAGTAATTGGGATTTTGAGTGATTTCTTTAAAGCTACTCTCATGAACAGTTAGTGGCAAATTCACACGTTTGAAAAGTTCAATGAGTGTATCTTTTTTTATTAATCCACCATAGATGGTCTTTGTAACGTTATCCATAAACATAAAAGGATAAGTAGAGGGGGAAATTAAAATTGGTAAGACAACCGCTCCACTACCACAAATTAAAACCTCAACAAGTTCCTGTGCCGGTGTTTCCGCTGATATTTTGTATGATGTAAATGAGTTAGGGTGCATCCAAAGGTATGTTTCGCTAGGATTAATCTCCTGCAAACCTTCTAAAATTTCAAGCATTTTATCCTTTTGAGGATGCTTTTCAATTACAGTGTGTAGTAAGACAAGTACATCTTCATGTTCTGAAAGTTTGTACTCCAGACCTGCCTTGTTGAAAAGTGCCTCCACTGTGAAGTCTTCATTATTCTGGAGAATACTTTGAGCTGCTGAAGTGAGTAATTTAAATCGAACATCTGGAATCAAAGCTTTAGACCCTATGCCATACTCATTTTTGAAATGGTTTTCTAAAAGTCTTGGCTTCAAGACGTTAGAAACTTTCCCGATGTTACCTGATAGAGCAAGCTGAGTTAACATGTTAGCAATTTCGAGTTTTTCTGAAAAAGAGAGATCGTCATGTTGATGTATTAGGAAGAATAGAGGTTGAAGATAGTCAAAATATTCTCTGTTGTTTAGCTGCATGTCCCGTAAATGATGAAAGCAATCTTCCTTCCCATTTTTCTCATAATACCAAATCATTTCATAAAAAACAGCGATACATTCTTGAGTGATTTTCATCTTGGAGAGTAAATAATGTGCTGTATCTGTTAATCGCTTGTCTTTTTTACCAAGTTTGTATAGCATGGTGACCAGAAATCCATACGGTGAACGATGAGTAACTTGGAAATGTACTGTCTCATGAAGTATGGTAGAGAGTTGACCAAGTGAATGTTTAATGGTGGGATCTACCCTGGGCGTAATTGTTCCACTCAAGATCATATATTCCTTGTTGAATTTTGTTCTTCATAGTATCTTTCTCCTTTTAAATTATTCCCTCTTAGCATATACCTTATTTTGGATTAAATAAATAAAAAGCCTCCCTTAAGGGAAGCTTGAGGTTACCTCACCAGATAAATGGAATGATTTTATGTTTTACTTTAAGTTGGTAGTCAGTATAAGCTTGGCCATATCGTTGAATCAAGTACGATTCTTCTTTTAGAATTACCAAACGGTAAATCGGAATTATGATGCATCCCATACCGAGAGGGATCAACCAGGGGGAGATAAGAGAAAGTAGTACTCCCTCAAAAAAGAACATGCTATAAATTGGGTGCCGAACATACCGGTACATCCCCTTGTGGACTAGTACCGAACTATCTTTCGGTTGATGTGAATCTGAGAAGTTTTTAGAAAGGTTGAAAATGCTTAAGTTGTGCAATAACAGAATTAGATCCAATATTATAATTAAGATAATGACTGTTACGGGGTGAAACCAAAATATAGTAGAAAGTTTCACAAAATAAGCACCAACATAATATACGACGACAAAAGCTCCAAAGTATAAAGTATATCTGTCTATTTCTAATTTCTGTTTCTTTGAGTTGAAGTACATTTGAATAGGAATAGAGAATAACAAAACAAATAACGTAATGACTGCAGCGTAAAACACTAAAGTAAGATTCATAATGTCAGGACCCCTTTTCTTTAATTAGTGATTAGTCGAACTCATTATTAACGGTATTGATAATGGTCTCTTACTGAGCTAGCAGTTAGAAAGCATTATGCGTCCTCTTATTATAGAGAAGTATAATTTTTGTAGATATCAGAAAAGTGCTCTATCAAGTTTGAGCTCCTTTTTTTGATGTTTTCATGAAACAAGCTATTGGAGCCATCCGTCCGATAGCTTATTTCCGTTTTTATAGATGTCACTATTTGAATACTGGTTTCTCTCACCAAGCTAAAGGCAGACTTATAAAATTTGATTATCATAAACACATCCAGGGATTTAAAAAATTCTCTAATGATCTTAACAAAGTTACAAAAACCAGATAAAAGATCGCACATGTACATCCTGTATAAAAGATCAGCAGCGTTCTTCCATTTTTAAATAACAACATACGATCTGATTGGCCGTAAGCGGTCTTCGTTAGCGATTTCACTGTGTCGTTTTTGAGTTGAACAGCTTGATTACTCCCAGTCCACAATTTTAAACAAGGAATGAGTATGGACATAAAAATAAGAATAATCATTACGATTGAAGTAATTAGTTCTATCCACGGTGAAGTGGTATGTGTATGAACAATGACTAATCCAATTGTGATCAGTAAAGATGCCATAATAAATTCCATAGCAGCTCCTGCAATAGCATATACCTTTGCCTTCCAAGACTTTGGTTTAGCGTATACTTCATTCCATGGATAACAGATTCCTTTTGTACCATGTACCTTCTTATTCTCTGACTTAGAAAAAAACTTTACTTGAACACCGGCGATTGACTTTTCCGTCTGGAGATCTCCATGTATGTCACCAATGATGATGCCACAATCAGGATCTCTGTAAATGTACTTTAATACGATGTAATGCCCTAACTCGTGAACTACAAGAGTCCCCTTACTTGCGTACATTAAGGCTGCAACAAAATAAGCCCATAAGAAAATGGTCATTTTTTCACTCCGTTCTATTTTATTTTTGATTGATCTTTTGATTTCGATGGATTAAAGATGATGAGCTACTTTTTGGGTGTGGTTTGAGAGGAATTGCATTAGAGGATCTATCGTGGTATCAAATACTCTTTTTATAACCGGCTTGTATAATCGCCTTTACACATGTTCCGCTATAGAATTTAGTTGTGTGTGATCCATCATGGTACCCCCTTGAACTAAAGAAGACATGAATTTTGCCCTTTATGGGTTTACTGCAAAGATTACAGATGGATTCAGACTTCTCCCTTGAGTAGGAACCTTCATAAATAAACTCATGTCCGTCTATAACAAAGCAGCATCCAATTTGTTTTTTCATTGCTGCATAGCAACTTTCATTGTTTTCTCTGCATGTATAGCTAATACGGCTTCAAAGTATGGCTTAATTTGATTTAAAAAATCTTGTTCTAACGGATATTCAGGCGAAGTATACTCTTGGTTTAGAAATGAGGATGAGATTTGCATAGATTTAGATAAGAAAAGTTCGAAGGATCTTGCGAAGATTTCAGATGGATAAAAATAATAGGATCTCTTTTTCTTCCATTTGACCTTGAACGCGTTGTTGTTTGGCAGTTTAGTTACATTGTCCTCCACAAGGTGTTCGTACATGCTGATAATGGGATCAAAGTTAATGGTTTCACTGAGGACTTGCCCTGGGAGAATGGTATGGTCAAGTTGGTGCCCCAGCTCATGGGCGTAAGAACTTGGACCATCTATATCAATAACTGTTGCTTTATAATACGAATAATAGAGACCGGCAGCTTTGTGTCTTCCAAGCTTGCGAATTCGGAAACTGTGGTCCAATGCTTGTTTTAATTCAAGTTGTGTGCGCAGCTCCGTAAACTCCATTTCTAGAGTTTGAAACTTTTGAAGATCTACATCATTGTCTAACTCCACTTCGCCATACATCCATAGGAATTGATTATCTTTCATCATGGATAATGTAGCAGGACTAATATTCTTTTTCGTTTGAAAAGCTTTAGCATATGAAGAATGCTCATTCATGATTTGTCTTGTTTTTTCCCGAATATTTCTCATGGTTTTGATCAGGCGGGGAATAATGAGATTTTTCACAGCATTAGATAGCGGCACCTCTGTATTAGATCCATCAAAATCCTTTAGTGTAAAACTGGTATCGTAAAGCACTTCTTTATTGTTTAAGTCAGGAAGTGATAAGTTATAGTGTTTCATCGTTTTCTGAAGTTGCTGTTGAAAGAAGATGTCTTCTGGCATGATGTGTTTATTTTCATTGTCGGATCTTAAGTAATAGTATTCAGCAATCTTAAACTGTAAGTATTCGGACTGAGCTACTGCATAAGAATGAAACGTATTGTTCACTATAACGTTTGTAACCATCTTATAAACGTCTGTGAACAAGAAGTAGCCTATTTCATCCATGTTTTTAGTCAGGCCTCGATTACGCATATGGAATCTATCCAATAACTCTTTTCTGAGCAATGTAAATGCATTGCGAGTTTTATCAAAGACTTTTAAGTCTACCTGAACGGGGTGATAAGGTATGATGTCTTCTGTTGTGATTTTCCCTGCAATGGCCAATAGTCTAAAAATGGACTTCTCCCTTTCTGTATCAGGGGGTGCAAGCAAATGAATGTCGATTTGATAAGGCCCATCTGACACCTGTTTAACGAAATCTAGGATGTCCTCTAATGCCATATTCTTCACATGTTTCTTTACCTGCCTTTGTACAGCACTTCTAAACTTTTTTTCAAGCTGAACAGGTGAATCATTAGGTCCCACTTCCAAATTTATTCCTGCTAAAATCTCACTCAATCCTACTTTTTGAAATTCTTCTCTTAGTACATCTTCTTTTCTCAGGGTATGAATTCTTGTTCTTTCCATTTTTAAAATACCTCCATTTGATTTTAAAATATGTTGCAACTTATAATCAGACGACAAAAAACACACTTAGATAGGAACAACCCTGATGGGGGAAATTTCGATAGTTTATCGAATTGTTCACTTCAAGTGTGTTAATAATGGTTTCACTGATTTGCCGCGTGGCTCAGTGCTAGAAATATTCCTTAATTAAAGTGATCATAACATGTTGCTAACCAAGATGAAAGTTTCATATGCCTTTCGATCTGACTTTATCAGCAAAAGCAGAAAATTCTCTCCATTGGTTCTCAATGTGCTCTAAGTTTTTAATGCGATCTCTCTGACCTTCTACTGTATGTTGTAGATTGGTGATTTCAATGTCCTTCTTTTCTATTGTTACTTGTGCTTGTTTAAGTACATTTAAAGACCTACTCATGTCCTTTAAAAAAGACTGTATCGACTTTATCGCTTCCTGCATGTCGTTAATATCAATACTCGCTATTCCGGATTGCTTTGCTTTCTCATCTGATTTCTCAGCAGGTTGGGATTGGTTACTGTCTTCTACCAAGGTTAACTTTGCTTTATTCGCATTTTTTAATTTTTTCGCTTTTTCTAAAGCGGATTTATGCTTATCGCGCAGCTCACTGTTCCATCTGAAACCACAACTACCAGGTGTTCTACTTTGCAAACGCCCAGAAGCAACCTCAAAACCATTCAGTTGAGTTTTTCCTTGGCTCACAGATTCTAATATAGCTTGGACAAGTATTATATCTTCTGAGGCTGTCCATATAGGTGATTTTTTCAAAGCAGTACTATCATTCATATATACTCCTCCTTATCATAGTTAGGTAAATTTGATCATCTCTTCTATAATCTTATCCAAAGTTTTTTTAAATATACTAAAAAAAGGAATCCATAATGGATTCCTTTGGTGATTCGGTATAGTTTATGGCGAAATGGATCTTTCCAAGACAGATCCATTCCATAGTGTTTCGTTTACTGATAATAGTACCAGTCATCTAATCGACTTTTCAAAGCACGCATCGGCTTTGAAAATAGCTTAAGAGCTCTGGATTCGGGGTTTTCAACGACATGAGTTTGCCGCTTCATTTTCAGAAGGTGACCCTTCTTTTTCAAGAATGGTAGTGCTACTGGTAGCCATAACATTGTAACCGTCACAAGAAATAAGGTTAACCCGATCACCGAATTCAGAACCAGGTTCCACTGCTCATTCTTCATGTCAAACTCCACAATTTTAGCGTATGCAAACCATACAAAAGCGAGTATAAGTCCTATAAACAAATACAACAAAAGACAACCTACAAGAAATTGTAATATCCCCATCACTTGTACATCACGATTAAGGTCAAGTTAAATTCTCCTTCCGAAGACGTTCAAGGGCGCCATCTTCAATGCTTATGACATCTCCACAAAGTTCTTCCCAACTAATCGTGATACCTGATTGGCAGTGCGTGCAAGTAAAATTAATTATCATCTCTTCCGGATCGTAATCTGCATCCAAAATCATTTCCATATCCATTATTTTATCGTGACACTTTCGAATTATCATAATTCACCATTCTCTCTATATCGATGTCATTCCTATGTATTGGAACGATCTTACCATGATATTAAAAAATCGACCAATGAATAATAGAGATTTTCAGAAAAAATATTTGAGAGCATATGGACCTTTACTCAACATGCATTAGAGCAATTGAATAAGACTTGTAAACATAGAAGAAGAACCTCGATAGGCATGTTATATCCCTATTGAGGTTCGGATAAGCGAAAGTTATTGAGGGTGCCTGATTACCGTCAACTAATCATCAAATTTATTATTTCTCCTTTGATCAAATTGTTTTAAGATCGTTTCTCTTTTTGCACGGTTATCTTTAAAAATTTGCTCTTGATCTTTATGGACCACTTTTTGAGGTTTCTTCAAAAAGGGTAAGATTTTTTTCGTTTTCATTTATGTACTAGCCTCCCACATATGAGATTCTAGTAACATCATTTCTTTTCAATCCTACTTTTAAACCTTAAAATTGAAATAAAAAAACCCGGCGTATGGTATTATCCCCTTTAAGTAGACACTTAAAAAAACCTTCATGTTATCATGAGGGTTTAAGTGACACTTGGAGGGGATATTTTTATGGCGAAAAAAGGACAAACATTTCAGAGATATACCGAAGAATTCAAATTGAATGCAGTTAGATCATATGTCGAAGGTTCTTCAAGTTACAAGGTGGTCGCTGAGCGAGAAGGGATTCGAAACTGTTCACAACTGAAGGTGTGGGTGAAAAAGTGGAATAACGGGGAAGCGTTCGATGAGCGAAAAAACAGCATCCCGAATCCACTGAAGGGACGTCCCCGCACAGCCTTTGGTAGCGTGGAGGAAGAACGAGATTATCTTCAAGCGCAGGTGGATTATTTAAAAAAGCGGTATCCAAATCTAGTAAAGGAGAAGCGCTGAGCCAACGGGAGAACTACGATATCCTAGATGAACTGCGCTGCTTGCATGGCATTACACGCCTATTAACGGTGGCAGGGATTCCACGATCCAGTTACTACAAATGGCGAGCAACACAGCCGCAGCGAGACGCAAGACAAGACCGTGATCGTGAGATCAAAGAACACATGATGGCTATTCATTTTACAAACCGAGAGTTTGGTTACCCTCGCATGACAACGGCGTTGTGGGAGGCTGGTCTGAACGTCAATCACAAGAAAGTATGGCGAATGATGCGGGAACTATCGATCCAATCGGTGATTCGCAGGAAGCGGAAGAAGTCTTACTATACGCCCTCTGTCATCTATCCGAATCGCCTGAAGCGTAAATTCCATGCTACAGCACCTCAGCAAAAAATGGTGACGGATATTACCTATATTTCGGATGGAAGCACGTTTGTTTACCTGTCCGTGATTCAAGACTTGTTCAACAACGAAATTGTAGCTTGGCAGTTGTCTAAACGGAACGATGTTCAGCTCGTATTAGATACGGTAGAACAATGGACACAAAAAAGAGACGTTTCGGAAGCCGTGCTCCATTCGGATCAGGGCTTCCAGTATACGTCTCAGGCGTACAACACACGATTAGAAGCATTCGGCGTCAAGGGCAGCCACTCTCGCAAAGCAACCTGCCTGGATAACGCATGCATCGAATCCTTCTTTTCGCATCTCAAGACAGAGAAGCTGTACCTTAACCAGTGTAATTCAGAAGCAGAGATTCGACAAGCCGTGGAAGATTACATGTACAATTACAACTACCGACGATTTCAAGCCAAACTCAAACAGCGCGCACCGATTGAATATCGATGCGCACTGGCAGCATAGCTTTTTTCATCTGTCTACTTGACAGGGGTATGACCACGTATTCACCGGGTTTTTTTATCTAATTCACCACTCTGATTGGTTCGAACAAATAACGAACCAGCTATATCACTTTGTGTGCTTCTTATATGTTGGAAAGCCTTTACCATTTTATCTCTTTTATCTCGATTTGAGGTAAGTATCTCACGTTGTGAATGTAATTCAACCCTCTGAGGCTTTATCGATTCTGTCATGGAGAGCTCCCTCCTCTTTTAAAAGTTCTTTTTGTAGAATTAGACAAAATGCATGAACTAATCTATATACTTCTCTCACTTCAATAATATCACTTCCAAGAGTCAGTATCAACGCTCTATCATTTGAGTCGTCAAAGTGAAAATTCCATATCCATTGAATTCCATCCAACATTTCCATATGTAATGAAACGATAGTTCTACCTGGATAAGGATTGTTATACTTAGGTCCATCATTTGGATGCAGTGCTACATCTACAGCTGACCATTTTGCTGAATTCTCTTTTGTTAGAGCCATATATTCTGGGCTTTTGCCACTAGTGCCTTTATCGAAGACTTTTTTTAGCTTATCTCCTTCTATCTCGTAAATTGTAAAAGCACTCACAAAATCAAACTCATAAAATTCCAAACAATTATTAACATATCTATAGAGTGTTTTGTTAGTATCTTTCATAAGCCCGACCAAGTAGCTTATTGCTTTCTCATGTTTCTCCAACTCGTCCAAAAAGTACTCCCGTTCAGCAAGGAACTGATCATTAGAATCTTGAAGATTAGTCGCATGATCATTTACTAACTTTAAGGCTTCTTGAAACTCCTTTCCACTTTGAGCGTTCAATATCAAGCTAAACACATCATATAATCCTCTATACGTTGCATTTTGGCCGTTGATTAAGGGAGACCATAAATTATATTCTTTCGGGCGCTTCGCTTTGTATGCACCGGCATGAAATTCCTCACTTGCAATGGACAGCATTTTGCCCATGTATGATGTAACCATCAAAAAATATACCAAAAATAGTGCAGCCAACACGAGTGAAGAGATTAACCAGATTGGCCAATCACGCACATAACCAAAATAAATCGTTAGCCCTGGTCCACCAGTAGTAATGAGTCCCCAAATCGTCTTACTGAGTTTACCAGCCGCACTGAGTACTTTAGGAAGTTTCTTAAATGGGGAAGTCCATGCTACAACCCTCCAATTGTCCTTATCCTGATATCTCATTTTACGTAATACTGGGTCTAAGGATTGTGCTGTTTCATCTAAGAAACTATGGTAGTTAGCTTGAGACTGATTACTATCCATACATTAGATACCCCTCTTTCCTTTTATTATTCTTTTATGATGCGCTGTTTACCTGTCACTACCACTATCAGATTTCCTCTCTATAGCTACACTAACTCTATAATCTTAACTGGAATTACACTCTTCTTCAATTTTGTAATCGTTGAAATTCGGACAATACTCCATCTAGATAGTCCCCATCCATCCTTGAGTACTGTTTTTTTGCACTCAAATGGATCATTCATTATCGGAAAGGGTCAGTATCTATTACCTACACGGCTGTAGCATAGCCGCTGTAGATCCGATTATAAACGGGGTTGAGGCCAAAATGACATTGAGGTTCGGTTCCCTACCTATATTTGTGAAGTCGATACGAGTTGGGAACATATTCACCCTTAGCAATACTCTCATTGTTATGCCAAACTATCTGTATGGCCTAAACCTGACAACCGCAAGGGTGTAAGGCGAAGTGGAGCGCTATCAACACGTCACCAATGATGAATTCTTTGAGAATGCAATGTATAACCTGCAAAGGTTTTGAGGGGAGAATGGCTGAGGTTTGTTAGTAGTCCGAGCTAGGTAAATCATAAGCACACCATGCGTATATGGGTTTCTCAATAGAAGAAAACAGTGAGCAAAATTTGCTCACTGTTAGTCAGTGGTATCAATACGCTTATTGAGTCTGGAGAAATATCTTTCATTAAATCTTTCGCGGAAGGCAAAGAATTCAATGGCTGGGAAGGCAATTAAGTAAACGAGAAGGAGTTACATTATTTGAACATAAAATTGTATATTTGGAATAATGTCAGTACGCCCAGGCCGAATGCTGTAAAAGCAAGAAGTTGTATAAAGGTATCGTACAAACGTACCTTCTGAGTTACTGATGTTTTACTGATACGACTGACAGAAGTATCTTGGATAACTTTCTCTTGAACCTCTGTTGAATCCTCCAACAATCTCTTCGCAAATATCAGATAAATCAGTGCTACTGATACGATCAATAGACCTCCAAGATGCAGGATCATAGCATCATACCACTTGCCATTAGTTCTTTTACGTCTTCTCTCTTCAGGTTTGCTCTTTGAATATCGTGAGTATTAATGAGTCTTACTAACAAGGGTATATCCATTTCTATTGCAAGGATTTTAAGTTCTTCACAGATTTGTTCAAGCTCCACCCCTTCTACGTACAGCTCTCTAACGTAGCTGATGCACTCTGCAGAAATATTTAACAAGGCTTCAGAATGTTTATTTCGGATTGGATTTCGTTTCTCAATTCCAAAGGTATAGATAATCTGATTAAGCATATATCTGTTTATAATCACACCGTGACTTTTCAATTTCGAAAGGATATCGTTTTTTGACGTGTACAGCTTATACTGCTTTTCAATAAATGTTACGATTTCTGCAGGCGTTTGACCGACTTGATTAACGTCATTCGTGTGCCCACGTTTACTGTTGCGTCGCTGTGTAATGACTTCTTCATCTGGTCCCGTTACATAATTCTTAATCACTGGTGCGTAGATACCCCCACCTTGTCGCTTTGCAATATCATAGAGGACCATCCGAGACAACGTTGAATTTACTGATGAATATGATTGGCCCATTGCATCAGCAATTTCTTGTAAGTGCATGATCCCCGCACATAACAAATCATAAATCTGCTTTTCTATTGCTCTAATTTTGACTATTTCACCAGTGATCACGCTAGTTGTTGTACTCATTTTAAAACTCCCCACTTTGCTTATGTATTGGTTTCCTGAATATGCAAATTAAATTTCCCACAAGTTATCCATCTAGCTATTGAAACAAACTTCAAAACCAAAAAACGACAAAAAGCACCCCTTATGCAAGTTTTTCTCTTGCGTAAGAGGTGCTTCCTCAATGAAAAAAAGTATGTAATTAGCGTTCAACTTATCTTTTATATATTTATAAGTTAACCTAAGACTATAGTAATGTCAATTAAAAATTCAATTAGGTACATAGACAGGTATTATCAGGAAAGAGATTCTCTGATATAATAAGAATATAAAATAAACCGGAACGTGGAAGCACCACATGAAAGACCCTCGCAGGTCTTTTCTGTGGTGTTTTTTGCATTGGAGGAAAAAAATTGTGCAAAACTATGGCTTTTTTCTACCTGTCTTATTAATTCCACTTACTGCATTCAGTATACTGCTGCTTCCCTTAGCTACGACAATTGAACTTTCTGTTCTATTTAGCAGTATGATCATCGGGAGTATATTAGGCGTATTAGCGATTCAACTGAAGAAAAGAGCAGCAAGCTCAATGACATTGGATAGAAAGACAATTGAACACTCCGTTCTATCATCTCTGGTGGCTGTGGTAGAAACAAGAGACAAATACACCGATGAACATAGTCATAATGTGGCCAATTACGCCTACGCCGTAGCAAAGAGTATGAATCTGTCTGAAGAGGATTGCTCACATATTTACATGGGATGCCAGCTCCATGATTTAGGAAAAGTATATGTCCCTAACTCCGTATTGAACAAAAACTCCTCACTCACAGATGAAGAGTATGAGATTATGAAAGCTCATCCACAGCAAGGATACGAGGTAATTACTAAACTTGATATCTTTCATGGCACGAGTATTGCCAATATTGTTCGTTACCATCATGAGCGGATTGACGGTACCGGCTACCCTTTGGGTCTTAAACATCATGAAATACCCATCGAAGCAAGAATCGTAGCGGTATGCGATGCGTATGATGCCATGACCACAAATCGTTCTTATCGTGATGCAATGCAGCCAGAGGAAGCACTAAGTATTATTAAGGAGAACGCTGGTAGTCACTTCGACCCCCTCGTTGTGGAGCATTTTTTGAACTGCATGAGCTCAAGCAACGATTTTGAAAGAAAACAGATCAGTTGATTTGTATCTGTACCGATCCGTGAAGCAGTACCTGCTCTTCATCGTATTCATAATCAATAATGATAGCTCCATTATTGGGGAGATCTGATTTTGAGAGTTTGTCTGAGAGCAGCCCAACAAGGAACTGTTTTTCTGCCGGCCCTATGACAAGGCCACAATCTAGAATCCCTTCCGTGCTACTCACTCTGCCAAAATTAACGTTAAAGCATCTAACCGACCTTGAATACATGATTGACTCTAATATCTGTTCTCTCATTGAACTAATCACTTCAGACATTATTCAATGCCACCTGCTCTCTCCACTAAAATAAAAACGCACAATTTTCGCCTACTACTACCCGGTAGGTGAAATTGTGCGTGCTTCGCATCTATTTTTCCGTTATAAGTATGGATTTTAATCCATGACTATTTGCATTGGACCACATATCTTTAGAATCAGTAACGAATAGATTGTAATATAGATTCTCTGACTGATCTGTGAGGTAAGACTCAAGAATCGTTCTATCATTTATATCGGAAAGCGATTTAGAATTGTTTAGTGAATTATCACTTTCAGCCTTACAGATTTTCAGATCTTCAAACTCTTGTATGCTCGAAAGAATACTTTTCGTCAAAAAGGCATATTTTGATGACTTACCATGATGTTTCAGTGTTTGCGTGATAAATTCTGATATCCCTACCTTAGTCGTACGCGGCAATTGATTAATTAAGTCTGGCCTATTAAAAAGTATATTCTGATCAAAGCACAACCTGTACCCGAGATTGGAGAAGTGTTGTAATTCCATACTAGGATCAATAGTATGATTTGAATCAGTGTTGGGGCTATGTATTTGGCGTTGTTTAGGTGTTCCAGCAGTGAGAGCACCATAAATAATTGGTATGGCTATAAATAATATTATCAATAGATCAACCATATTATCATCTCCTTCTCTGACCCGCATTATGTTCTAGTTTCGAACACTCATTATGAATATCTTTCAAATCTTTCTGAGACAGCTTACTGAATTGCATGGAGTTAATTCCATATTCCTCAAGTTTATAATCATCCAGTACAACTCTTTTAGATTTTACGTAGGTAATCGTTTCCCCCATTTGCTGAGAGATCTGAATTAACAGATTTTTCTTGGGAGTGACCCAAACTTGATAAAAGTAGGCAATTATCAGATAGAGTGATATCAAAAATAATCCAAAAAAGAGCAAAAAATAATATTTAACTTGGGGACTCGATGAATCCTGAACGTCTGAGAATAAAATCATCGAGAGAAAGAACAATCCTACGCATGAAGGTAACAAGTATGTAAGCCATAATGAGTTTGGCTTTTTGAAGGGAGCTATATCCTTCTTACTCTCCATGCAGACTGACCATTTCATCTCGGGTTAATCCTAATTGATCCGCTGCTGCAGAAAATGCTGCTTTGTTTAAGTGTGGGATAGTGTCGGCATCCAGTTCATGCAATTCACGTTTAGCCACCTTGCGCTCTTCCGGAGTACCAAAATTAAGCATCCCTAAAATACATACATATTTATATAGATTCACACCGGCTTCTAATTGATTAAGGCCCTTCATATCTGGTTGTTCATTCATATTATATCGCTCCTAAATTTGTTGTGTATCTCAAATATAATGAGCTTCAGGAAGAATATCAAATCTCAAAAAAAAAAAACGCAACAAGTACGTTTTTTTTAGGCATTTCAGATTTTACATATTGATGTAAGTTAAATTAAGTTAACTTAACTTAACTTAGTTGGTGTAAATGAAAAATGAACATTCTCTAAATCATCAAACAAAATACCAGAAGTCGATTGGTGGTTAAGCCAGTACTGAATATGATCTCTACTAAAGTAATGATTAATCTCTTCGTTCTCTAGGTTGAAATCTCCGTCCTCTGAGCTTTGAAAAATAATTTTATGTCGGAAATGTAGTTCTGGGGCAGGATACAACATTTCGGAAGAGAGTAACATTGTTGTCGTTGTCTCTCGAGATAAGTATCTAAGAATCTCCAAAGCTCGGATTACGACCTGGGTAACTTCCGGATCAAGAGAAAATTTAACAAGTGATTTTGGCATATCAATGACTAAAAGTATTGGTTGAGGATCATCCATTTTTCCGATTTCGGCCCAGAAGCTCCACACGGCGAAAAGGAAGTTCTGTGCAAGAGCATACACATCATTTGTGTCATCAATATAGAAGCACCTTCCATCAGAATCAGATTGGTACCAGATGTTTTCATCTAGCTTATTCAACTCTGTCTGTAAGCTCAGTTTATGAGGATGGTCTGAATCCAAGTTTTCTATAGCCCTACGATATCCCTCAAGCGGTCCTTCTAGATTCCAACGATACGATGTTGGTGGCAGTAATTCACTGCGTAGCACTCCTTTGGACTGTGCTAACAACCCAAAGTAATTAGAGCAAAAAAAGATCCGGTTGCCTATAAAGATATCTCGATCTTCCACATCCGATGGAGGATCAGAGAATTGTCCACTCCATGAAATGGCATCGCTTGGGACCGCTATTTCATGAGAGTTTGGTTTACCCATGCGTATTTGAAAAACTGAATTCGCGTCCTGTTGAATCGCTTCTTTTACAATGCCGTCTACTAATGCTAATCTAGGGCTGTTATCAGCCCCACCCACAATTGTCATCGTAGAATATGCTGCTTCAGTCCACGGCCACTCTACTACCTCCCCTGTTACAGCATTGTGTCCTATAGAAATTGCCTTATATTCGATACTATCCATTTCTGAAAAACCTCCTAAACAAAATAAGGAAGCACCGCTTAAACAAGGCTATTGGCCCAATTTAAGCGGTGCTTCCGCTACTCGTATTATACGTGAAATATGATTTTAATTCTAGTTCATCATATCTTCTGACCTCAGTCCATGGTAGCTAGTCACTCTATTTTTACCTGTACTTTTCGAATTAAACATCGCTTGATTAGCATTGATGATCAACTGCTCTTCTGTAATATCATCACTACCTCTTGCATACCCAATGCTTAGTGTAACCTCCGTTTCCGCGGACACTCTTTTCAAGATCGTTTCTGAAATGACCTTCACGACATTTGGATCATCTGATTCTAGTAGAGCTACGATCTCCTCTCCCCCATATCTCGCTGCTATACCGACTTCTATCACTTCGTCCCTTATAATATGAGAAACTTTTTTCAGTATTTCATCTGCTTTGACATGCCCCATGGTACTATTCACTATTTTAAAGTTATCAATATCACAGAATATAACATAGACGCTTTCATAGGCATCCTCGATTAATTTTGCTGTTCGTTTTCTAAATTCTTTCTTGTTATATAATCCCGTAAGATGGTCTACTAACGAAGCATGATAGCTGTTTATCAGCAACCTTACCAAACGATCCTGCAATGTCATAAACAATGCGATATGAATCCCCACATAAGTCATAACCACCATAATAGCAATTAGAACATTGCCATTTAAAACAAAATACAAGATTATCTCAAAAAACGTGAGTGAGAGCAAACCAGCTGTAGTACATAATTTTCGAAGATGCCGATAGTTACCATTGGCTTGGTACAACAAGTACCCGCTTATGACAATACCCATAAAACCATAAATGATGTTGAATGGGGTGAATGATAAGCAGAAGGCTACAAGGAGTAAACCATAGCCAATATATCTCTCGGTGTTTTTTTGTTCCCAATAGAGATGGGATAACATAACTAAGAAAATAAGAGTCATGGTTAATGAAATCTTCCAAGATGAATCACTAAATGCATACAGTGTAATGCCGATGAACTGAAAAAACATCCAGACCGTAGATACGATCAACAATGGTAAATAAGGCTTCCTTCTCACTTGGTACAATTGGAAAGTAACATACGCAATGATTAATACTACAGGGATTGTGAATAAGAAACCTGTGCCCAGTGATATACCATTCAAACGATTCCACTCCTTGTAACCAAAAGAAGCACCACTAAACCAAAATTGGTCTAGTGGTGCTTCCACTGATTCTTTATTATGTTTAATGCGTGCCAGAACTGTTGAAGTCATCGTATGATGATTTGTTCGCATCATAGTACATTACATCACCATCAATAGAGCTAAAGTTCACTCCATATGGTGTTGTGAATGACGAACTGAATCCTTCCATATCTCGCCACTGATTATTATACGTTCCGTAGAAGCTTGAACCAGGTCTACGAATGTACTGTAAATGAGGCTTAGACGTATCCCCATTTCTGATGGTATCCACTGTGAAATTCACAACAATGTAACCTTCTTTCAGGAACACTTTAGATTTATCATCTAATTTACCTCCATAAGATGCTAGGTTAGTTCCTCTTGGTACTGCGTACACAGCAGCCGGCAAGCTGTATTCACCATACCACTGCTGTACAGAAGCATTCGCTTTATAGATGTCCACTCCACCAGGAAGATTATTCATTGTGCCAATAAAAGTGCGTAAAGGCGCGGTTAGAATCTGTACATCGTAACCACCAACATAAGTGGCCTTTGAAGTATTCTTTAAATAATCTTGCATGTATTTTTGTTTAGGTGTAGACCATCCTCTTGAACTTGCGAACATTTCCCACAACGTACTGGACGTGTTAACAATGCTTTGTTGAGGCACATTCCGTAGTCTTGAATTTAGGGTCACGTTACGTTTCTCTACATCGGCTGTCGTGCCAACTTTGATGAACTTCGCCTTATCTGAGTGATAGTAGAGATCCACCAATCTTCGGTTCTTCCCGTCTTTCGAGACAAAGTAGAATTCCGGAGTTACGCGTACACCGTCTTTATCATCGGCCATGTTCCCTTTTGTTTTAAGATCAAATTTGAAAGTATAACCTGTCTTCACTGTTATATTTTGAAGCCCCTTGATCGGGTTACTTCCCTGGCGAACAGGAAGAACAAAGTTGTTCGCACTTGTTCTATTAGCTCCATCTATTCCTTTTCCACCAACCCAGAAGCTGTTACCTGTTGGTGTACTGCTTCCTTTGGCTTTCCGGAAAAAAGTCTCCCAATTGAAATCAGCAATATCTGTAATATGGAAATCATAGACGCGTCCTACAACATCAATAGGAACTGAGTCCGTTGCTACGTGATTAGCCAAATTAAGGTTTGCTTGAGACTCCGTTGTAAAGTTAGATGGGGCATTCTCAGCGATTGTCCGGAATAACACATCATAGTAGCCCTCATCAACCCAAACTGGTAAGAAGAACGTCTGAGTTTCTTGAGCAACCGGTATTGAGATCCAGGTTCCCTTAGGATAAAACTTAGATTTATCTCCACTGTATACATCGAATGGGAAGTATACCTGTTTATCACGCACGGACTTCGCATAATCCCGATTGCCATAACCCAGAATATTTCGATGCTGGCCATTCGTTGGCATACTCACCGTAAATGGTCGATCTAAAATGGTTGAGTTCCGAGCAGTCGCAGGTATCGTCTTCTGGTTGTGCGCTCGATCATCAGAAGTTGAAGCGTAAATGACAACCGGTGTGTGTACTGTGACCGTGTTAATGCCATTAATATCAAACTTCTGAGGTGAACCACCATTAATGTTTCCTGGTGTAATCACTTCATAATGGATATCTCCGGTACTCTCCGTATCGGCTTTATTGATCAACGTGTTACTGATCAAATAATTCGTACCGTAGAGCACATTCTGATTAATCATTGTCGATGAAGGAATGGTACCAGGTGTTGGCCCAGTTTCTTCATAATAGCTTCCATCCATAACCCTCGAATTCTCGAACACGAGAGTGTCATTTTTTACTTTGATTTTCCCGGTTTGTGCTTCTGCAGCCGATTTAAATAACCCCGTCTCGTCAGGTACTGTCTCCCCTACCTCTTGCGAACCTAAATTAACTGTAGGCAGCGGGGGGTCAACAATATGTTCCCGAAGTTCCGTACTGTTAGTGACGGACACAAATGGCGGTGTATAGCCTTTCGGAGTTAATTTAACAGATCCATTCGGCAAAGCATAGTTAGATAAGTTCGCTTCTTTGATTTTGTACACTTCTAGATTGTCTACTTGCCAGTATGAATAATTACGTTTAACTTCGATTTCCTTAGTTACTGGTTCCGGAGTCCGTTCTTCTCGTGCCGGTGTTCCAGGATTATTGGGTCCCGTACCAGGTACAGCAGGAATTTGTTTTACCTTAATATAGAGTTTAGTGACAGTTACTTTGTAGGTACAAGACCCTGTGTAATTTGCAAACTCATTTTTAAATAGATAATTTAAGGCGTTAACTTGACCAAAAAGTGTTTCGGAAGTAGGAATGCCTTTAGAAACATCAAATTTTTCTGCTCCTCTATTATCAGCTTTAA
The DNA here is from genome assembly GCF_055687625.1 of Paenibacillus sp. CB74. NCBI lineage: Bacteria > Bacillati > Bacillota > Bacilli > Caryophanales > Paenibacillaceae > Paenibacillus > Paenibacillus sp. CB74. The sequence goes on along the minus strand of NZ_JBVMUS010000002.1, from coordinate 458,673 downwards.
TCACTGCAGAAGTTCGAGGATTCATTGCAGTTGCTGGTGATTGAATCGTTGTTCCTTTTAATGGAGGTGTACATCCAACGGTAATAGGTTGGCATTCCGGTCGGTTAGGATCAGTTGCACAGCTGGGAACCTCACACTCACCAGTTGATGGATCAATAGTACAGCCACTAACTTTTCGATAAACCCCTACAACGTTTGTACCACCAAGATAGTTTGTGAAATTCCGAGAGTTTAATGACGTATCAGTGCCACTGTCTGGATCAGCTTGGCCAGTCTGGACAAAATTCTGTTCATTTAATTTCCTCTTTGACTGTATGTACGATTTTACTAGTACATACTCACTACCGTTAAACGGAGTCTTTTTATCTAAAACAACATTAACTGGTTTTCCCACTGGCCAATTATGTTCAGGTGGTTTAGCTGGATTATCAACTTTTTCTGTTAATATTTCCTCAGCATCTACAGTACGATATATTTTTGTAACAGGATAGTAGGGATTTACGACTAATGGAATATCATAATACTGTCTAAATCCACCTGGATCAGCCCAACCTTCAGCATTCTTAATGCTTTGGAGTGTCTTATGATCCTGGTTCACTTCGTTTGATCCATGCATTACACGAAAGATAGCACTTAGCCAGATTTGTCCACTGCCCTCCATAGAACCTAATCCGGCAGCTTCAAGTGCATCGTTCAATTTCTCAGCAGGAATTTTAAACGCCGTTCTAACTTTTCCACCTGGTAAACTTACTCCAGCTCCATCTTGCTCAATTCTCACCTCTCCAAATGATCCACCACTTTGGGGTGCACAATCAGTATTGGTGCATCTTGCACTTCGTGTGATAGTGAAACCTACTGTTTTATACTTAATGCTAGTTGTAGCTTCGGTAGAGACAGTTGTAAATCGTATCATTCCGTCTTGCTCACTATAAGTTATATTTTCATATGGAATCGTAGCTGGGGCGTCTGCTGCAGATGCTATGCCCATAGGGAGCAAACCAACGATCATTTCCATAATAAGAGCGATAGAAACAATCACAAATAATATTCTCATTTTACTTTTTTTCATTTGGGTTACCTACTTTGCAACGCGAACTATGGACCCAAAGTTGAACAGGGAGGTCAATCCACCAACTTTTAAATCTAAATCGTTAGCATTGGTCGTTAGAGGAATATCTGCATAGCCCTCATAGCGCGTACCCTTCTTAAATTTAATTGAATGATCACCCATGAAAGGATCGAACATTACACTTTCATATTTATTAAAGTTTTGTAAGGTGAATTCAAATTTAATTCGAATGTAGTATTCTCCAAACCTTTTAGACAGCATAACCATCGAGGGCTCAGCAACAACATTCCCTGTAATAATAATTTTGTTACTTTTTACATACTGCACATACCTTTTCATGTCAGCAAGCATTACTCGACTGGATTGATTAGCATTTGCAAAAGCCTTAGTTGCCCACTTTTCGTCAATTGTTCTGTAATCAACATTTAGAATCTGAGCGTAATATGACTCGGTTGTTTTCTTCCATAAATCTAATGTTGGTTTAGAATTGTAAGCAATATCATTTTTGGATAACTGTATAGAATTTGTATCGATAGTTTGGTATGGCTTCATTTCGTACATTTCATTTGGATATTCTTCAAGGATATACGGATAATTCTTCGCATTTTTTGGGAGATTGGTCGTACGGATTACATGTCCCCAGAAATCGGTTTTCGCGTTCATCGCTTTTTCTGCATTCGCTAATGCCACTGCGTCTACTTTCAACGTCTCTCCGCTTCTAACCTTGTTAATGCGATCGATGACCGTCAGAGCCTGGGCACGGGTTGTAGTACCATCGGGGTCGAGTTTACCGTTACCAACCCCTGAAATCAGACCATTTTTTACGGCTATGTACATGAATTCCTTGTCACTTGCTGCAGTTTTATTAATTGCACGTACCGCCACATGGACCATTTCTAGACGAGTCATTGGCTTAGACCAATCGCTTGAAGGGAAATCCGACTCATTATACAGATTGTTGGCCTTTGCCGTGCTAACATAAGGACCATACCAAGTACCACCATTCGTAGTACCAACCTCATAGCCCAATGAGCCTACAGTAAGTTTAATAAACTCTGCACGTGTAACTTTGTTATTCGGGTAGAACAAGCCATCCGGGTAACCACTGACGATCCCCTGCTTAATAGCCGCCAGAATGCTAGATTCTGCCCAGTGTCCTTTGATATCTTTAAATGTCGCAACAACTGCACTGACAAGCTGTGTTGCACCATCTTTCAACTTGTCTGAAGCATCCAGCAGCGTATCTGTAATACTTTCTTTCTCCAAAGCATAAACGTTGCTAACTTGTAAGGTACTTGCTGAAAGTATAGTTAAAGCCGCGGTTGATGCAAGAATTACTTTCTTCATTATTGGTCCTCATTTCCTAATGATTAGTATGTTATTAGTCCAATAGTAACTTGTACCAGTATCTGTGTCCAACGACGAGAGATTTATTTATTTGAACAGCTCAGCGGATGATAACCTTCAAGTGCAGCATCTTTTTTCGATGTAAAGGTCTCCTCACTCACATACGATGATTTGCATACTGTTCGATCATAATAGTATTTGATTCCGTTTGCTGTAATCCCTACAATAGAAGGCTTTTTGATAATACGTGCCCCACCTAGTGCATAGTTATTGTAGTATTCCGTTCCTACTGGAATACCTTGTACGAAAGATAACACCCCAACATCATCCACTGTGTTGTTCCATTCCTCTTGATCAATTGAAGGTAGTGTGAATGTGTACGTTACACCATACCGTTTAACCAGAGTATTGTGTTTGTTGATTTCATATTGCAAATCTTGCTGAATAAGTGAAACAATTGTGCTACGTCTTACAGTGTCAAAACGTTTGGGATCTTGAATCAAAGGCGAAGTGTTGCCATTCCACATCTCAGCAACAAATTTTTGGCCACTATCGGCATTGACATCAAACAAGTAGCCCTTCTTCAATTCTTTTGTTGTGGAATCGAACACCGTCACATAATCGTCCAGCGTGAAGGAAATAAGGTTTCCCTTCTCATCCTTGTAACTGTAAGGTTTCTTGACTGACCAGACATGTTTTAGTGCTTTCTGACCCGTTGAATCTGCAAACTCTTGTTCAGACAAGATATAATATCCATCGTAGCCAATGACTACTAAGGCCGGTACATATCTATTAAGAGTACCCTGAGCGTATGGATCGTCTTGCACATCAAAGTTTAAATACATCGTCTGAAAGAATGCCTCGGCAGCTGCCTCTTTGTTAACACGAACATTTTTTGCAGATTCGTATAATGATTCTGATCCTTGAGAAGCATTGTTCAAAAGCATCAGAGTTGCATCCTGAGTAGCAGCATCGATTGCTGCGTTATACCTTGTTTCTAAAAACAGGGCTTTCTTTTGCGCTTCAATGTTAAACGTGTTTATGATAATAAAAGGTAAAATGATAATGACTGCTAACACAGCAAAATTAATAGAAATAGGTAAGGATTTGATATAATCACCGCCTTTTCCCCTTCTCCACACCGTGCGTGCGACTTTCATCGCACACGGCGCTCCATCTTTTTAGATTTTTATTACAATAGGTTCCAAGTTACTCATTTTTCGGTACAGGTTGATTTTCTGAATCGTAGAGTCTGAAAATCCAAACGGCGACATGAGTTTGACAATCGTCTCTGATTTTGTAGCATGAACAAGTTTATGGATATCTTTGTGTAGAATACGTAGATTGCTAAAATCGTCTGTCCCACCTAAATGGATTGGCAAAAGATGATGGCAATGCACGTAATCAGCAGTTAGTAAAATGCCAGATATCTCGCATTTGCCACCCTGCATACTATATCTACTCAGTCTGTTATCCAGGTATTCAATGCTACGGTTTGGTATGTTTGACTGCATTAGTTTAATTAGTTCATATCTAATATCCGTCTTTAAATCCCTATGAAGTCTCTTTCTTCCTTCTGATGTATACGGATTTAACGTCTGCTGAAAGCATAGGTTGTTAACCGTTTTTACATCTCTGAACGGAAAGAGATATACACCTGCGACCTTAAAGGTTCTATATCTGTTCCTGTAGAACTTCTTGAAGGTTGGCGGGGCATTATCAGGATATTGGTATTTACCAATAACTTTGAGACGATTGTATGTGAATGCTTTCAGATCAAAGGCAAGTCGTGAGAACTCTACACTAACATGTGTTGCACGTGAAAAGTAATTGTGTAAACCAAGTACAAAGCTATTGAAGAGAAGAGCGTTTTGAGTAATTGGTGCTTTGTGCAGATTCTTAATGCGCTCTCTTGCTTGCTTCTTGATTTCTGCTCTCTTCTTTTCATTTATACCCGTATAGGCGACTCTTCTTTTTCCTTTTTTCTCAGCCCATATTGTGAATCCCAGGAAATCAGATTTACGTTTCCTGAGGTTTACAATCTGTGATTTTTCGGGTGAGATGTCTAGTTTAAGGCGGTCTCTAAGATAGAGTCTTACAGCGTGATACCACTTCTGAGCTGATTTCCAATCCCGACAAAGAATTTTAAAATCATCGGCGTATCGCACAATATATCCTTCTTTAAGATTGGTTTTCTTGAGTGCTCTGATCCTGTGATAGTCTCCTGCATAGGCGTATTGAGTTTCGAAGTTTGTCCATTGTCCTGCAACCCACTGATCCAAGTCATTTAATACTACATTTGACAGGAGAGGAGATAAGATTCCACCTTGTGGTGTGCCTTTCAACGGTATCCCTTCATCTTCAATTTCAGCTTTAAGCATTTTGCTGATGATTCGAAGTACTCTTTTATCCCTAATACCCATATTCCATAGTTGTTTCAAAAGCAATGTGTGGTTCACATTATCGAAGAATCCTTGAATATCAACATCAACGACATAATGGAGATTGGTTGTGTTTATAAGATGTTGTACTCTCGCTAGAGCGTTGTGTGTTGATCTTACCGGTCTAAACCCGTAACTATGTTTATAGAAGTAAGCTTCCGCAATTGGTTCAATAATTTGTTTAAAACATTGCTGAATGATTCTGTCAACTATGCATGGAATGCCTAACGGTCTTTTCTTTCCATTAGGTTTTGGTATAAGGACTCGCCTAACCTTTTTGGGTTGATAATTCAAAAGCTTGTTTCTTACGTGGCTCACAATCTCTTCTTCTGTTAGTGTCTTTATATTCTCTATGGTTTTGCCATCTGTTCCTGATGTAAGTGAGCCTTTGTTTGATTTAATTGTTCGAAAAGCTAGGAGGATGTTCTGATGTGAGTTTATTAGCCCGTATAAATTATCGAACTTTTTTCTTCCTAGTGCTTTTTCGTGTAAATCAGTAAAAGTACTCGTCATGTCGTAGTAGTCCCAGTATCGAAGAGTTTGCACTGTGGCTTCACCTCCTTACGGTGATTCCCCACGTTCCTACCTGATCGGTGCAATTCACTTTTCGGAAAAATTGTTTATTATCTAAAAAGACTTGAGGCTGTTCCTCCGTAGCCATTACAGCCACTTCATTGGTCGTGCCTCTACTCTCACAAGGATTAGTACATTTCAGCAAATTTCTGCCTTATAGTAGACGTCTAGGATGACAGTCCTGTAAATCGACGTTCCTTGCTTTCCTTGTACCTTGTGACCTAGCTATGCTTGCTAGACCTTAGGTGCCTCCTTTGAGCCTGTGGACTTGATATCGCCATTGTTCGATATAGCGTGTTTCCTAGACTACAATCGTACTCTACGCTATCCACCCTGACTTCTGTCAGTACATATGTTTCCATATGTTATGAATTTAGACCCGTACATTCGGAGGTTCGTCAGGTTTTTTACAACCATTCTCACCATAGTCCGCTTTTCAGCCATCCGGCATATCAGTTAGCATACCTTCTCAATAGAGTGGCTCCAGCTTCCCTTCTGCCGACTTCACCTGTGCTTCATACCCGACACGCTGTCCGTGTCACGCACGCAGGAGATTAACGGAATTGTTTCAGGATACATGGTTCCCTCTTTCCAATTCTCGGTCGCAAAGTTGGACTTATTTAGTTAAGTCCCCGCTTTTCCCGAATTGTTCGGTTATAGCGGAACAAGTCACACGAAATCTTCATTGCTTATCATCCCCCCATAAGGGATATTAATTTTCGCGTCTGTCGTGTTACTATTTGTGAAAAAGTCCCTCATGATTTGTGCTGGTGTCCGATTCGTGTTTTTAATTTGAACTGAAAAATAGTCACCTTTGGACATCTTGTACCAACGACTTGGATCATCCTTGGTCTTCACATTTGTAGGGAAGAGAACCGGCATAATTTGATCATTAAAAAACTCATCATAGTTTAATGTGAACCCACCCAAGAAAGCAGGACTATTGGGGTTTGTCATGTTGTCGTAATTGGGATCATAGGTTTTGTGTTTATGGTACATGGTAACCTCATATGTATTACCAGTGGTAGATAGTTCTTCAAAAAAATCATTATACATGGTCGGTGTGATATATCCCTTGTCTCTCACCGAATCAACAAAATTTGTAACCGATTTGAATGCTACTAAAAAGGATAAATCATCCTGTTTCTGAGCAGAATTGTCCAACGGAAAAACATACATCAGAATTACAGCTAGAATTGCAGCCAATATCTTACTAACCGAATTTATCATCATTGTCCACCCATCTTATTGTGCTGTATATTTCACTTTGGTTATTTCACCTGCAGTGTTTCTTTCATAATTAGCAATAAATTTCTTGTCAGAAGGTACTTTCGTTAAGTCGATATCTTCAAACTCTAGTGTTTTAGAAAATAAAATTCCGTTAACCTCCACATCAATTTGTGTATCTGGAATCTGGGCTATGGTAAGAGCTACCTCACTGCTGAATATTACAGACTGTTCCGGAATCTTTAAGTCAGTGTATGTGGTTCTATCTTGTTCCTGTTTGTTGATACTCACGAGTTTTAAAACATTTTTGGTCTCATTGCTCAAATTTATGGCTGTAGCTAATCCAATTACGAATAAGATGGACATGGACCCGAGGAACAGCCAACTTCGGATATGGTTGGTCAAGTGCAGCAATCCTCCTTGTTAAAAATAGGGAGTGGCAAGCAAGGGTATTGCCCACCACTCATATTTTTATTTCTGTACAAATGTAATTCCACGAACCACGTTGTTGCCATCATAAACAATTTTTGATTCGAAATTACCTGAAGGATTTACATAATCGTTAGAAGCTTCATCACTTGCTTTTGCGAGTGTACCTGTTGCAGTTCCCGTTGTAATGGCTCCGTAAGTCGGTGAACCAGTGGTGAGGTTTACCATGTTGTTATACCAAGCTCCAGTTGCATTTTTACCAGTGATGACTTGAATACCAAACTGATCTTTATTCGAGTACTTACGTAATGCATTAAGAACCTGGTTCCCAGAAACGGTCGTACTGTCATAAACGGTGAAAGTAGCTTGTGACAGTTCTCTTTGAATATCCGAGAAATTGTTTTGAGCTGTTTTGGTTGCTTCTTGTGCCGAAACAAACAACAGCACTACGATGGTGATTAAGGCAATCGTTAAAAAGATACCCGCAGCGACTTTAAGAGCAGATGAAGCATTATTCATTTCTAATTCCCCCCATGAATTAAATTATTGTTGTACAAATACCAATCCTCGAACGACTCCACTTTTGTCATATACAAGAGAAGATTTGAACGTACCGCTTGGATTAACATACTCATTGTGAGAATCTGCTGAAGTATTAGCGACAACGCCTGAAGCTGAGCCTGAAATAGATCCGTAGGTTGTAGATCCGACTGGGTCAGTCACGTTTACTACCTTGTTGTACCAAGTACCTGCAGTGTTTTTACCTGTCTTGATCTGAATTCCAAACTGCTCTCTTGATGCATATTTCCGAGTTGCGTTGAGAACTTGACTGCCTGAAATCGTAGTGCCGTCATATACCGCGTATGATGCTTGAGACAATTCAGTTTGAATCTCCGAGAAATTGTTTTGAGCTGTTTTGGTTGCTTCTTGTGCCGAGACAAACAACAATACGACAATAGTGATCAATGCAATCGTTAAAAAGATACCGGCTGCTACTTTTAAAGCTGATGAAGCATTATTCATGAATCATTCACTCCCGTTTATAAGTTTGTAATTTTGTCATAGTAACTGGTCATCTGAGTAAAACTCATGTATACCAACGGTAAGACCAGGTACAAAAATACCAAAGCATAGAGTGGTGCGAAGCCTATGTTGCGTCCCCACTCTTTTTTTGAATCAATCACTTTTTCGTAATCCTGTTTTCGTTGTTCAAAGTTAAACGCCCGATCCGTTTCCAAATCCTCAAATGCCTCATTCACAGGAATCTGCATAACGGATACTTCCAGTCGTTCCACCGTGCGAACAAATGAAGTGAAAGGTGCGTCTTCTTTTAATTGTTCTAATGCCTCTACTGGGCCAGCATCGTAGTGCAACAAACACTTTTGAAGAGGTTCTTTGAATATAGTAGAAAACCGCTCCATCCACTCTAATATGGTCTCTACGGAAATTCGTTCAATCTCAGAGAGCATAGAAATGATCGAGTGCAATTGTTCTACTTCATTCTGCATGTCCATCCTTCTCAATTTACTCTGGAAGGCCAACACAATAACCGGTATGTGGTATGAGAAAATACCGATAAGCAACGCGATGAGAAACTCCCACCATTTCAAGTATTCATTTTCAAAAAGCAGATGCTTATTCAAGATTCTTACTAACGTTGAATCTATATACTTTTCATCTGCATTGGGTACTTCTTTTTGAATTGCTAATCGGATACGATCACTTAAATTATCTTTCACCCCCTTCATCTGCAGAATAATTCTTCGATCAAGATCAGTTGCCTGGATCGCTTTTTCTTTCTCAAATTCATTCAACTCCCCGAAGATAACATCCGTCTTCGTAGGTGCGTACAACGTGTTATGCGCAGAAAATGAATGCATGTATATGAATGATGAGATAAGAACAATGAACATAACAACCGAAAGAACGATCCTATGAATATAAAACCATTCAAGTGGTAAAGGTGAATTTGACTCTTTAAGAAGTTTGATAAGCTTAGGTTTCTTATTCTCTGGTGGCATCAAACGATCAACGATGAAACGAATAGGTGCAAACTCATACAACCGTTTCTCCCACTTAAACCTCTTTAACTTGGCTACATATTTGCCCTCATTAGTCTCTTGCAGTTTTTTAACAAGGATGTAACCCAGTAAGATAACAAGAAAGATGACGAGCTTCATTATGAATCCCAATTTTGATGTGTAGAACTCTGTCATGGTTGGGAAACTGCTTTTCGCCCAATCCTCAATAGGTTTAACAAACAATACCGGTGCAACGGCAATGACCGTTAAAAAACTTAGATGGTAATTGAGCTGTTGTCTTCGGATTATTTCTAAATTAATCTCTTTTTTTAACTTATCCAACGCTGATAGAAAGCGCGATGAACCATCTTTCAATTTTTTATCCCCGAACTCTTTAGTCAGGAATGTTAGTCCAGCGAAAATTTTTAAGAATCGATTGGGAGCCACTTCGTAGTATTCTTCAAGGGCCTTAACTGGTTCGGGTGATCCAAGAATCCCATAGATCCGATTAGCATGTAGAGCAACTTCATTGGAATTCGCTTCAGCTGCATCATATATCGCTTCATCCACCATAGAATGACGGTGAAAGTGATATCGAACGTCTGAGGTCAAATCAGACATTTGTTGCATCAGACGATCTTCAACTCGATTAATGAATCTGTGCATGAGGTGACCGTGTATAACCAGTGCGCCTAAAAGGATCAAAAACGAAGTTAGGAGATCCTGATTCATAAAGATGAGAAACAGCAATGTAAACATGACCAAAATTAGCGATGTGTAAACAATTTTCATGATTTGTTTACGAAGTGTCATTTCGTCATAAGCATGAACATTTGTAATTTTTCTGCGTACACTTTTCACATACCGATTAATAAAGGGAAGATGCGCTATTCTTCGGTATGTTCCCAGATAAAGCCGATCAAAGAAAACATCAATTTTTTTCTTTATTCCTGTCTTCTTCGGATTAATCAGATCACGGAATAGGTTCTCTTCTTGCAACTCTGCACTAGACTCTATTTTTCTTCTTATGAATTTTTGAATCATAATGAGGATCAATGGAATGACTAGACAAGCTGCAGCCACATAAATCAGTATAGTGATCATCTAGTCACCTCCAGTTATGATTCAAGAAAGCAGAAAACTTCTCTGCATCCGATGGAGTCATTCTATCTTTCATTTCAGAGATGCTCTTCTCCGATAGTGCAGAGCCGACTACGTATTCCCCATCTTTATACTCGATAACATTACTCCCCAGCTCTTTAGCATCAAGATCTGTGCCTGTTTCGGTAATACGTTCAATGTAACGGTGACCATCAAAATCTTTTCTTAGGTGAATATCAAAATTTATGACTTGCATGACTTGCTCCTGAGCGATTCGTTCATTATTAAAGATATTTTGTTTCAACAATGAGTTACGTAGGGAAAATACCAGATCATTAAACGTCTTTGCATGGTGTGTGAAAAGTGTGAACAAGCTCGCTACCTGCCCCATCTGAATCATCCAAGCAGCTACAGGATCTGAAGCAACCTCACCCAAGATATTTACTGCACCATCTGTTTTCTTTTGTAGGTCTAGTCCCTCTTGGCCCGAGACAGTGTCTGTTTCTCTAAAGCTCAAAATGTTCCGTTGGGAGTAAATCTTACGTAACCTGAGCTCGAAAGCCATTTCTTGAACACGTAAGGAATGCCAACCATAAATGTGTTTGATCATAGCCATAAGCAACGTAGTTTTACCTGATCCCTGAGGACCTGTTATTGCAGTAATTCGTTCTCCTTTGGTAAGAAACATCAGAAGATTAATGGGTAGCTGTGCATTTTTGTCTGTGATAATGCTCTCCAACGTGGAGATATTGGAATCGAATTTACGAACGAAGAAAGCCCATGTTTCAGCAAGTTTTGGTCTTACAACAACAACACGACTTCCATCTTTCATATCGTTCACTTTATATCCGTTACTCTCAGAAAGTTGACCAGGATTATTATGCTTATAGATGGTCTGACCAACCCGTCTAAGTTCATGTTCTGATCCAAAGGAGAGAAAGGCCAAGTTGATGAGTTTACCTCCGAAGAAGATCCAGACACTATCACTGGCCCTTGGTTCGGTTGAAGGTTTTAGTTGCTGTGAGTAAGAATCATAATCACCAACCACATGCATAAAGGATTCAGGTATACCGGATACACCTCCTGATACACCATCAATCCGCATGTCTCTTATCTCATCAACCACACCGAATCCTTTCATGTTTTGATAGACTCGTTGTACGATGATTTGAAGTTTCTCATCAAAGGTCAGATTCTTGTATTCTTTATTGAAGATATCAGAGATTTCGGCCTCATTAATGATGTAAGACTCCGTTTCTCCATTCTCAATTTCTGATTTCAATTCATCTAACTTATGGTCCAGAATTAATCGTGTTAACGCATCAAATCCATATTTTTTCTTGTACATGAATAAGAGAATTTCGAACTTATCTTGAATGGATAGTTTTTTTCTATTGTCGAATGGAATGACTAAATTAATGTTCGTTTCATTGAGATCATAGGTTTTATTTAAAGCGTCATAGATGAACGTTTTCACATAGGTCTTGTCATTCAGATCACCGTTACTACAACCCTTTAAGGCACTTTTCAGTTCCAACCGTTTTCTCTTCAAACGTGAGTACTCTTCATCGGTTAACCTCATATCATTGAGGTTAACATTCGTGAATTTATTAAAGGTTTCCAGTATGTACTCACCAATTTTGATCAATGAATACTTGGCAATTTTCGGGTCGACTTTATGGGTAACACCCTTCTTTTCGGTGAACTTATGATAAAGGAAGTACGCACCCAAAAGAGTAATTATCACAATCATGAATATGTTGACTAATTGTGGTGATGGCATTATTCTTCTCCCTCCTCCTGCTGATCACCCTTAAGGCCAAGTGTCGCAATAATCGCATTCCCTAATGCTGCGGAGCTATTGAAAAACTCCCATGTTTCATGCTTCTTGTTGACGTTACGGTTACGTAAAAAGAAATCTAGAACATTTCTGTCATTGATGGCATCCATGTATGGACTGCAATGAGGTACGGTGTGAATTTTCTGTTTCACACCGTATTTCCGAGCAATATTTTTTGCTGAATACTTGGAATCAGCATGATAGTTACCAAGGACGATAATGAATTTTTTATCATTAAGGACTTCGTGATATTCTGTCTTATTGAAGAAATTGTCCAATAGCGATACGTTCTGATTCAAACAGACAACGACCAGATCACTCGATTTCAGAACGACATTTGACAACTGATTTCCGTTGCCACTATTTACATCGACAAAGGTCAAATCATATGCTTTGTCAGCCTCATTCAGTATTTCGGGCATCGCATATGAAATTTGCTGATGTGAAGATTCATCAGGTTTGCTTGTCCCGTGTAGTAAATCCAGTTTCCCTTGTATTAAAGGGGACGTATTTGAACGAATGGATTCTGCATTCAGACGATTACTCTTTGCTAATCTTTCTAAAGAATCAATCCCAAAATCCGAAAATGTGAGTTGTAGATCCCTACTAGACTCCATCTTCTTGAAGGCTTCTTCCAGAGTTGAACGATTCCAGTGAGTATGACTTACCAGAGTACTCAACTGATGTTTCATCGCAATTCCTGTCGCTACGGCGATCAGGTTTGAAGTTGTTGCTACTTGACCATGACGTGGTCCCCAGAATGCAATTGTTGTCATAGTTATCCTCTCCGTGCTTTGCTGAAAGCACTTGCCACTTCTTTGGAGCTGGTTGGTTCAATGTCACCAATCAATGATTCCAATGTTTTCCGGTATCCTCTTGAATACTTTTTCAAATTAACCTTTTCGCTGTGACTATTTTCTACAGCACGTAAATAATCCAGCTCGTTAAATTCAAAAGTGTAAAAATCGTCAGAGCGAAGAATGTAATCATTATTCAGGAAGTCATATACGTAATCCTCATCCATGTGCGTTGATACATAGGGATGAATAATTAGCTTCATTAAATAGGTTGCTTTTTCTTGTGCAGCAATGATTTCATCTACTAAGGTTTTTGTCTTAGAGAGATCGCTACGATCAAAACTGGTAATGATGTATATATGATCGAATTCCTTCAATGAAGCACCTTTTAAAAAGGTGCTGCTATCCGTTTCAATCTGAACGTAATCGTACCCATCTGTTTTAGCTTCATTAAGTGTTCGGTGATTCAGAGCACAATCAAATCCAGAAAATTCGATTTTGTTAAGCTTCCCCCCAATATCCGGAACAACATGGTTTAGATATGAGGAGGTACTCCCATCAATGTGCAACGACTTTAGGCCGGTATTGGATACTACATTAATTAAGTTCAAGAGTACTTTTGATTTATCAGAGGAGCCAATAAACAGAACTTTTTTCAATGGAATCTTCCTTCCTTATGGATTCACAGAATCCGTATTTTGTTGGAATATATCGTCTTGTTTATCTGTTGGAATCGTGTTATCGGTTGCTGGTTGTACAATCTCTGCCTTATTCTCAGTAACCGGTGTCGCATCCGGTGTACTTTGTACGTTATTAGACGAATTAGCTTCTGAATTATTAGTTCCCGTCACGGTTCCATATCCCCCATCTTCTGCTGAGACTTGGGTATTGGTATTATTCACTTCATAACTAAGATCCCCGGTGGTGTATTTCATTTTATCCACTTCATCCACTTTCTTGAGATCCCTTTCCAATTGCTCACGCATCTGTCTATTCAATCCCATTTTGGCCACTGCCAGAATATTAGGATCATTTTGCATGAGTTGCATTACTTCAGAATTCACAGGATAGGTCGTTTGTGCCTTGTCTTGGAACTCAGGATCAACATAACTTAAAGCGTAGATCTTTCCGCCATTTATGAATGCATCCACAATCGCACTGGAAATGGTCAGAATTTCACTTTCATTCATTTCGTACCACACTGTCCCAGAAGCGCCAGCCAACTTTTTCACCTTTTTCTTACTAAGTACAATGTAATCTTGTCCAGTAGGGAAATTAATCCGGACATCCACGAATTGATCTTGAGTCAAATCAGACGGCAATTTCATGACATTAAACTCTTGGTACCTCAAATCATTAGGAGTAACTCCTTCACTGTATAAAATACTCGGGATAATAGTTGTATTTTTAGCAGCAGGAATCTTGATGATTTTGCTTACAATCTGTTTGATATCGGTAATACTATCCTCTGGGGCATCATCCATGCTGATCTCTTTTTGTAGCAGGTCATCTTTACGAATTTTATCTCCTGCTTTCAAGTTCCGCTTTAATTGATAGATCATCACTTTCTTTGCTTGCTCTGCTCTCATTTCAGCTTCCATCTTATCAACCTGAGCTTGATAGGTTTTTCGAAGTTCGATCTGTTCTTTCTTATGTTGAATACTGTTAAATGCGATAATGCCTGTGCTAGCTGCTCCAGTAACCACCACTCCAACTAGACCCGCTAAAAGTAAATGCTTTGTTCTTTGTCTTATTTTAGACATATGATAATTTCCCCTCTCATTATGAGTAGATCATTTTAATTAGCAAAACTATGGTAACTATGATGCAAATACCCAAGGCTATTAAGGTTTTCTTATGTTTGCTCTTCAAAGCCAGGTTTTGGTCAGATGTTGCCTCAATAACTTCTTCAAAGATGAGATCCAACTCCTTACGCGATTTAAAAGGATCGATGTGTTGAGGTATAACGTGTACTTTCTCCAATGAGAGATCTTTAGTCACGTCATTCTTTGTCTGATTATCAGTTAAAGGGAGAAATACGTTCCATTTGAAGCTATTGTCGACATGTTCATTCTCCAAGAAAAAGTCTTTAAGATGTCTCAGTTTGTATTCAATGCCACTTCCAACTACGATTTGAATGTCTGCACGTAGAAATTCTTCAAAATAGGATGTGTCTCTGTAATTCCCTAAATCTAAGACAACAAAGTTATAATCTTGTGAAAGTAAAGATACAATGTCTTCTTGCATGTGCGTTGATTTAAAATAATCAACTCCATCAATTTGAAAACTGCTTGTTTGAAAAGAATAATTTCCGTCTTTGATACCTTCATAGGTCAGTTCTATGTAATCAAAGTCCTCGCTTCGATTGCATTCAACCAAGGCTACCCTATTTCCCTTTCTAGATAAGAAACCACTCAGTGAAATAGCTGAATGTGTAGTTCCAATTCCGGAGATTACACCAACTACCCCAATTACAACGGTCCCAATAATCTTATTCTTAATAACTATTCTTTCTTTTGCCGCTGGAAAGGCGATTTCAAAATTCTCAATATCATCATCAATGACCAAATTACGCTTAGTAGGTACCGTCTTATTAGCTGTATTGCTCTCAAGTTGTTTCGTTGATTCAGATGTTGTCTTCTGGGGTTCGGTTCCATTAACCGTTTGTTCTACCCTTTTTATTAATACTTCATTTGCCCCTCTATTAATTTTCCTCCATCGAATCGACTCATTAACCTCTCTATAATGAGATACCTCTTGAAAGTTTTTAGGGGTAACTAAGCTATTGATGAGTTCTTGAACATTGATAGATGACTGTTGTAAGAAAATATTGTAGATTCCACAACTGATTAACTCAAAAAGAAATGGATGGCCGGCAGATTCATTAGACAGAATTGTTATAGCGATGGAGCTGTATTCGTTTCGAACAGTCAATAGCGTGTCAGACAACACATCTAAACGCTTATCACTTCCTCTCTGGGCTAAATCAGAGGTCATAATAATTCCATCGAGCGGTAGATCCTTATTGTTTTCGAGGGCTTCGAACAAGTGATCAGACAACATCACCGTCTCTACTACTTTATGGCCAAGCTTCTCCACATTCAGTTTTAAACTATTCGCAAATTCAGGATTCTGAGAGGCGATCAGAATATGTAGAGGTTTATCGTTGTTGTTCTGCATCGTTGTATATCACCCCTATCGACACCTCAGAATTACTTTCATCTGCCCAAATTTCTTCTCCAAAGATATTTTGAATAGTCTCTTTTACAATTGAATCCGGTTCTTCCTTATCGGTTTCGTATCTACTTACCGTACCCTGATAAACTTTTGGCCCACTTTTTCTAATTCGCTCGGCTAATTCTTCTTGGGTCCAATGCCTTCTCGTTCTCAAAACCTTTAGCTTTTCAGAAGGTTTTACGATGATCATCGTTACCAAACACCCCTTAATGTTCATATAAAAACAAAAAAAACACGCCAACCAACCCAAATAGGGTTTAGTCAGCGTGCTTCGCTTTATGACAGTTAGATATTATATTTATACAAAATTGCTACAGACATAATCCTAGTATAATCTAAACAGACTGTCAATCCGTATTTTCAATCATTGAATTCTTCATCTCATGCATGCGCGCTTCTTTATTATCATCTATATACTTTTGAACAAACTCCATCTTCTTGGCCACGTCTTCTTTCTTAATGAAGATACCCGTTCTTACAGGATTCTTATTCCAGAGCTCTTCTGCTTCACTTTTCAAGATTAACTTCACTCGATTTTCTGTTGTCCAAAGGTTTAGCTGCGCTTCATGTATCATTTTTTCCTGTTCCTTAGCCCTTCTCTCTTCTTCACGGGCTACCTCACTTGGATCTGGCAGAGCCAGTTGTTTCGCTTTCTCCCTCCGCTCCAGCTCTTCGATCATTTCTTGATGCATTTCACGTTTTAATAAGGATACTTGTTCTTCAATCTGCTGAAGCATAGCGTTCTGCAATTCAATAAGATTTAAATCACTTGGCGATCCATCTTCCTGGTCATCATAATACAAGTTATCGAATTTTTCCCTCAAACTTGGAACAATGCTACTCATAGAGATCTTTTGACCGAATTTTTGGCGATAGTTATAAATAAACTCTGCTATATTTAGCTCTAACGGGCTCAAAACACGTTCTCGTTTGTTATTTGCAGTTCTTGGTAGTGAATGAACTTTTAAATTTTCCAATTCATTAAACCAATTACGTAGTGTTGCCATTTGAACATGTACATCTCTATCCTTTAGCTTCTCTGCCGCCTTGCCTATAGTCAGATAGTCTTCAAATTGAATCATAACTTCCCTCCTTATACCAATATCATTGTATACAATTCTACCATTTTATTTTGATAATATAAATGAAAGTATTTAGAGTTGAAAACGATTTGCATTCTATATGTTCATAGGCAAACAGCGCATCACCGACTTCTAATTCATAATAAATATATAATATAAATAACATATACCTTGACACCATGGATATTTGTATTATAAATCTCGTTATATAATGATTATATATTCATGGTATATGTATGATTACCAAACAAGTATAGGGTTTTTGTATTATAAATTCACAATATATTCACCAAATAGAATGAGTATATATAATCCCCCACCCATATATATTTATAATAAAAACACAATATATTATATTTTTATTCTATATTCACTTTATAGGGTTGGACCCTAAATATACATACAAATAGGATACAAACTACATTTATCATACAAATACTTTTAAAATATCTTCCTTCATCTCTATTTGTATGATATAATTGCACTAAACTAAGTTAAGTTAAATTAACTTAGTTTAACTTAACTTAATTTAACTTAACTTAACTTATACCCAATATGGAGGTTATCAAATGCTATCTACTGAAACTGTACTCAACATGCTCGCTGGAGCTGATGGAAGTAACTCAGCTGGGAAATTTTCCTTTTTAAATCGATCAGGCAACATTGAAAGTTTTACTATTCCTACAATTATGGCACCTGCAGATGAAAAAGGAGATCCACTGAAGAAAAATACAAATGTCGATTCAACAGACCGGCTTCATGTGCGGATCATTTCTAACTCTCTGCAGCGTACATACTTTTTCGTCGGAGATGCCGCGCGTGGGAAAGAGGGTTTGCTAGAACCGCAAACGGATGAAAAAACTCAAATCATAGAAAACAAATCTACAAGCGACCTTAATTTTGTAAATATACTTACTGGCTTAGCTATAGCAGCAATTAAGAGATTCACTGAAGAATTAAGTGAATCTAAAACACTTAACGTCAATGTCCCGTACCATGGAGGACTTCCCATTGTAGAGTTCAAAGAAATGGGAGGGGAGGATTTCCTTGAACGCATTAAAGGTAGTCATTCTATTACATTCCTTGATGGTCTTCACCAAGGGATCACCGTAAATTTGATTGTAGACAGTGGTGAAATCTACATTGAAGGTGCTACTACACAAATTTCTCTCACCAATAACATAAAAAATAATGAGATAGTTGATATATTGGATATCGCTTCGAAGTTCGAAGAAGGGGATTATGTGGTTGGAGATCTTGGAGCAGGATCGTTAGATGTTGCATTGTTCGAGCATGACGGTTTAAATGGTACTAGCAGTACTAATTACTCCTTTGGTACAAACCTATTTATTGATCGGATGATTACGGAGATTGCTGCGCTCCCTCAATTCGATGAGATCCGAACATTCTTAGAAGAGTCTGGAGAAAGCATTAAATCACCATACACAAACAGGGATGAATTTATGAAGAGAGTAATCAAACCCGTAATCACTGAAATGATAACGACTAAAGAAAAGAACTTTAAACCGAAGTTTACTGCATCTTGGGGTATGGAACGAGATGTTGAAGTAACTGAGATCGTGTTAAAACATATGAAAGATTATTATGACGGTGCTCTAAAAATTCTTAAACAATTTTCCATAACGAAAGCTCAAAATGCTAAATATTTCTTCTTAGTAGGTGGCGGATTATTGTTTGCATATCCTTATTTCAAAGATATTCAATACTTCCAACTACCACCCAAAGAAATGATTCTAGAATCGCCTTACTTCACAAGTAGAGCATATTTGATAGCTGCTAAACTTGAAGAAGAATTTAAAAAGGAAGACTAAATAGCAGCTGAATTAAACGCAGTGTTAGGAAAGGAGGGAGAGCCGAAGAGCGCATAATATGACCAAACCAATATTTCAACGTGGAGTAGGGAAGACGTTTACGCCGGCACGTTCCAATGAAGATAAAGAAGATTACATCGATATACTCAACCAAATTTATCACGAAAAGAACTTCACAAGCAGTAATAAGTTCTTAGAGTTTATATGTAAAGAAGCAATTGAGTATATACGACTAAGGGAACAACATGATGGTAGTCTCCCTATGAAACAAACCCAAAACAGTACTACAATGGGCAATGTAAATACACAGCCTCACTCACCAATAGAAGAGGTTACTGGCACTGAAAATAGTCATCAGTCAGCTCTCACTACCAAAACTGACACTGTGAGCAATCCACTTGATGCACAAGCTACACAAGAAAAATCAGCAGCTGAAAGAGCGAGAGAAAGGCTTGCAAAGACCAGGTTAAAACCATAAAAAAACGGTAGAATGGCACTCTTATAGAGTGTCGTTCTACCGTTTTTTTTATGAAAGGCGACACTATTATCGCATTTTCTAGCCCAAACAGGTAATTACTCTTTTAACCGTGTTGTTGATTGATTTTCATACAGTTGGGGAACCGGTTGCATTAGATTCAAGGAGTAGATAAATCTTCATTCACCAATTCTCAGCAAAAGTTTTCACTTTGGTAACTACAGAATAAACTCTCTCATAATTACAGAGTTAAATGATTATGGGCCAACAATTTATACCTTAAAATCTATGTTCCTTTGTAGAGAGGGCAGGGCATATATCGTTGTTGCCTCAATCAGCAACGGAGTATGAGAATAGAACCCAGGTTGAATTGAGAGATGATGGCTATACCTACCTCGACCCTTGATACACAAGGCGGTATGAACGAGACACAACACTGAACGCTATTTAGCTAACCATATCAGAACGCTGCACAAGACTTACCTCTTCCGGACGATATATAACTGATCTATCTAAAGGAAATTTGCTTCTCTGACCACCATCGACCAGTGGAATACTCAATAAATGTTGAGAAGACCAGAAACGTGATCACTGACTCGAAGTTTCGGTGATTTATTACCATTCAGTTCTAAGCTCCATTGAGCATACAAATCGTCTCAGCATACAACTAGTGAGTCAGAAGCTTTACAGTGGTCTTGATAGGGACTTTGCGCTACTTCAGCGATAAGGTCGTACTGAAAAGCACCTGACCAATGGAAGAGGGCTGTTATCGTAGCACATTGGCTATTGCTCGTGATTCTTCATCACCCTGGTGAAGGATTACCGTAGGCTACATACGTTACTTTTACATTATCTAGCTCATGATGCGATTGTTCTCATGAATGTTTATAGAGCTTCTAAGATATAGGTTTTCCAACAAAGTATGCTTCATATTAAACTACGTTATGACTAAAGATGCTTACTTTGTCATCTGCTCATACTGGGATTGGATGCGAAAGAAATAGATAGTATTTATTCGATCCACGATTTAATGACCTACGCTAGCACCATGCATTTTCATTTTGTCATCACTCGGTCTTCTTCGAACTTAAATGACCTATTTGAAACAGTTTCCCACTGCTAGGCTTATATCTTCAAATCCATGTAGACTCATTGACTCGATCACTTGTAACAAACATTAGGTTAGAGTATCCGTATAAGATGAGTTTCTTAATGCCCCCATAACGATGGCTTCTTACTGGATAGAACTTATACGAAAGAATATTCGATCTAAAACAAAGAGAACGGGTCAGGACCAAGTGGGTACTGCTTCGTTCTTTTACTTTTTACATCTCAGAGGACAATGGTAAAGGATAGAGATGAAAGACATAAGAGATAGGACCATTGGAAGGACATTAGATTAAAACAACCAATTAAACTCTCTAATGCCCATGCTACCTCACAAAAGTCATTTTTCTATAGTACGTGACTACCGATCATCAAGGAGTATGGACTCAATATAGGCATTTTCAATGCCACACTGACTGAAAAGGGGAAAAAACACTGATATGCATCCATATAATGGTTATTTTTTAACTTAAGTTAAATTAAATTAAGTTAAATTAAGTTAACTTAACTTAATTTAACATTCGATATATTCCCACATGTTTTCTAATCGATAGATTGGAGTTGTAGAAGGTGGAATTGATTGTGTATTCCTGTGAATCCTCGGAAGTGTAAACAACAGGGGCAATAGAAAGAGAAACAGAGAGAGTAGGTTCCACTATCAAATCTATAGATTAAAATCATATAAGATCGGTCCGAAAAATTTGCTCTCTGGCGCCGATTTTGCTAGTTTTTAAGGATTGAAACAAAGGAGTATTTTTCATGCGTGAATAAATACGTGCAAAGGTACGTCTTATTTCAGCATTAATCAGACAGTATAGAGAGGAACGAGTTTATGCCTACCATTGGTCATGCGTATTTGAGTAATAAAGAAATTGATATCATCACAAACCTGTTTCGTTTCAGAAGCGGTACAGCCTTACAACTCACATATATATTAGAGCCAGCACTAGTGGAGGCAGATTCAGCATTGAATACCGCTCAAAACGGCTACACCGGTAGGGTGAAATACATTGCTAAAATTCTAAATGGGTTAACCAAGAAGGGGCTTGTCGCTATTTTTAAGGTCATACATACACCTAAGTACGTGTATTATCTGACGCAAGAGGGTTTAAACACGGCATATACGATACTAGAGATCGAGGAGCATTCCGCGTTGATCGCAGGTGGATGGGAAGGAGATTATGGTTACTTTGATTACTCTCTGTATAAACCCACTCAAGACAGATTTGCTCATCATGATCTCACAACTCATTTTCAGATTCTAATGATGCACTATGCCGGTGTTTATCAATACGAATATGATTGGATCGACAACCGATACGCATCAACAGAATTCGCTGTGAAAAGTGGGAAAACAACCAAACGGTTTTTCCGACCAGATGGTGAGTTTAAGATAATCCGGCCTGGTCATCGAGATCATTACTGGTTAGAAGTAGACATGTCTACAGAAAGGGGAGAAAAGTTAGCTGATAAATTTGAAACTTATAGGCAGTATCTTGATTACGTGACTGAAGGGATCAAATTCGATGAAGCGAACGACACCCCAAATTCAATCATGTTTCACTCTGCAGCTAGTTATGTTCAAAAACGTTGGACATCTGTTCTAGTTGCATTTATCAGTAGAATGGGAGAGTATGCTTCGTTAGTTAATCTACGTCTGACTAACAACACAACACTTAATGATGCTGTATCCGCGGAAATAAACAAATACCAGCTCCAAGATAAGCTTAAGAGTAATCTTAAGAATTATCTCCTTCAAGAATCCGGATTCAAGGGGATTCTAAATCAAAACGGTAAGAATACATTTGTTAAGCTATTGCCTGAAGATGAATTGATTTTAGGAAACTGGTCACCCAACCTTATCATCGTCGAGAATCCAGATTTAACAAATCAAGTGCTCTTGTTCGAAAATTACGATGGTTATGAGAGTATTGGCCTTGCACGAGCTATAGACTTCTACAAAAAATTCAGCACGCTAACTATCGGGAAAAGCGATAAGATTACCGATGTAATACCAGTCTTGTGCTATTACGACAACAAGGTTAACGAACTGCCCTTCAAAGGAACCCTATTAGAAAAAGAAACCAGAAATATATTCAGCAAATTAATCTTTCATGATGTTAAAAATAATCTATGGTTTGATGGTCAAACGAATCAACCCATATTAAATAATCCCTTGATGTACAGAACACGCAAAAATCATTAAGAGGATTTCCTTGATTTTCGAACGTGGCTACGTTTAGTTCGCAATTCTGGAACGATTGCATCAACAATCCTGGATGTACTATCCGAAAATGCTTCCTCAATAAAAGTCTGCATCACACGAGAAGATAGCATCTCCGGAGTAATCTCATAATCAACATCAATTTTTTCATTAATGGCATCACAGATCATTTGTAGTTGATAGTGGCTATGTCTTTTTATCCGGAAGGATATCAGCCTATACTTCGTGTGCTCCCGTATCCAAGCACCAATAGCGCTTGCTAGCATACTACTTACCCCCTTTACGATGTAGGACGCTCCAGACGCTGTGCGAAGTGTCTTGGCTATGGATAACGTCCTCCTTCAGGTTTACTGCGTTTGTTTGCCAGACCTCACTAGGTGAAGCCTCAACTATCACAGCAGGGGCAGAGGTATAACTCGTCTGCCCCCCCAGTGGTTGAGCGTTTAACAGCATAGCTTGCTTGTCCACTCCTGGTGCAATTCGATTCATAAGGCTATCCTTATGCAAAGCATACTTGAGTAGAGCATGAGTGGCATGAGATAAATAAGAAGTCCCTAATGCGATTTGATATTCACTTAGTTTATCGTTAATCTCTTTATTGACTCTTACTTTAAAGCGAACACGGAAATCAGTAACATCGAAATATTCTTCAATCCGTTTCGCATCCATGTGTCCCATGAAAGTTATATTACCGACTGTGTAATCCCTCTTATAAAAATTACTAAAGAATCTCAGACATTCCTCATCTTGAATTGCAGTAGTAACCAGTAGGGCACCAACTTCTCCTTCGGAAATATTTAAAACATTACTAATCCGATGTATCCATACCTTATAGACCTCCGGTATATAGGGAGCAATGGGGATCTTCTTATCTGAGCGTTGCTTACGTTTTACCATCCTCTCAGTCATCATTCAAACTCCTCTCATACTGTTATCGTCGGCACTCCGTGCCAGAGTTCCTATTTTAATTTATGTAATAGGGAGGTATGGTAGAACGCGAATCTGCTCATACTTATAGAAAAAACAGATGGGTGGAATCCAAAATGCAAAAGAGAAGTAATGTGTTCCCTAATCTAACCGGGAAGAATGCTAAGGTTCTCGCACAGGACACAATAGCCCTGGCTAAAGAGCTCGGATACAAAATAAAAAAGAAAAATGCAAAAACCACCGCCCGCCCTCATCGCTGAACGATCATGACTTTCAACATTGAATTATCAGGTTAGTTGTCAAAGATAACCGTTAAGGATATGATCGTATCTACTCCTCTATACAGTAATCGTTATAGCATCAGAGATATGAAAGACGAGGATTTTATCAGTTTCGTGAACTTTTGTGTGAACAAAACCCGAAAAGCCTTGTGTAGCAAGGGTTTCAGCCTACCTCTTTAGTATGAGGGGAAGATTCAAATGGTATCTTTATTAAAGAATGATACTTTGCGATAGCGCCAAAATCGGAAATTCCCCCAAAGTTTGCAATCTTCCCTTATTTCATGCCGTGAAACACTACGCGTGTTCAGTTACATTATAGTTGGTAAATTGACATTATAGTTTGACAATTGCCATTATAGTTGGTAAATGGACATTATAGTTGGTAAGTGAAATGACGATCAAGATTAATAAAATCAATAACTTGTAGAGTAATATTAAACAGTCCTGATGATTAAATGTCATCAGGACTGTTCTTTAATTTGTAGGGGGTTGTTAATTTGTCCACCATTGGAGAACGAATTAGAAGCATCCGGAAGCTACATAAGTATAATCAAACGGAGTTTGCAGTAATCATTGGGGTTTCTCAGGGGACACTGAGTGAGTTGGAACTAGATAAATATAAACCTTCGTTAGACATTGTTATGGCACTTCACGATCAATTTAAAACAGATCTCTATTGGTTAGTTTATGGACTTGACCAAGTCAGTGATGTATCTATCAGTAAAGGCCTTGGAGATAGTGAAGTCAGACTTATTTCAGAATATAGGAATTTAAAACCAAGTGACCAGGATGAAATTAGAGACTTTATCAAGCTGAAAATACATCGATATCATTTAAAGTAAAGATTTATTGAGGCGTTACATTTCAAATAAATAATATAGTAAGAGGGTAGTGCTGAGAGAAATAATCAGACACTATCTTTTTTTATTGTCAGGCATCAATAAGTTACTTATTGAAAAGGTGAAATTCTTCTTATCAACAGTACATACACAATATATTGTGTTATAATGTATTATCGACACTATAATTAGTGTGTAAAACGAATTTTAGGAGGAAAATCATGAAACTATCTGATCATTTCAAGCAACTACTTGGGGATATCTCATTAAATCCTGCTCGGGTAGACAGAATCGATAGTGCATATGAAACTTGGAATAATATTCTAGAGAATGATGATGAGATTAAGGAGAAGTATCTTGATTTTTTTCTCCAAGGTTCTTATGCTACTAAAACTTCAATTAGACCTCAGAAGCAGGGAGAAGAATTTGATGTTGATGTTGTCCTAAAGCTTGATTTAGCCGATGATATAACTCCTAAAGACGCATTAGATTGGCTTGTTAAACGTATGAAAACAAATGAGAGTTACAAAGATAAAATCAAGGCAAGAGATCGTTGTGTTCGTATAAATTATGCTAGTGATTTTCATATGGACATCGTCTTAGCTAAGACGTCAGATAACGACCATATTTTAATACCTAGTAAAAAAGAGGGCGAGTGGAAGAAGACTAATCCCGAAGGGTTTCAAGAATGGTGTAGAGATGTTCACTATGATCATAATGAACAATTTAGGAAAATCACAAAATTACTCAGATATTGGAGAGATCATAAGGTAGGTAAACAAACAGCTCCAAAATCAATATTATTAACTACTTTGATCGGAAATAGTATGGTTGGGAAGAATTCTGTAGCCGAAAGCTTGTTAGAGACCATAAAGCAAATACTTATTGATATTGATTCGTATATTCAACTTGATGATACTGTTTTTATTGAAAATCCTTCGTTAACCGAAGAAAATTTGGCAAGGGATTGGGATAAGGAAAAACTTGAAAAATTCAAGAAAAAGCTTTCCAATCTAAAAGATGACGTTCAGGATGCCTATGATGAGAGTAAAAAAGCTGAGAGTATTAAGAAGTGGCAAGCTATCTTTGATAAATTCCCGATAGAGCTCAATGAAGCATCTGCAATGTCAACTAGAATTAATGCGGGAGCTGTTTTAGTAAACACAAGTGGCCTATTAAACACAGAAGAGGGGATTAACTCACCGAAGCATCGTTTCTTTGGGGTGAACAACCAATGATAAAGAAACGAAAAAAAAGAATTCCACCTAGACGCGTACACTCATTAAACTTAGCTTTGCAAAACTTCTGGATAAAAAAGTACTTTCCTCAGTTCGAATATCAAGATGACGCCAAACAGTGGAGTGGCAGATTAATATCCACGCATATGCAGCAAAGCTATTCAGTCAAAATTGTTTATAAATCTGAATACCCTCAAGTGTTTATTACACATCCGCAAATTATAAAAAATAGTCCGCATACATACGACGATAATTCTTTGTGTCTGTATTATCCACCAGATAAGAGTTATAAAAAGGATAAACTAATTGCAAAGACGATCATTCCTTGGACCTGTGAGTGGCTATATTACTATGAAATCTGGTTAGAGACAGGGGTTTGGTGGGGACCTGAGGCCCCCCATAGCATTCATTCTTCCAAAGGAGAAAAGATTTTAAGAAAAATCGGTAGGGGGCTTTGATGTGAACTGGGAGCAAATTAAGAGTAATGGCTGGATACCACGTGACGGGAAAAACTTACGCATATTATCTCTTGATGGGGGTGGCATTAGAGGAATATTCCCTGCAAGATATCTAGCGAAATTTGAGAAAGAGACAGGCATGCCCGTAAATCAATATTTTGACATGATCGTTGGAACATCGACTGGGGGAATATTGGCATTAGGGCTCTCTATTGGGATACCAGCAGATGAGTTAGTCACATTTTATGTATCTAACGCGCAAAACATTTTCAAGAAAAGAATGTTTAGTATGAGAGGTATATTGACTAACCAATATAAGAATACGGGGCTACGTGAAAAACTGGCAGAGGTATTTAAAGATAACAAGATGATTGATGCTCAAACCATGCTATGTATTCCTTCCGTTGAGCATAGTAGGGCCTCGCCCAAAGTATTCAAAACTCCACACTGTCAGCACTTGTTTAATGACGCTCAATATCTGATGTCAGATGTTGCTTTAGCAACTTCAGCTGCTCCAACATATTTTCCTGCAGTTTCGATCGACGGCAATGATTGTAAAATTGATGGAGGACTCTGGGCTAATAATCCGGCTTTAGTGGGTATAGCTGAAGCTTTTGTTCTTGGTTATGATGTGAGTACGATAAGAATGCTATCATTGGGGACAGGATCTCATATCTATAACGTGAATAATAAGATAGCTGAGAAGAGTTCACTCATTAGGTATCGAGATCGAATTGTGGATCTTACCATGCAACTGCAAACGACTAGTGCAGCATACACTGCCGGCCATTTATTAAATGAGAATATACATCGTGTTGATTTTCAATTGAAGCAGCCGATGAGGTTATCTGAAACTAAGTTATCTAAGCTAAATGAATTACAACACGAGGCAGATACTCAGTTTATAAGTTCTTATA
Organism: Paenibacillus sp. CB74; assembly: GCF_055687625.1. Lineage (NCBI taxonomy): Bacteria > Bacillati > Bacillota > Bacilli > Caryophanales > Paenibacillaceae > Paenibacillus > Paenibacillus sp. CB74. The sequence goes on along the minus strand of NZ_JBVMUS010000002.1, from coordinate 431,211 downwards.
TGAAAGTAAGCTCATTGTTCTTACAAAGTGCCACTAAATCAGTCGGGTAGTATTTTGGACGTCACATTCATTTCAATCAGTGATGAAAATAGATAATTAATAATTCGATACACTCCCATTAAGAGCGATCACATTGAGATTGCTCTTTTCTATGTGTTTAAAAAAATGAAATTAGTTAATACATGATCCTAACTTGACGAAAAGGGGAAATGGGAGTGCCTTTCAAAGCTTTGGAGGAATTTGTGGAGAACTCACAGTACAGTAAGATGGTAAAGCTAAAAAAATGTATGGATCTACTTCGAGTATCTATAGGAGAGGATCAAATCAAACGAGGCTTAAGACGAATGGAGTGGACTGAATTAGGGATTGTCGGTTCATTTAGTTCGATGAATGTATATGAGAAGCACAATAAGGAATTAATGGAGTGCTTCGATAATCATGGTGTAATAGGGCAAGTCATGAACATAAAATGGAGGGAACTACTATCGCATGAGCAGGTGCTTATTTCAGGCCTATGTAAACCGAAAGAGCCTTATATAAGGTTTACCCCAAAAAGAAACAGGAATGAGTCTGCTTATGATTTTGATGTATACCAGTTAAAACTAGTGAACCAGTCGATCCATTCGCAGTTGATTGAATGGAAATCAAATAAGTGGCTGTATAACCGTTTATTCGACTCGTGGGTGATTATTCGTAAACGAGCTCTTCAGGGACTATTGGAACAAAAAAAACGTAAAGAGATCTTGCCAGTCGGAAGTATTTCTTTGATTCAGTCCGATCCGGAGATAAGCTCTTTACACGTGCAAAAATATCTGGGAAATGAACCACTTATAAGTCGCGGTGGTGTGGATATGTCGAAAGTAAAAGAGTACGCGGCAAGAGGATTTTTTTCTCTACCTGAGATTCAACAGATACAGAAAATATCAGATGTAAGAAGCGCATATACTTTAATGGAACTTACCAGGGAGCGAAGGTTAGCTACCCAGATAAATCAGAAACAATTTTTATACGCTAGGTTAAGTCGAGAATCACAGATCTAAGTCTTTCATCATAATAATTGTATTTTGCAAATAAATCTTTAAAATGAACATATACCGATGTTTGAATAAAGAGGAAGCCAAGGCCTAGAAGAACGCAATGCAAGGTTTAAGGTCACAGTATTGTAGAGAAAATTTTATCCACTATAATCAGTTAAATCGTTGTAGTAATTTGAAAGAACTCCTTTTTAAATTATACTTGCAAAATGAAAATAATTTTAGAGAATAGAATATGAAACAGATCTTGAATGTCATTGTCATTGGTGGGGGCCAGGCTGGGTTGGCTTCTGGGTATCATCTGAAAAAGAGGGTGTCCTTCTTAATTTTAGAGGCAGGTGAAGATGCAGCAGGGGCATGGCCCCAGAATTACGAAAGTCTCAAATTGTTTTCCCCGGCAATCTATGCATCTCTGCCAGGACTACCCATTACATCTCCGGGAGATCGCTTATCCTCATCGGGATGAGGTCATTCAATACTTGAAGGAGTATGCCTCTCATTTTGAATTACCTTTAGTTTATTACAGTCGTGTTGAGAACGTATCTAAAGAATACGATTATTTCAGAGTGGAGACTTCCGCGGGAAAGACATATTTTGCACGGAAGCTGATCTCCGCTACTGGCTCCTACTGCAGACCCTTTATGCATTTAATAAATAAGCAAGATGAATTTACAGGTTCAATTCTACATTCTGAAACTTACAGCACTCCGGTTTCATTTCAAGATCAGAAGGTCGTTGTCATAGGAAGAGGGAATTCAGCGGTTCAGATTGCCATGGAATTATCGGGAGTAGCCGATACCAAACTTGCCGTGCGAGAGCCGGTGGCACTCATTCCACACCGCCTCCTGGGCCAAGATATTCACTTTTGCCCTTTTTATTTATTTCCAGTAGGTGTCGCACTTCATATTACAATCCGTCAAATAAAAAAAGCCTGCCGGCTTTAATAGCAGGTAGGCCATTGGCCTTTCCAGAGAATTAGGGAATGGAGTCGATACCGGAGCTACGAATAGCCCAGTGTGTTGTTTCTGACCATTTATTTTAATGGATCATTTTTAGTGTATCCTAAATTTGCAGTTCTATACGTTAAGAATGCCCACCATCGCCTATAATGGTGGGCATCTGATTTAGGTAGGTAGACTTCATGGTCTAAATCGACATAATTTGCAAATGTTCAAGAATTGTACGGGATATTTCTTACATACATAAGAACCCCCGCCGTCCAGAAGTGAGGGTTCCTTTTAACAAACCGTTTGAAAGGGGTTCCGTTCATTATATACAGAGTCACAACAAACCATTCTTATTGTTTTTAATTAATCTGAAACAACAAATCCGTCAAAGTTCTCAGGTCCTACACGAATCGTACCTAGCAAGTTGGAACTTATAAATGGAGTGTAAGTCAATTGCGGCGTAATTGGCGGGTTAAAGTCATCTGCAGAGTACGTAATAAACTTGTGGTGCAAGTACTTTTAAACTGAATGTCGATGTAGCGGAGTAGATATATTCAGGAAGACGGAGATGCTGGATGTCTGACTTGCGGCAACCTATTATTACACCGTGCGCAAGAAGACAAACGAGGTGCGAAAAGAAAATATGGTTTTAAAAAGGAATTTCGCTAATACCTGAGTTTAATTTGATGAAAAGAGAGATATATGGGTTACCTTGAGAGCTTTACAGGATTTTGTAGAGAACTGAAAATTCGCTAATTTTTTTTCCTGCGATAAAAGTGACCTAGAGCATAACGGTAGTGTTACTTTATAAATAAAAATGATCAGTAGGGAAATCTTCACAATATCTTCAAAGTTTTTGGGTAAAATGTTAGAGTGCCTCGACTATACCCACCCACAAAAAAAAATTAAAGTAAAGGTGTGTGACAACAGTGAAAAAAATATTCATTTTACTTAGCTTGGCAGCTATATTGGTTTTAAGTGCATGTGGAAACAATGAGAACACTAACAATTCCAATACGGGCTCAGAAAGCGAGCATTCGAATATGGGTGAGATGGATCATTCAGGATCGGGTGAAGTTCCAGAAGGGTTAAAAGAATCCGCGAATCCGACCTATAAAGTTGGAGACGAAGCCGTCATTCTTGCCAGTCACATGGAAGGTATGGACGGAGCAAAGGCAAACGTAGTAGGCGCTTATGATACAGTAGCATACGCAGTAACTTTTACTCCAACGACTGGAGGTGATCCAATACCGAATCATAAGTGGGTTATTCAAGAAGAACTCAAAGATGCAGGTAGCGAGCCCTTAAAACCAGGGACCAAAGTTACCCTTGAAGCTGAACATATGGAAGGTATGATGGGTGCTGAGGCCACTATTGACTCGGTTGAGAAGACAACAATTTATATGGTGGATTATACACCAACTAACGGTGGAAACCCGGTTAAAAATCACCAATGGTTAGTAGAGAGTGAGCTTTCAACAAAATAGACCCCGTATGGAATGACGTCAGAAATGACGTCATTCTTTTCTTTTTCTGCGCAACATCAAGGTTTATAATTTTGGGTCGAAGTTAAATTACATACTTTAATTGTCTCTAGTGTTCAAAATTAAATTTATGTTTAGGGAAGATTGATGTTTACCTTTTAAAGATATGTCCTTGAAGTATCGGAGTACCTTTTTTTACAAATTTCAGCCCTTAAGTCGATAACTGTCCCTATGAACAGACACTCTAAAAACGGTGTAAACATAAGGGGATTTATAACTATGAAATATATATGGCCAAAAGAGAACAGACTAGATTATATAAATCCATAGGAAAGCTATGAGAGCCTTCCTATTTTTATTGTGGGCTGGGATAGGAATGTTGTTCTATTCTATGAAAAAGTGAATAGAAATAATAGAGACAAAATGAAAAAGAGAGGGAGAAACGAAATGGCTCGAAAAACAAGAATGGGAAAGTTAGTCGTTTTTACATTTCTATCATCTTTCATTATCTCCTTGAAAGTTATCCCTATGTACATTGACTTAACTCCATTAGAGGAAATCTTACCTCAACGCAGTCAGGTAGAGGTAAAGGATATCACTGCAGATCAATCGGCCGGCGCAGTATCAAAAGAGATACCCAAACTAAGTAAGAACACGCAGAATTCTGAAGATAAGCTAACCAACCCTCCGACTAAAACAGAAAATACAAACCATGAGCATGTGACTAAGAAGCCAAACAACGTATCTGTAACGAAAAATATAACCCATCAAAAAAGTGCTTCTCGATCCACCCAACCACAAGTTCTTATTTATCATACTCATAATCGTGAATCTTGGTTACCAGAGCTGCAAGGCAAAACCTCTGCCGATGAAGCATTTGATTCTAATACTAATGTCACCTTACTGGGAAAGGACCTCACGAATAAATTATTAGCGAAAGGGATGAATGTGATTCAATCTACTGTAGACTATCCGAGTATAGTCAAGAACTTCGAATACGCTAAATCCTACAGTTATTCAAAGACTACGTTGAGCCAGGAATTGTCTAACCACAAATCCATTGACTATGTTTTTGATATCCATCGTGATTCACAACCAAAAGATCAAACGACCATTGTTTTTGACAAGCTTAATTATGCGCAATTATATTTTGTTGTAGGAAAGGAAAATCCCAACTGGAAAGAAACGATGAAATTTGCCACCAGATTACAAAACAAATTAAACAAAAAAATACCAGGATTATCGAAGGGCATATACTCAAAAGATCATTCTAATGGTAACGGAAAATACAACCAATCGCTTGCTGAATCTAGTGCCCTTATCGAAATCGGCGGTGTAGAAAATGTATTAGAAGAAAATTACAGGACGATTTCAATATTGGCCGATGTAATTCACCAAATCTGGCATGAAGACCATGGATCAACACTTTCATAGTAGCAAGATATCGTCCACACCCTAATTAGCTTTCGCTGATTGGGTTTTTTTATTGCGATTTCTCCCCAATTTAAAGCGAAGTCGAAATTATGACTATTGGCTATATTCATCCATGAAGCTTAACCATATGGCTCAAGCTGTTAAATGAATAATTTTTAGGCTATACCATCATGTACTAATAGAGTTTCCTCCTCATTTCTACGCTAAAACCCGCAGAATCTTCACAATTTTTCTCTATAATGACCTAACATTATCAGTGGTGAGGAGAGAACGGTACATGCCTATAAAGAAAAAAGGGTTTACCTTGGGTATCGGCTTTTATTTCGCATTATTATTAGTGGTGATTGTCGGTTTTGCTATTTGGGGAGGGGTTAAAAAGGAATCAAATTTGGATGTATTAACAGCCCAGACCAACACCCATCCTCATATCTTTAGTTATGCAGCCAATGATACAACCATATGGATGGGTACTCATAACGGAGTATATGAACTTATAGATCAAAAATGGCAGCGAACTTTTAAAGATCTTATGACAAGTGATGTGATGGCAATTGAAACGAATCCCAATAATCCCTTAAACATTATTGTTGCAGGGCATGGATTTGTAAAACGTTCTAATGATGGCGGGGAGACCTGGGAAACTGCTGAGAATGGTCTTCCAAGTCAAGCAAAACCCAATGAGCCGGATGTACACTATTTAGCAATGGATCCGAAGAACTCAAGTCATTTATTTGCGATGCTCGCTGGTGCTGACAAAAATTTGTATGAAACGAAAGATGGAGGTGAACAGTGGCAAAATGTCGGGAGCATACCTCAAGGGGCTTATTCCATTTCCATACTTCCCTCGGCTACAGAAACCATTTTGGCTGCTACGGAAACAGGTCTGGTTCGCTATAACATCAAGGGCAGCGATATAGAGCAAATCCAGATTACCAACGAGCCAGCATACGAGGTACTTTCTTTATCCGATGGAGGCACGATTATCATGACAGAAAGTGGTCTTTTAAAATCTACAGATTTAGAAAAGTGGTCTGACCTTGAGGTAGACTTACATGGTGAGATGCCTTTGGGGATCAAAGGTTCAAAGCAAGATCCAAATCGGCTGATCATCGTGACAGATCAGTATTCGGTTTATGAAAGCAATGATGGTGGAGCAAAATGGTCTTTAAGGGAATCATGAAGAACAGCTCAGATATAATCCGATCCTTACTACGGACAGATGGATATCTGTAAGGATATTGTCAATAATGATAGGTTGAATAGAATTTTCATCATACTATGTAGTGAAAAGAAAGGGTTGAATATAATACCATAGGGGGGTATACTAAAGTCGTTAAATTACGATCAAGGTATCCAAGGAAAAATAAATCGGTTAAAGGGGAAAAAAAGGTGGACAATGAAAGGTTGATGATTGCGGTTTCTCCACCGGTTCAAGTAGGAGGAAGCTTATTTACTGCGGAACAACTTTCAGCCATTAGTAAACTTATGGGTCCAGAGCAAAAGACTGAAATGACTCTGTTTAAACAATTATATATTGAAGTATCGGTTGAATCGGAAAGGATTATAACGGACAATCTTCGAAGCATTGGACTTGAGGTAAACCCAGCAGGTTTTGCAACCAAGAGCTTGATAGCCTGCAACTTCTGTAGGGGAGCTGAGGATGCTGGACTAGATATTGCTCAAAAATTAAATAAAGCTATAGCGGGTATATTGACACCGACACCTCTTAAGGTCGGATATGCTGGCTGCGCACTTGGGACTAGTGAACCCCTTCTGAGAGATATCGGCATCGTTAAAATGAAAGAGAAATTCGATATTTATGTTGGTGGAGATCCAAAGGGAATTAAAGCTTCTTTAGCGGAACTTTTTTTAGCTGGTTTAACGGAGGCGGAAGTGACACAAACTGTATTGAACATAATTGATTACTACAAAGTACACGCAAAAGGTAAAGAAAAATTCAGTAAGTTTTTGAAGAGAATCTCTGTTGAAGAATTAAAGGGAGTGGCTTTAAATTTATAGTAAATGGCGAAAATGAAATCAACCACTGAATGGGGAAAGTCCATTGTAATATCTAAATTTAATGCATAGTACTGTTCAAAGTAAAAAATAGTCTCGTCCTTTCTGAGGGGAGAATTTATGAAGTCGCCATTTTGGCGACTGTTTTGTTTTCTTAATAACGATAAAAAAGGTGATGCATTTGACATGGAATAAAATTCATTTGAAACTGAGCTTTACCATTTTCAGTTTGTTTATTGGAATTTTAATATTGCTAAGTATTGTACTTAACCTCATATTTACGAATTTCTTATCATCTAAAGTCCACGATGAAGCCAACGAGTTAGCAGCACATTTGTCCTCTATGCTTGAGGAGCAAGGTAACGGTGCAGAACAAATGGCCGATTTTACGGGGGTACAGATGTATATTTTGAGCTCAAAAGGAACCTTCCTTGAATCAAAGGCTTCAGGCACTCCTACCCTTCCTGAATATATCTGGGAGAATGATAAATTGTTAGAAGGGCAGAAGGTGGAAAAAGAATTCACTTTTAATAACAAACTTTACTTGCTTCATGGTATCCCCGTGACCACAATTCCAACAGTCAAAGGAATTTATGTGATTAGTTCTCTAGAAAACATGAAAGAATCGATCCAAACGATCAGAAATTTACTTTTTATAGCCGGCATTGGATCACTGTTGCTCGCGATGGGATGCATCTTTTTTTTATCTAAAAGATTATCTAATCCCTTGTTAAAAATTGAAAAAGCAACTCGTCAGATTGCCAAAGGAGAACTGAATTTAAAAATTCCTGTAGAAACTAAAGATGAGATTGGTTCATTGTCACAAGCCATAAACGACCTGGCTAGAGAATTAAAGCAATATCGAGATAATCGTTCTGAGTTTTTTGCCAACGTCTCCCATGAATTGAGGACACCCATTACTTACTTGGAAGGGTATGCGGATATTTTGGCAAAAGATCTTGTGGAAAATGAAGAAGAAAAGAAAAAATATCTACAAATTATTTCAGAGGAAGCACAACGTTTGAATGTAATCATAAATGATCTCTTTGAACTGTCTAAAATGGAGGAAGGTAAAATTGACTTGAAGCTAATGTCAGTCGAACCCACTTCGATCATCCAGAGGTCTATAGATAAGGTTCAATTAAAAGCCCAAGAGAAAGATCTTACTATTCAAAGTAAGTTGAGTCCCGTACCCCATATTTTTGTGGACCCCAATCGGTTAGAACAGATCATTTTAAACCTATTGGATAATGCAATTCGTTACACAGCTGATGGGAATATCCAAGTTTCACTAACTTCCGAAGTAGGTGGAGTAGCGATTAATATTAGCGATTCCGGACCAGGGATTTCAGCTGAAGAACTTCCATTCATATTTGAACGCTTTTACAGAGTTGAGAAATCTAGGTCACGTGAATATGGAGGAACAGGACTTGGGCTGTCTATTGTTCAAAGTCTTGTGTTACAACAAGGAGGAACAATAAATGTAGAGAGTAAGATTGGAGTGGGCACATCATTTAAAATATTTTTCCCTCCCATCACATCTTCATTGAAACCACATAGCTTTAAATTATAATATGTGAATCAAATGAGCTAATGATTTTAAAAGTCACAGTAAGAAGAAAAAGTTCATGGCCTTTGGTGTAGGCTATGATGTTATAGATTTTATTGGGTGGTGGTGACCGTATGAATAAGTTGAAAGCATTAGTTATTGATGACGAATGGAATATGAGAAATCTCTTGCGTATTTATTTAACTAAAGAAGGTTTTGATATTACGGAAGCTCATAATGGAACCGAAGCTCTGTCCTATCTTCAGAAACATTCGTATCATGTCATTTTATTAGACGTTATGATGCCGGATATGGATGGTTGGCATCTTTGTAAAAAAATCAGAGATTTTAGTGAAACACCAATATTGATGCTTACAGCTCGAGGGGATGTGAAGGATAAGGTACATGGGTTAGGTGTAGGAGCAGATGATTATATGGTGAAACCTGTTAATTCGGATGAGCTTATTGCTCGCCTGTATGCGCTTATTCGACGTTCTTCTCAGTCTTCGAGCTTAAAAGAAGCCGGTAAAAAGATCGTGTATTCGGATCTGATTATTTATCCAGATAGAAGACAGGTGTTGGTATTAGACACAGGTCTGGAGTTTACCCAAAAAGAACTTGATATCCTGCTTATATTGGCGGGAAATCCACAAAGAGTCTTCTCTAGAGATGAAATCATAGAACGTCTGTGGGGAAATGATTTTTTCGGGGATAATCGAGTCGTTGATACTCATATCAAAAATATCCGCGAGAAACTGCAGTTGGCTGGATTAAACCAAAACCCCATTCAAACGGTTTGGGGTATAGGTTATAAGTGGTTATATAGTGTAGAGGGGCCGTGAGCGATACTGTATTGTCCGTTAACAAAAAAAGGAATGCGTTAAGAAGCGATTGCTTACCTGAATTCGACAGGGGGCGGTCGCTTCATTTTTTCGTAGACTAAGATTTACGAAATTTCTACATAAAATCCACACAATTTAAAACTATAATACTCATTATGGTTACAAATTTTTAACTATTTTTGCCGAATTTCGTCTTGAAAACGGGGGAACCATTTGTTGGGTGAATTATTCTTGCACAAAAAGAATATAGGGATCCTTTAACCGAATCCTTAAGCTAACTCCGTAGGCAACAAAGGGAGGAACAAGAGTTTGAAAAAAGTAATTTTGTCGGTGCTTGGAGCAACAGTTTTATTTACGTCCACTGCAACGGGAGCATTTGCTAGTCAGGCAAAACTAACTGCAGAAGTAAAAGAAGTAGTTGGAACACCATACCTATATGGCGGCACAACGACATCGGGTTTTGATTGTTCCGGCTTTATCTTGTATGTATTTAATGCGTTTAAATTAGATTTGCCGCGTACCTCCAGTATGCAAGCAAAGAAGGGATCGTTTGTAGAGAAAGAAGAACTCCGTCCAGGAGATCTCGTCTTCTTCAATACGAATGGTCGTAGCATCTCCCATGCAGGTATTTATGTAGGTAATAATCAATTTGCACATTCTTCAAGCAGTAAAGGTGTTCGAATTAGTAGCTTATCTGAAAGTTATTATAAAACCAGATATGTTACAGCTCGCCGAGTGGTTAGCGAGCAGAACTACCTTAAAATGATTGACGATAGTCATTAAAAAAATGGACGAGCTCGTGAGTAATTCACGGGTTTGTCCATTTTGTTTCATAACTACCTCTGAACAGATACCATCATTTTTAGTCGAACAAAACCTGAAAATAAATAGATAACTAAGGAAACTGTGATTTATAGTACAGACCATATTATTTTCACAAATTCCACATACATGAAGGCTAAACTAATCTTATATTGAATAGAGGAGATTAGCCAAATGTGTGGATTTGTAAGTATATATAACAAATATCGTATGCCAGTAGATGCAAACCTTCTGCAAAATATGACAGACTCCATAGCTCATCGTGGCCCAGATGATGAAGGTATGTACATCAATGATCATATCGGTTTGGGCTTCAGGAGATTAAGTATACTGGATATCGCGCACGGGGCGCAGCCCATGACCAATAAGACCAGAGATATTTGGCTTGTATTCAATGGGGAGATTTATAATTATAAAGAGTTGAAGGATTGGTTAAGCCAAAAAGGTTATACATTTTATACAGATTCGGATACTGAAGTGCTGCTGAGGCTTTACGAAGACGTTGGAATTAAATGTGTCAGCTATTTACGGGGCATGTTTGGTTTCACCATATGGGATCGAAAAAAAGATCTTTTATTTGCGGCAAGGGATCATTTCGGAATAAAGCCTGTATATTTCAGTGAAACCGCCTTTGGATACATGATTGGTTCTGAAATTAAATCGATACTGGCTTCAGGCAGGATTGATCGGGAAGTAGATGAAAATGCGCTATATCATTATCTTACATTTCAATATGTACCTGAACCTTCAACCATGTTCAAAGGAATCCATAAATTGAAAGCCGGCCATTATTTGATTGTACAGGATCATGGATTGATCATTAAACCGTATTACGAAGTGAAGTTTGAGCCAAATGAAAACAGGTCCTATTCCGATTTAGTAGAGGAGACTCGATCGGTAATAACGGAATCGGTGTGTATTCACAAGAACTCAGATGTCCCCAGGGGCGCATTCTTATCGGGCGGTATTGATTCAAGCAGTTTAGTTGGATTACTTCATCAATTGGAACCAACCCAAACATTCAGCGTTGGATTCGATATGCCAGGATATAGTGAATTGGATGATGCCAGAAAGACAGCCGCTTATTTGGGGACTGAGCATCATGAAATTCGGATTAATGCCCGCGACTATATAGATATACTACCTTCTCTAATATGGCATATGGATGAGCCAGTAGCAGACCCCTCAGCCGTGGGTCTCTACTTTGTATCGAGGTTGGCTAGTCAGCATGTTAAAATGGCCTTCTCAGGAGAGGGCGCGGATGAATTTTTTGGGGGCTACAACATTTATCAGGAACCTTATGCTCTCCGTATGTTTCAGGATCTTCCAGGAAGATTGAGAAGTCTTGCAGGACATCTTGGAAGGTTAATGCCCGACGGCATGAAAGGCAAGGGATTTTTGGAAAGAGGTAGTCTTATTCTACAAGAACGTTACTTTGGGAATGCGAAAATTTTTATGGATCATGAAAAAGATAAGGTATTAGCACCATGGTTAACGAAACAGGGGGTATGTGAACCGACTCTTCAGGTGACTAAGCCGCTTTATAAACAAGCGAAGTTATATGATGAAGTCACGCAGATGCAGTATATTGATATTCATACTTGGCTGCGTGGAAACATCCTGATGAAAGCAGATAAAATGTCGATGGCTAATTCCTTGGAACTTCGGGTTCCCTTTGTGGACACAAAAGTATTTGAGTTAGCTGCTACAATTCCAACAAAGTATAAAGTTACACCTACAGCAACCAAATTATTGCTCCGTGAAGCTATGAAAGGTGTGGTGCCACCTGATGTACAGTACCGAAAAAAATTAGGTTTTCCTGTACCTACCAGGGTATGGTTGAAAAGTGAATGGTACACATGGGCTAAAAATCTGATTATGACGGCAGACGTAGATCAATGGATCAATAAAACGTATGTCTTGCAGCTACTTGAGATCCATAAGGAAGGGAAAATGGATGCAAGCCGTAAATTGTGGACCATCCTTGTATTTATCTTATGGCATCAAATATATATTGAAGATCGTGTGTATTCCTTTTCCGTTCCTTCTTCCAAAAGAATGATTTTATAATCCTTATCTTTAATAAAGTTCTCCAAAGAAGATGAGAAAACAAAAACGAAAAACGAGCCTTTGCTGAACAAAAATGACCAACATTTTTGAAAAGCTGATGGTATCAATCCCTCGAGATAGAGATCATGTTAAAATGAGCTCATTATACCGGGGGATTTTCTTATGCCACCCAAATAGGAGAAAGCAATAAGCAATAGGAATGTTCGTCTGATGGCAGATCAACAACCGAATGAGAGTGACGTTTAAGATCAAGAGCGTGGACCAAATCCGGAGATAGAACGCAAAAATCATTTTTGTTACTGAAAATTGAGGAACTAAATCTAGAGAAACCCATAATTTGTAGCAGTAGGGCCTACATTATGTCAGTATCGCTTGTTTTACAATTAGGGGCATCAAAACAAATGCGGCGATCACTCCTCGGTTGGATTCCGGAGAAGATCGCCGCATAATGGATTCTTCTGTTTTTTAGTATCTCATTGACTAGACTTGACATTTGTATCAGCAGTTTATAGTAGAGCGTGGAAAATGCTTCTCATTAATTATCCTTATTCAGCCACGTTATCTACATTCGGATCAGGTGTATAGTTACTTTCATAATCTGTATACACTACTTCCGTTACCATTCCCGCGGAAGCATGGTGCAAATCATGGCAATGGAACATCCAATCTCCTGGGTTATCGGCTTCAAAAGCAACAACGTAGGTTTCTCCTGGTTTAACATTTAGGGTATCTTTCATGATCGTTGACCCCTGATAGGATTGACCATTTTTACTTAGTACTTGGAAAAATTGACCATGGAGATGCATGGGATGGTCATCCGTCTTGGACTGATTTACAAAAGTAACTTTGACCTTGTCACCTTTCTTGACTTGTATGACATCTGTATCCGGAAACACCTTTCCGTTGATTGTGTAAACCATTTCTCCGTCTTTCATCTCCGTATTTAAATTCATAGTCACGTTCTGATCAAATGTTTGATTCAAAGAAAATTTAGGATTTGAAATGTTACCGTATTTCTCTAAATCAAACACGGGAAGCTTGAGAGAAGTATTAGAAATGTCATTTTGAACTTTTGAACCTTCATATTGGATAACGGCTTTCATATTTTGTATCGGTTTTTCAGTTCCGTGTTCCTCAAGTAGCCAGGAGCCTGGATTGTCCGCTGTAAATTCAATATCATAACGTTCTCCAGGAGCAATAGAAAGAATTTGATCTTTAATCACCCCGGGTTCATTAATAGGCTGACCATCCGAAGCAATTACTTTAAAATTGTGGCCATGTAAGTGCATTTGATGACTGATAAATCCTGCATTAATTAGGCGAATTCTAACTTTATCTCCTTCTTTCACAGCTAGCTTCTCAATGGCAGGACCTGTTTTTCCGTTTACCGTGTATAGGTCATACATGCTCATATCATGTCCGCCCATACTCAACGTGTCCTCGTCCATATTCTTATCCGAATCGGACATATTCATTTCATTATGATCCATATCTTTCATATCCTTGCTGTCGGAATCCCCCATACTCATGTCGCCAGAACTCATCCATTCATCTAACATAAGAGTGTAGTCCCGGTCATAGTCATTTTTGAGTTCTTCAACAACAAGCGAACCATACAGTCCTTTATCCACTTGGTTTACACTGTCTTGGTGAGAATGGTACCAATAGGTACCTGGTACATTGGCTTTGAAAACATACGTAAATGTTTTACCTGGTTCAACAGCATCTTGTGTGACGCCAGGTATGCCATCCATATTATTGGGAACCGGATAGCCGTGCCAATGAATGGAGACAGGCTGATTCAATTCATTTTTTAAATTGATTTTTACGTTATCTCCAACTTTTACACGGATTTGAGGTCCGGGGACAGAATTGTTGAATGTCCAAACAGGTAATATCTTACCTTTGGAAACTTCAAGATTGCTCTCTTGGGCAGTGATCGTGAATTCTTTACCGTTTACCACTGGAGTAGCAGATGTGAATTTCCCGGTATTAGGACTGGAATTAACCGTTGTAGGATTATTCATATTTGAATGATTCATTTCTTCCATTGCGTTGTTTTTAATAGCATTTGCACATCCCGTAGCAAAAATAGCAAAAGAACTAATTACGATAATTCTCTTTATAAGCATAGATTTTTTCATATATCTTTCCTCCATGTTTTGTATTTGTTTGGTAATAACAATAATAGTATAGATAATTTATGTAGAAATAATGTGGTTGATTTTCATTTTGTATAGTATAGGGGGGCTATAGTATAATAAATGTATAAAGAAAAGGAGTGATCGGAACATGGGGGATTTAATTCAAGAGCAGGAGTCATGTAACACCGAAGAACGTAGAAGTCATCATTCTGAGAAAACAAAGAATAATTTGATTAGCCGGCTTAACAGAATTGAGGGACAAGTTAGAGGACTAAAGGGATTAATAGAAAAGGACACTTATTGTGATAATGTGCTGAATCAAATCTCTTCAGTCCAAGCAGCATTGAACGGGGTAGGTAAACTTTTGTTAGAGCATCACATGAAAAGCTGTGTAATGGAACGCATTCAGGAAGGTGAAAACGAAGTTATTGATGAATTATTAGTTACTATAAATAAATTAATCAAATAGTGTTGTAAACAAAAGAGGGTTCTTGCAACCCTTTTTTGTTTACAGCAAAATATTTTGACAAATATACGGTAGGGGGGTATTCTAATGAAAAAGGAGGTGTGTACATTGAATGACATTCCATTGGACAATATAGAACTAGGTTATTCATCCAAATACAATCGGAACAGTTACCATTCATCAAAAGAGAAAATAATATGCCAATTCGTCTAAATCGTATTGAAGGAAAGATAAGGCGAATCAAGGGTCTTATTGAGAAAGATAACTACTGCGATCAAGTATTGAATCAAATTTCGGCTGCTGAGGCAGGGCTAAATGATGTCAGCAACGTTCTTTTGAGAGGGCGGATTGAGGACTTTGTGGTGGATCGGGATCAATAAGGTGATACTGAAGTGGTGAATGAATTAATGAAAACAATTCAATCCATAATGAAATAACATATATTGAAATCACAATTAAAAGGGGAGAGTATTCGAAAATGGAAAATGTTACGCTAAAAGTTAAAGGAATGTCATGTGGACATTGTGTAAACTCAATAGAAGGGGCTCTGAATCAGATAGGAGCTGACGCAAAAGTGATTCTTGCCGACGAAAAAGTTGAAGTGAAATTTGATGAAACAAAACTTAAGCTCTCGGTTATTAAAGAAGCGATAGAAAATCAAGGTTACGAAATAGTTGAATAACGTTTGTAGTCGATCTTCTTGAACTGTAAGATCACATAGAAGAAGGTGAAGCGTATGAATGTCGAGGTATATACAACGCCAACTTGTGAAGATTGCAAAAATTTCAAAAAATTCTTAAATGATCATCAAATACTGTATACAGAGTTTAGTATAGCTGATAATCCAGAAAATGCTGTTATACTTCGTGAACGAACAGGTAAAAACCTGGTACCTACAATTTTCATTGATAATGAAGTTTATTTCGGATTTGTCTTCAATCGTCAAGAAATTGAGCAAAAACTTCTTGATTAGGAAAGGATATATGCAAAATCGATTTACTAACCTAAGGTATAGGTTATTTCTGCCAACTCACTAAGATGAAATTAGAGCATATGGAATTAAAATTTCTAAACCATTAAAACGGATTACACATGAATCCCTTATTCTCTAGAGTAGTTGATTATCTTCTGAAATGCTCCATGAATAGAATATTTCTATATGGGGTATATATAGAATAGGGACTACCCTAAATTTATATATAAAGGAGATTTATTAATGTCACATCAAAAGTACAAAGAGTGTATTGAAGAGTGTTTAAAATGTATGGTCGCATGTAATCATTGTTATGTTTCTTGTTTGGATGAAGAGCATGTTGGAATGATGAAGGAATGTATTCGATTGGATCGTGAATGTGCGGATATCTGCGAATTTGCCGCTCATGCGATGTCGATCAATAGTAAATATGCTAAAGCTATATGTCTGGTTTGTGCAGAAGCTTGTGAAGCGTGTGGAAACGAATGTAAAAAACATGATCTTGAGCATTGTCAGCAATGCGCAGAAGCATGCTTTGCTTGTGCAAAAATCTGTCGTGAAATGGCCGCTTAATAAAAAACAAGTAACACCTAAGGGGTTTTCTCAGAATCAGTTCTTAAATTCCGAGAAAACCCCTTCTTTAACGAATTCCTAAGAAACAATCGATTTATGTAAAGGGAATAACAAATAACATAATACATATCAACAATAAAATGGGCTGAAAATTATCGAGTCTTGCTTGACATAATATAGGGTAGGGGGGTATTGTATTCATATGGAGTCAAGCAAATCTTACGAAATATAAATCTCGAATAAAAGGAGTAATGAATTATGCAAAATGTAGTGTTAAATGTGAAAGGCATGTCTTGTGGGCATTGTGTCAACTCGATCGAAGGTGCTTTAAAATCACTCGGTGTTCACGGGGATGTTAATCTTGAAAATGGCACTGTTACCGTAGTATATGATGAAAATAAGGTGACTCTAGAGCGCATTAAAGAGACTATTGAAGAGCAAGGATACGAAGTCTAAAAGGTGAGGTGTATATGTAGTGTCAACAATCGAAGAGAAAAAAGCACAAACATCACTTCAACTCACAGGTATGACTTGTGCCGCTTGTGCTTTAAAAATTGAAAAGGTTCTGAACAAGCTGGAAGGCGTATCAGAAGCTAACGTAAACTTTGCGATGGAAAAGGCGACAGTAACGTATGACCCGAGTAAAGTCGACATCGGTAAGATGGAAGCAAGCATTGAGAAGCTTGGCTACAGTACAGTTAAGGAAGCTGTTGATTTGGAACTTGTCGGTATGACTTGTGCGGCTTGTGCCTTGAAAATCGAGAAGACTCTGAATAAGTTACCCGGCGTAAGCACGGCCACCGTTAATTTCGCCATGGAAGTTGCTCATGTCGAATATAATCCGGCAGATGTTTCTGTGACTGATATGCAAAAGAGAGTAGAGAAACTTGGATATCAAGTTGTACCCAAACAGGAACAAAGCGACCCGGCGGAACGTCGACAAAAAGAATTATCAAAACAAAAACGGAAACTTCTTATTTCTGCTATTTTATCATTTCCCTTGCTCTGGGCGATGGTAAGTCACTTTTCATTCACTTCGTGGGTATGGCTGCCAGATCTCTTTATGAATCCATGGTTCCAATTGATTTTAGCAACTCCTGTTCAATTTTATATCGGAAGACCCTTCTATATTGGTGCATATAAAGCATTACGTAATGGTAGTGCGAACATGGACGTTCTCGTTTCATTAGGGACCTCAGCAGCCTACTTTTACAGTCTATATCTAACCGTTGTGTGGGCGTTTGAAGGCGGTAGCGTACATCATGGCCCAGCGATGTACTATGAGACAAGTGCCGTGTTGATTACATTAGTGGTAATGGGGAAACTGTTTGAATCCCTGGCAAAAGGACGTACGTCTGAAGCCATTAAATCACTAATGGGACTTCAAGCCAAGACAGCAATAGTTGTCCGAGAAGGTCAAGAATTGACCATTCCCGTGGAAGAAGTGATTGCAGGTGATGTTGTAATTGTTCGCCCAGGTAGTAAAGTGCCTGTCGATGGGGAAGTTCTGGAAGGCCTATCATCTGTGGATGAATCGATGCTTACAGGCGAAAGCCTCCCTGTTGAAAAAAAAGCTGGGTATGCTGTTATTGGAGCCACCATTAACAAAAACGGTGTGCTTCGAATTAAAGCAACAAAAGTAGGTAAAGAAACTGCTCTTGCACAAATTATTAAAGTGGTCGAGGAAGCGCAAGGTTCAAAAGCTCCTATTCAACGGGTAGCCGACGTCATCTCCGGGATCTTTGTACCTATTGTTGTAGGTGTCGCTGTAGTGGCATTCTTGGTATGGTACTTTATAGTTACACCTGGTGACTTTGCAGGTTCTTTAGAAAAAGCAATTGCAATTCTGGTTATTGCTTGTCCTTGTGCTCTAGGGCTTGCTACACCAACCTCAATTATGGCTGGTTCTGGGCGCGCAGCTGAACTTGGAATCTTATTTAAAGGTGGAGAACATCTGGAACAGACCCATAAAATTGATGCGATCATTCTCGATAAAACAGGTACAGTAACAAAAGGTAAACCTGAACTTACCGATGTTTTGGTCGATGGAGATGAAACAGAATTCCTTAAACTTGTGGGGGCAGCTGAGAAAAATTCAGAACATCCATTGGCCGAGGCTATAGTTGCGGGTATTATGGAAAGAAATATTGAACTGCCCGGGACAGAATCCTTTGAAGCCATTCCAGGTTTTGGAATCAAGGCTACTGTTGATGGTAAAGAATTATTAATTGGTACCCGTCGCCTCATGGATAAATTCGATGTAGAAGCAAAACAAGCTTACACTACGATGTCTACTTTAGAGGAATCTGGGAAAACGGCTATGCTTGTCGCTATCAATAAAGAGTATGCGGGTATGGTTGCTGTGGCAGATACTATCAAAGAAACCTCACAAGCTGCTGTCAGCCGTTTAAAAGAAATGGGTATCCAGGTCATTATGATTACAGGGGACAATGAAAGGACGGCAAAAGCGATAGCGGCTCAAGTGGGAATTGATCACGTCCTCGCTGAAGTTCTTCCTGAAGGAAAAGCGGATGAAGTTAAAAAGTTGCAAGCTCAAGGTAAAAAGGTAGCGATGGTAGGAGATGGTATCAACGATGCTCCGGCCCTTGCTATGGCAGATATCGGGATGGCTATTGGCACGGGGACGGACGTGGCTATGGAAGCTGCTGATGTAACTTTGATGCGTGGCGATCTATCAAGTATCCCAGATGCCATCTATATGAGTCGTAAAACGATGACTAACATTAAACAAAATCTATTCTGGGCACTCGGTTACAATACGCTGGGTATTCCGATAGCCGCAATCGGCCTCTTGGCCCCATGGGTAGCAGGTGCTGCGATGGCATTGAGTTCAGTATCCGTTGTTCTTAATGCACTTCGGTTACAACGTGTGAAAATACGTAATTCATAGAAGCGACGTGATTAAAGCTAATAAATGTATAAAATATATTTTGTTATAGATTCTATTGTTGTTATATTATATAAAAGTACCCACGCAGGGATACGGGGTATCCCTTGCGTGGGTGCTTTAGTGAAGAAAAGGCACACATAAATTAGAAATCCGTTCAGGAGAATGTTAGGTTGAAAAAATGGGTTATATTCGGTGCTAACCTGATTATGTTTATTCTCATTTTCAGTAAGCGAGATTCATTGTATGCATGGATTGCTGGGGAGAATACGCCTAGTTTTCCCCTGATGTTTCTCGTTGTGACTATGCTTGCTATATTTCCTGTGGTCCCATTCGGCATCGTAGGTGGAGTGATAGGCGCTAAATATGGTGTAGTATGGGGCAGTGTTTTGAACGTGGCCACCTCCACTTTAGCGGCAAGCATTGTCTATGTATTGGCAAAGTCCTCTCTTCATTCTTGGGGAAGCAGGATCATTCGGAGATTTACCTTCCTAAACGAATTGCATACGACGAGCAGCCAGCGCCTGTTTTGGACGATTCTTTTTGCTCGCATCATACCCTTTTTCCCAGCTGCTGCAATCAATATTTACGCTGGCGTATTCCATTTAAATTTTAGGATTTTCATACTTGCAACCTGTATAGGTAAAATCCCTGCTATGATTGCCTTTGCGTATATAGGGCATGAATTTTGGAATAATGGAACACGCTTGGTACAAGTCAGTCTTGTCTATGCTTCATTTTTATTATTGGTTTTTATCGGGAATAGAATATTTCTTTGTCACAAAGAATAGTTACAATTCCATAAGGTGAATTTAAAAAGCACTACGTTCTTCGTAGTGCTTTTTTGCTTTTGAATTCGTTCGTTCATTTGAAATTTTATTGTATTGATATAACAAAATCCACACTTACTTCAAATTTAAACTTTACACTATTTCTTAAGAACAAACCAAGAGGAGTAGTATCAGATGAACAATCATCACGATGTAGAAGAAGCCAACCAAAAGAGTTCCAATTTACGCATTAACTTTTTCTTTTTTTTATCCTTTGTCATTTTTTCAATTATTATCATTCGTCTTGCTGTTATACAATTTGTAGAAGGCCCTGAACTTGCCCGTTTACAAAATGAAAGTGTCACCAGATCGAGTCCTATGCTACCCGTCCGAGGTACCATCTATGATTCATCAGGCAAAGTGAAACTGGCATATTCTGAACCTATTCAGTCGCTATATATCACTTTATATAAAAATTATAGTCAACAGGAAGGTGGTCCTGAAAACCCAAATCGTGAGGAAGCTAAACAATTTGCAGAGAAACTATATGGAGTGTTTCAGGAATTTAAAGATCCTGGGAGCAAAGAATTGTCGGTAGAAGATATATTAAATGCGATGGACCTGCAATATCGACAGACTCAAGGTTATTCTCCGAGATTGATCAAGAGTGAATTATCCGATAGAGAAGTCGCTTATTTTCTTCAAAACAAAAATATCATTCCTGGATTGAGTGTAGTGGAGGAAAGTAAACGTAAATATGATGAAGATAGTGTGGCTGTTCAAGCTATTGGTTACATGAAAACATTTAAAACATCAAAGACTCTAGAGAAATACAAAGAAATTGATAATCTAAATCAAACTGAAACTAATCCCGGACTTGTATATTCTGAGCTGGAAAGTGTTGGTGTTGATGGTCTTGAACTTCAATATCAGGATGTGCTACGAGGACAAAGTGGTTATAAAGAGATCCCAATTAATGCATTGAATTTGCCTGAAGAAGGCGGGAACATGCTCCCTCCAAAAAAAGGGTTCGATATCATCTCGACCATCAACAAAAAAGTACAAGTTCAAACAGAACAAGCTATTAAAGAACAGTTGGATTGGCTACGGCGAACTCCTGTTTCAGGAAAGCTTCACTCCAATGCAAAAACAGCATTTGCTGTCGCTATGGAAGTGGATACCGGTAATGTCGTGGCTATGGCAAGTATGCCGGATTATGATCCGAATGCGGAATGGGATTATGAAAAGATAAAATACATCTATAGAAATGGAACAGTTGAATCTTTCCCCCCAAACGATACCGGAAAGCACCCAGAGTCAACCGTATTATTGGGGTCAACAATTAAACCATTGAGTGTTTTAATTGGCCTAAATGAAGGTTTTTTTGCTCCAAATTCAACATATCAGGATCGAGGATACGCGGAGTTTGGTAAAGACCGTACCAGAGTCAGGAACTCCTCAGGTAGCGTATATGGGCTCTTAAATCCGGAAACAGCAATTATGAAATCATCCAATGCTTTTATGATTGACATGATCGGTGAGCAGCTTTGGAATAAGTATAATGTTGAAGGAATTAAAGTATGGGATGGATACATGAAAGAGTTTGGCTTGGGCGTTGACACCGGAGTGGATTTACCCAAAGAATTTAGAGGCAGAATTGAATATAACCAGGAAAACCAATCTGCACTCACAGGCTTGGCTTTTGCTTCATTTGGACAACAAGGGAAGTATACAACGATGCAGCTTGCACAATATACTGTGATGTTAGCCAATAAAGGAAAACGTCTAGAACCACACTTGGTAAAAGAAATACGTGACTCGGAAGGAAATATAGTTAAAAAAGTTAAACCTATAATACTGAATACAGCAAATTATGAAGACAGATACTGGCGAACCATTCAACGTGGAATGTCTACCAATGTAGATGCCGCTTTCAGTGGGTTTCCATATGATTTCGCAAGAAAGACAGGTACCTCCCAACAAACCATTTATATTAATGGTCAGTCGATTAATGTTGAGAACGGGGTATTCATCGCCTTTGCACCTCGTGAAAATCCAAAATTGGCAGTAGCCGTGGTTGTACCTGAAGGGGGGTACGGATCAAGTAGCGCAGCACCCATTGCTCGTAAAATATTTGATGCCTATGATAAGGAATATGGTCTGGAACCCAATTCAGCAAAGTGATCCTAAGATTAAAGCAATAATAATTGTTCAATTGAGATATAGTTGATGTAAAAAAGAGTTTAATAATAGAACAAGATGAATGCTTAACAAGAAGAAAAGTGGCTAATATTAAAGCTGTTATTTAGGACATAAGGCTTATATCTACTTCCTTTATTCTTCTTCGTTAATTTATTTGATTAAAAAGTACTTTTAACGATAATTTTAATCAAAATATCTGAGGTGGAGGGCAGGCAGGACTTGCTTCTGGGTATCATTTATAGAGGAAAGATGTTTCCCTTCTTATCTTGGAAGCAGATGGAGAAGCAGCAAGCATGCCTCATTGTTACGATGTTTGACGCTATTTTCAACCGCTGAATGTCTCTATCGGGCTTTATCGGGGTCAAGAATATACTTGCTAGAAAGTCGCCAAGTTTTTTGCTTTTTTAGGGTATCAAGTTCTTGTCCCAAGCTAAGGACAAGAACTTATTGCCGATTAGAGGGCATTCTAATCAAGACTAGCTCATAAATACAGCAAATGGACTAAAATCTTCGGGTCCTGCTCTTGATATTGCTTCTGTTCTAAATTAGTTTTGATAAACCGCACTTCCATTTGTTAATGGAGTAAACAATTAGGGTGCTGTTCATTTATGTTCGACTGCCCACATTTTTTTTAGGAGTTATCGTTTTCTATTCACGGTCAATAAACTCACGCGCAGCATAGGAGATATCTAAACTCAATTATTGGTTAGTAGTTAGAGTTAAATGATCAACGATTCTTTGAGCATCATATTTTATCCAGCCCAACAGTGCTGAGCCTCTAGAACTTTGCCATGGTAACCCGACATAGTACAGTCCAGTAACTTGGGAAATACCTTCATTATGTTGAATTCGACCAAAAGAATCAAATGCATCCTGAATATCAATCCAATTATCATCTCTCATAAATCCAGTAGCCCATATTACATTATTCACCTCGACCTGAGCTCCATCCTCAAAATAAATATAATTGCCACTAGCGTTCAGTGTGCGAGGAGAAAGATTTATTTTTCCACTTTTAATTAGTTGTCTTAATTCAACTCCATACACTTGCTCAGTCTGGTTTTTCAGCCATCTCCCAACTGGACTCTGAGTGTTAGCACGAAGAAAACCGAGTTTTTCAAAGTACCAGAAAATGCTTCGATTCATGATATACAAGGGTTTGAACGAAATTTCACGTGCTACGGATATGTATACTGAATTGTTTTTAGTTTGATCTTTTGCTAACTCCACTGCTATTTGAGCACCTGAATTCCCACCACCAACAACCAGCGTGCTTCCAGGGCTTAATTGATCCGGATTTAAGTATTCTGAAGAGTGTAACTGTATAACGCCCTCTGACAAGGACTTAGAAAAGGGTGGAACTCTTTTCACTTGAAAGGGACCTGTTGCAACGATAATTTTGCGCGCCTCCATAATACCATCGGTTGATTCTACTATGAAGTGATTATCATTCTTCCAAAGTCGTTTAATTAGACATTTCAGCTTGATCGGGAGCTCCATGTAATTTGCATATGATTCAAGATAACTGGCAATCTCATCTTTACTCGGTAAACCATTTTTATCCCCATTCAACAGCATTCCTGGTAATCCATCATACATACGAGGCGTAAAGAGATGAAGTGATTCGTAGCGGCGTCGCCAAGAATCGCCTATTGATGATGCAGAGTCCAGAATCATAAAGTTTAGACAAGTTTGTTTTAAGTAATACCCTGCGGCTAATCCTGCTTGTCCAGCACCAATAACTAACACATCGTACATAGTTATCCTCCTTAAATTGAGTTAATACAAGCTATTCGTTCGCTATCAATCAAACTTCGGTTTGATTGAGCTATTATAATATGGTAAGGTAACAATAATCAAACAAGAATTTGATTGAGTGGAGGGTATATTTATGAAGGATAGTTGTGAAATCTACTGTTATGACGAGCCTAAGGTTCGTAAAGTGCAAAAGGCATTGGAGCAGCAAGATATAAAAAGCATGTCCAAGATGTTTAAAGTCTTGGCAGATGAAACTCGAATGAAGATTGCGTTTGCTTTATGTGAAGAAGACGAACTTTGTGTATGTGACGTCGCCAACATTACGGGGTCCTCACTTGCTACCGCATCTCACCATTTGCGGTCGCTAAAACAGCTTGGAGTAGCTAAATACAGGAAAGAAGGAAAGTTGGCGTTTTATTCACTGGAAGATGATTACGTACGCCAATTAGTTCATTTAGCTTCAACACATAGCAAGGAGTTGATGACGCATGCAACAACATGAGGAAGAAAAAAGTAACAAAGAGGTCTATCGTGTACAAGGGTTTACCTGTACAAATTGTGCTGGTAAATTTGAAAGTAACGTAAAAAATCTTCCTGGTGTCACAGACGCACAGGTTAATTTTGGGGCAGCCAAAATTACTGTTATGGGAAATGCAACGGTCGAAGAGTTAGAAAAGGCAGGTGCCTTTGAAAACCTAAAGATAACACCTGCAAAACAACGGATAGTAGAAAAGAAAGAGCCTTTTTGGAAAGAGAATTGGAATGTGCTTTTGTCACTTTTGTTGATGGCGGCAGGTTATTACTTAGCCTCGTATTATGGAGAAGAAGCACTCGTTCCTGCGTTAGCATTTGGTGCAGCTATAATTATTGGCGGATATGAACTGTTTAAAAAAGGGATCAAGAACTTATTTCAGCTGCAATTTGATATGAATACGCTGATGACTGTTGCCATCATTGGAGCAGCTGCTATCGGAGAGTGGGGCGAAGGTGCTGTTGTTGTGTTGCTCTTTGCCATTAGTGAAGCGTTAGAACGTTATTCTATGCAAAAAGCACGTCAATCGATCCGATCACTTATGGACATTGCACCCAAGGAAGCTCTGATTCGACGTGGTTCTGCTGAAATGACTATAAGTGTTGATGATATCCATGTTGGAGACGTAATGATCGTCAAGCCAGGACAAAAATTGGCTATGGATGGAGTTGTAATAAAAGGAACGTCGACGTTAAATCAGGCGGCAATCACGGGAGAGTCTGTTCCTGTCGCTAAAACTGTTGACGATGAAGTGTTTGCCGGTACCCTAAACGAGGAAGGATTGCTTGAAGTCAGAGTTACCAAACATGTTGAAGATACAACAATCTCAAAAATCATTCATCTCGTGGAAGAGGCACAAGCTGAACGAGCACCATCTCAAGCTTTTGTGGACCGGTTTGCTAAATACTACACGCCTGCCATTATGGTAATGGCTTTGGGCATCGCCATTATTCCGCCTTTGTTGGGTGGAGACTGGGGAGATTGGATATATTCTGGGTTGTCCTTGCTTGTAGTAGGGTGTCCTTGTGCCTTGGTTATATCTACACCAATTTCGATTGTTACGGCTATTGGAAATGCAGCGAGAAACGGTGTATTGATTAAAGGGGGCATCCATCTTGAAGAAGCTGGGCGCATTTCGGCTGTTGCATTTGATAAAACAGGTACCCTTACTAAAGGATTCCCGGAGGTAACGGATATTACTGTTTTTGGAGAACATAGTGAGGTTGAGATGCTTTCCATTGCTGCTGTAATTGAAAAAGGGTCACAACATCCATTAGCATCAGCCATTGTCCGGAAAGCGGAACAAATGGGTGCCGATCTCTCCATTTCAGTTGATCACTTTCAATCAATCACAGGGAAGGGTGTCAAAGCTTCGGTTGGGCAACAACAATATTATATTGGTAGCCCTAAGCTATTTGATGAACTGGAAGCTGATGTTTCCGGTACAATACGTGAGCAGATTGTTAAACTTCAGATGCAAGGGAAAACGGTAATGGTGCTGGGGACGCATCAAGAGGTCATTGCCTTAGTTGCCGTGGCTGATGCCGTACGTGATTCCAGTAAGGCTGTTATTAGTGAATTACATTCTATAGGCGTAAAAAAGACAATCATGCTCACTGGTGACAACCAAGCGACAGCTAATGCAATTGGGCAGCAATTAGGTGTAGCAGAGATTAAAGCGGAACTGTTACCTCAAGACAAATTGGATTACATTAAGCAGCTCCGGGGAGAGTATTCCCATGTAGCTATGGTGGGCGACGGAGTAAATGATGCACCTGCACTTGCGGCTTCCACTGTGGGTATAGCCATGGGTGGCGCAGGTACGGATACTGCTCTTGAGACGGCCGATATCGCACTAATGGCAGATGATTTACGGAAATTGCCCTACACTATCCGTTTAAGTAAAAAAACACTGGCGATCATTAAACAAAACGTGGGCTTTTCATTAGGGATAAAGTTGTTAGCTTTAATACTAATCGTTCCGGGATGGCTTACTCTATGGCTTGCTATTCTGGCTGATATGGGAGCAACTTTGATTGTGACCCTTAACAGTTTGAGGCTTTTAAAGATACAAAAAGAAAAGTAATACGATCTGACCGCTAAAAGGCGGTCTTTTTGTGTAAATACTATACTCCTTACTTACGATTGAAATACCCTACTCGTTAGCTTAATGAAAAGACAGCCGACTAATTAGTGAACTGCACCCCATTTGTTAGACACACTAACAATGGAGGTGCAGTTTTTTTGCCTAAATTCAGTTTAGATGAGAAATTGAAAGCCATTCATAGATATCAGAATGGTGCTGAAGGAGTCAAAAGTATTGCAAAATCATTACGGATAAATCATGAAACTTTACGTATGTGGATTAGGCAATACGAATATCACGGCGTCAAAGCTTTTGAAAAGAGCTATACAGCTTACACTAAGACATTTAAACTAGACGTACTCACCTATATGAACGAGAATGGGACGTCTCCAAATGAAGCTGCGGTCATATTCAATATACCCTCTCCTGGGATTATTAGAAAATGGCGTATTCAATTCAATGAGGATGGAATGGACGGCCTGAAATCAAAGAAAAAGGGGCGTCCACTCATGAAAAATACGAACAAAAATATGACGAAGAAGCTAGAACCTGCCGATGAATCAGTCGAAGTTCTACAAGCTGAATTAGAACGTTTACGTATGGAAAACGCTTATTTAAAAAAGTTGAATGCCTTAGTTCAAAACAAGGAAAAATCACCAAACAAGACAAAGCGCAAGTAGTCTACGAATTAAGGCTTGAATTCCCGGTGGTTGCATTGCTAGCGTTCGCTGAAGTCCCACGTAGCACCTTCTATTACTGGGTGAAACAGTTTGACAAGCCCGATCTAGACGCAGACCTGAAACTCCTTATTCAATCCATTTACGAGGAACATCAGGGGCGTTATGGCTATCGTCGTATCCGTGATGAACTAGTTAATCGTGAACACCGAGTTAACCATAAAAAAGTACAGCGTATCATGAAAGAATTAGGCCTGAAATCAGTAGTGCGTATAAAAAAATATCGTTCCTATAAAGGAACAGTGGGTAAAATTGCACCAAACGTACTGGATCGTAACTTTCAGGCAGAAAAACCAAATGAGAAATGGGTTACCGATATTACGGAATTTAAGTTGTTTGGAGAAAAACTTTATCTATCACCTGTTCTAGATTTATTTAACGGTGAAATTATCACTTACACAGTAGGATCTCGCCCTACTTATTCATTAGTCTCCGACATGCTAAATAAAGCTTTTAAACGCTTATCCAATGAGGATAAGCTCCTCCTGCATTCGGATCAGGGCTGGCACTACCAGATGAAGCAGTATCAACATGCTTTGAAGGAACGGGCGATAATCCAGAGCATGTCACGCAAAGGAAATTGCTACGATAATGCAGTAATGGAGAACTTCTTTGGCATTATGAAGTCAGAATTTCTCTATCATAATGAGTTTGAAAGTGTAGATGACTTCAAGCAAGAACTAGCACGATACATCGATTACTACAATCACAAACGCATCAAGTCAAAATTAAAAGGCATGAGCCCGGTACAATACCGAGTTCATGCCAAACAGGTTGCATAATAATATTTGTCTAACTTTAAGGGGTCACTTCATTAGTCGGCTGTCTACTTGAATTATAATAATGCGTTCTATTGGGTCTCACAACAAACTTATGCTTCTAAGTTGCATTAAAAAAGGAAAGCATGCCCCCCCCCTTTAAAACGGACATTACAAGCCAAACTATGGGATAATAGCGTTTTTACTGTGCGGAAACCAGTCGAAACTCGATTATACAACTGTAATAGTCCCATAATACATATACATACCACAATTGAAATGGTATGTTCCAGGTTTCAAATTATCTAAAGTAATGAAGTTATCTCCCTTTTCAAGGTAAACATCAATGCCTAAATCTGTAGATCCAACACTTTTTATACACGTATAGCCTGATTGTTTTATGAAATTTAACTTTGTCGGAACACCGGCTTTGACTACAATATTTTCTTGGCTAAAGCCATTGGTTTTTACATCTACTGAAATAACTTGATAGCCTGCATTTTCTTGAACAGAATTCTGTTCCTTAATTTGAGAAGAAACTACAGAGGTTCGATTATCTTGATACTGATTAAATAGCAGCAAACCCACCGATACAGTTCCAAAGGCAACAGTTATTATTCCTGCGATAAAGGGCACGCTAATCCCACTGCTTGTTTTTTTATTGGTTTCATTTGAATCTGAACTTGTTATTTGAAGAATCACACATATTATAAGGATAAATAGGATATCAACAAACAATGCCATGATATAGGTAAAACCAAGCATAGATCCGAGCATGGCTCCCATCATTCCACCCATAATTCCAGCTAACATTCCATCTAACGATGCCAGTACACTCACAGGTTTTCCTGTAAAGTAACCGGTCCCCAAACCGAATAAAATAGCGATGATGGAAGGGACAGCCAAATCATGATCAAACACAATGCCTAGTTGAAAACCAAGGGCAAGACTAGACATCATTCCAATGCTCATGGCGATCATCATTCCATGCATACCTGTGACTCTATCTTTTCGTCTATAGGTATTCAACACGACGTACCCGGATAAAATGGTAATCATCACTATGCTTAATAATGTAAGTAACATTATCATAAGCCTCCCGATATATAAAATTTTAAATAAACCTGTACTACACATTGTAGTGCATTTATAAAAACAATGCAGTTTAAATTCGAAACATTCTCTAATTATTCATAAAATTTTAAGTAAATAGCTCAAAGAAGGAAAACTATTCGGGTATGGGATTTATCCATAAAGGCTCTTACAGCTAAAACAAGTAGGGGATGGATGCTCATCATTTACTGTGTGTAGGTAGGGGAGATATGTAGTTAGTCGATAGAATATATTAGAGAATATATTCGCAGTGAAGGAAATTTGCTGATAAGTCTGTCCTACCTGTAAGCACCTTCTGCACTAACCTTAGATTATATATTCTCATACCTTGGTGATATATACTAACCTTCCTTAACTAAAATGATGGAAGGTTTTTCTCATTGAGTTTAATATCAAAGAAAGTCAAAGGGATGTGCATTGACAAGCAGAAACAATATGTATCCACCATGGGACATATATCTTCGAAAATGGAAAGGATATATTTCTTTATCATATATTGTATGTTATGATCCATAGGAAAATAGTATTAAATATTGATACATATTTAAAGTAATCTTGTTTAATCGACGAAGAATTGAATTCAATTCTTATTATTCTTTTGAACATCCTAAAAGCGTAAAAATTATGATACTCTGAGTAAAAATTGATTAGACGGAGTGACTATCATGGACACTATCAGAACTCGTGCCCAACTAGAATTATTATTTGATAATATCCTTACTAGGAATCATACGGACCATGCAACATATCAAAAATATGGTTATGGTCGCAATGCATTAAAGACGTATATTATCGAAATACATGAAATCAACAAACAAACTAATTATGATTCATTGCTGTCAACACTCTTGTCTAAAGCATTGGAAGTTGATGATAAATCTAAAGTTATTGAAACTGAAGAAGAATCTCTCTTAAGGCTACATACAAGTGATGGGGACTATTTTATTGATACTACATCTAGAAGATATGTTATTCTTCATTCTGCTAGTTCAACAAAAATTACTGATCGCTTTATTAGAAAGTTTCAAAATACAAAGGGCTTAGATACATTATGGTTACCTGTTCCGCTCTTACTTCAAACCATAGACTTCGGAAAGCTTTGGGGTATTGGTGTAAAGTACAAAGAGGCTTTAGAAGATTCTCTTATTGAAGGAAACGACAGCACAGAAGATGTCCAAGATGTAAGTTTGAATATAAATAGACATTTTGCAAAGAATTTTTTTCAAATTCTCATGAAATCAGAATTTTCCCATATGATGGGTTTATCTAAAGTCTCTCTTTTAAGAAAAGAAGATGAAGGAGAAAATTTACAGAAATCTAGCTTCATTATTGATGATATTAGATTTGATGGAAAGATAACTGCTAAGGGGAATTCTTACTCAAATCATTCTCAAGTTGTGCATAATCTTGTTGATTTATATAGTTCAGCAATTAGCAATATTGAGAGTTACGGTCTTAGTTTTGAAGAAGGATTTTTGTCAGGAACCCCAATTACAATTAAATTCAGTAAGAGGGTTCAACCCAATAAATTGGTTGATTTCTTATTTTCAGGAGAAGAGCCATTTCGATTATGGGGAATGCCTAACGATCTAGGACGCGACCAATACCGTGTGTATGCAGTTGACATGCATCATGGAAATTCAGGCGCTAAACTGACTTTTGAAATTGATCAGGAATTTATCCGAGTATCTTTACCAAAGTATTCTTGTGGCAATACAATTCTTAGGCTTCTCGCTAATATTAATCACTACATCGATGCGATGGCCACTTTGGAGGTAGGAGAGTTTGGACTCAAGGTTGACTTATCTAGAGCAGGACTTAGTTAACATTCTCGCTAGCATGACACTTAATATTGCCAATTATCCTAAAGTTTTTTTCGAGGCAGGTTATAGAATTGAATTTACTGAACGAGAATTTGATGTCCAACAGAAAGGAAAAGATGTTGAAGTAAAATTTGATTTGGTGTTAAACAATTTAGAAAAAAACCACGCAATTTCTTTTGAATGTAAAAGTGGGAAAACTGAAGCTAAGCAATTGAGTAAATATGGTGAATTATCACCTCAAGAAATGGTTGAAAATGGGGGAGTATCTTCGAATGATCTATCTACACACACCCATGATATTGCCATAGTTTATAATAAAAATAACCATGAATATATCATTGAGGAAACAAAACAATATGATTTTATACTGTTTTCTGTTTCAAAAGAACCAACTCTTATTGCTTCTACCGGTAAGACTATATATGACGATGACTTAGAATTCTTTTTTTCACAGCCAATAGATTATCCAAGTTTCATACATGAAGTCTTCAAAATTGGTGCCTCTACTCCAAAATCAAAATATATTTCTCTTGTTTCTGCAAGCCTTGTCGAATTATCCCTTAATGATAAAGAAGTTTTCACGCTGCAGGATCTAGCAGCTTCAGTTGCTACAACTTACCCGGGTCTTTACCCTTTGAAATTAGGAAAGCGACTATGTAAAGAAATAGAAAATAAGATTGAAATAGTTCTTAATGACGGTGTACAACATGAATTAAAAGGTTTTGTTTCATGGGACTCCAAAACTAAATCTGGTAGGCTTATGAGAATCAAGCCTGGTTGCAAACCGTCGACATTTAAGACTTTCAGGGATCTGGCTCAAGAAATGTCGGAGAGACTGAGAACAAATTCCCCAATTAATCCGAAATATAAAACCAATAGAGAAAAAATCTTTGAATCTCAAGTCACTATTGATGATTTAGTTCCAGAAGGACAACTATAATCTGGATTTCATTATGGAGTATTTGAAACTCATTGGTTTTCCTATTTTTTATTGCAATTGCTTATTGTGAATGATGTAACCTTCTTTATATTCACAAAAATCCGCCAGACCTCTATTCACATATTACTTGCAGAGACTCTTGAATTTATTTCTTATGAGGAAGCTGCCTTTTGGCAGTTTTTTTGTAATTTGTAGGATATTTAAAATTTTGAGGAGTAAAAGATACTCTTATTCAAGCTCTGCTCAAAAACTAGTGAAAATTTTCAGGTTCTCTTGAGTTGAATAAAACTTAATAATACAGTTAATAACTTTCCCTACTATTAATTAAAGCGGTGAGAATTAATGAGTATAGAGAATAGCCGCCTATATAAAGGTATACTATATTTGGAATAATGGACATGAGCCTACATGATTACATTGGTTTTATGACGTGGAGCGTTTCCATAAGTAAATGTTTATAATTTTTTTGCTGAGTGTTTTAATGAACACTTACAGCTTAGCTTTTAAGATGAGATAACTAGTCATCGAAGGAAAAATACTTGCAATTTGCAAATAATTAATTATACTAAAATGAATACATACCTTGTGAGAATGAATCACTCTAATTATATTTGAAGGAGATGTGTTATGGAACCAATCTGGGATGTCATTGTTATTGGTGGAGGTCAGGCAGGGCTTGCTTCCGGTTATCATTTTAAAAAAAGAGGGCTGTCTTTTTTGATTTTGGAGTCAGGAGGAGAAGCGGTAGGGGCGTGGCCACAGTATTACGATAATTTAAAGTTATTCTCACCGGCCAAGTACTCGTCTCTGCCGGGGCTTTCGATAGATTCTCCAGGGGATCGATACCCACAACGTGATGAAGTTATTCAATACTTGAAGGACTATGCTTCTCATTTTGGATTGCCTTTGGTTTATAACAGCCATGTAGATCAAGTATCCAAAGAATCCGGGGTTTTTACAGTAACAACTTCAAGTGGAAAGAAATACTTGGCTCGCAATCTGATTTCGGCGACTGGATCGTTTAGTAGGCCCTATACCCCTTCGATTCCAAACCATGAACAATTTGAGGGGGAAATCTTACATTCCGCGACATATAAATCACCAGCCCCTTTTCATGATCAATCGGTCATTGTGGTAGGGAGAGGAAATTCCGCAGTTCAGATTGCCATGGAACTATCCGAAGTAGCAGATACAACACTTGCAGTTAGAGAACCAGTAGCCCTTATCCCGCAACGACTCTTGGGACAGGATATTCACTTCTGGTTTAAGCTAACGGGGATCGATTCGTTTTGGAAATTAGGAAAGTCATTTGCAAACGGTTCATCGGTTCTGGATTTGGAGGGATACAAGCAACGGCTTAAAGCGGGAAACCCGAAACAAAAGAAAATGTTCACGGCATTTTATGACAGTGGGGTGATCTGGTCCGATGGAACACAAGAAGAGGTTCAAACCGTCATTTTCGCGACAGGATATCGCTCTAACGTTTCTTATATTGATGCATTAGGTGGATTGGATGGCCAAGGCGAACCCGAGCAGAAGAACGGGATTAGCAAGACAATCCCTGGACTTTATTTTGTAGGCTTGTCTGGACAGCGCTCCTTTGCATCAGCAACTCTTCGGGGTGTGGGGCCAGATGCTGAGTATGTCGTTAAGCATATCCAAAACAATTTAGAAAAGCAGAATAATATACATTAGTTGCAATATACAAATAATATGATTATAATAGACACCAAGAGGTGATCATCTTGCCGGATAACCAAAACCCAAGAGAGTTATTACAGATCATGGTACGTCGCTTCGGCTTGCTGGATAAAAATTGTTGCACGGTTGGAGAGCAGGAAATATCTTTAATCCAAAGTCATATCCTATATGAAATTGACCATCAACATGAGCCATCCATGCAACAAATTGCCGAAACGCTAGCCATGGATATTACAACCTTTAGTCGTCAAATACAGACGTTGATTAAGAAAAACCTGGTCTTAAAAACACCTCATCCTGAAGATCGGAGAGTATACATTCTGAGATTGACGGTAGAGGGGAAGTTTGTAGCGACAGCTATAGATCATCGGATGAATACACATCTGGAAGAGGTTTTTTCTTTCATGACCGATACAGAAAAAGCAATCGTTATGCAATCTGTTAAACTGCTTAATGAGAGTATGTTAAAATCGAAAATGTGCTGTACGCCAGTGGGGTAATGAGCAGTATTACCCCGTTACATTTCTCTAATACTTGTAGTTTGCAAATATATTTAACTAACTACTGGAGGTCATTTGAAATGAAAAACATTGAATTTAAACAAGTCGAGTCCTGTTGTGAACCTAAGCTCATGGAAAAGAAGATCTCTCTTCAAGATCCTGTACACCAAGGAGAGCTATCTCATTTACCTGTAGCCATCATTGGTGCTGGGCCTATTGGTCTGGCAGCAGCAGCACATCTGATTGAAGCTGGCCAATCATTTATCATTTTTGAGGCGGGGAGTAAAGTAGGTGAGAATATCTCAAAGTGGGGCCATGTTCGTCTATTTTCTCCATGGCAGTATAACGTAGATAAAGCAGCAGAGAGGTTGTTGACAAAGAATGGGTGGACTGCCCCATCTCCAGACGAATTACCGACGGGTCATGAGCTGCGTTATCTGTATTTACTTCCGCTCGCAAAACTTCCGAAAATTCAAAATGATCTTCATTTAAATACACGTATTGTGGGGATTAGTCGCAAAAATACAGATAAAATGAAAACCGTAGGCCGCGAGAAACAACCCTTTATGATCTATGTTGAAGAGGATGGGAAGAATAGGCAGTATGAAGCTAGAGCTGTGATCGATGCTTCAGGAACGTGGGAACACGCTAACCCTGTGCTTTCTAGTGGTGTACTCACTCCTGAAGAGAAAGCTCTTCATGACCGTATATTCTATGGCATTCCGGATGTACTAGGGGAAGCGCGGGAGCGTTTCACGAATAAACATGTTGCCGTTGTAGGAGGTGGACATTCGGCCTTGAATACGTTACTTGATCTATCCAGTCTGCAAGAAATGGATTCAGGTACAAAACTGACCTGGTTGATGAGAAGAGATCAAGTAGAGGAAGCTTATGGTGGAGAAGCGAATGATCAACTGGAAGCCAGAGGTGAACTAGGAAGTCGAATTCATCAACTCGTTGATACTGGAAAGGTCAACGTGATAACGCCATTTCATATTCAGGAACTTCAGCAGAAAGGCGATCAAGTCACTATCATTGGAGAGCAACGTGGTGTAATTCAGGAAGTAGCTCAAGTGGATGAGATCATTGTGAATACAGGTAGCAGACCCGACTTTACCTTCTTAAGAGAGTTGAGGCTTAGCATTGACCAGATTACCGAAAGTGTCGAAACCCTGGCACCATTAATTGATCCGAATGTTCATAGCTGCGGCACCGTTCGTCCACATGGGGAGAAAGAACTCCGTCATATGGAACAAGGGTTGTATATTGTAG
Organism: Paenibacillus sp. CB74; assembly: GCF_055687625.1. Classification (NCBI taxonomy): domain Bacteria; kingdom Bacillati; phylum Bacillota; class Bacilli; order Caryophanales; family Paenibacillaceae; genus Paenibacillus; species Paenibacillus sp. CB74. The sequence continues at coordinate 395,757 of NZ_JBVMUS010000002.1, read as the reverse complement.
GTATGAAGAGTTATGGACGTGCACCTACTTTCCTGATGGCTACTGGATATGAACAGGTTCGTTCGGTGGTTGCTTTTCTGGCGGGTGACCTAGAGGCAGCTTTAAAAGTAGAGTTGGATCTGCCTGAGACCGGTGTATGCAGTGTGAATCGATCTCAGGTGAGAATAGTCGAGCAAACAAGTGGTTGTAGTTCTTCTTGTTCTAATTGAAATAAAGCATAAATTTGTCGTGAGTCTGCATTAGAAGGGTTAAAGGTAATTCAAAATGACAGCTGATTAATTAGTGGGCTGTCATTTTGCTAAATCTAACGCGCAGGTTAACACACCAATTTAAAAGTTAATTTTAGATATTTCTTTTTCTAAAATAGACACAGTTTGCTAATCTTTATATCAACATAACCTTAAACAGTGGCAAGCAACTTGCTTCATTTGCCACTGTAACTACACCTAAGAAAAGTATAAAATAAAGAATCAGGGTCTTGTTCTTAGTAGAGACAAGACCCTGATTCTTTATTGTTTAGCTACTACACTCCTGAATATAATGATTATTCAGTCGATGTTTTGTTCCATGGATTTATCAGGTAAAATAACTCTGGGAACTAGACGGATATAGATCAGCTCTCCGACTAGTTCGACAATAGTTTGCGTGACGATAATAGCCGCAACGAGCGAACTCCATTGATCAGGTAAGGAGAGAGCAAGAGGAAGCACGACTAAAGAATTTCGGGTTCCTGCACTAAACACAACAGCCCGTCCTGAGCGTATGTCCAAGGAGAAACATTTTACAATCAAGCGAGTAATAAGTGGCATAATGATCATAAATGCAATATATACAGGAATGACTTTCACGATTGTATCTGCATAAGATGACAGTTTGCTCATTTGTGATGCTACGATGACAAATAATGTGAGTGCCATGAGTGGTACAGGAAGCCAAGCAGAAGCCTCTAATACAGAATTAAACCCTTTTTTAGCGAATATTTGAGTAAGTATGGCCAAAAACAACGGTAACAGAATTATGATCACAAAAGCTTCAATAAAAGGGCCTGGCTTAACCAACTCAGCTGTTTGTTCTCCCATAAAGAGCCATAGGTAGGCTGGTAAAAAAATCATTTGTGTCACAAAAAGAATAGGCGTAGATAAAAGCATGGCTCGTTCATTCCCTTTGCCCAGAAAGGTAAATACAATCACATAATCAATACAAGGCGTAAGAAGCACTAGATACACGCCAAGTAATATAGGTGACTGTTCTTGAGGTAAGAATTGCGAGAGTAGCCATACAACCAGAGGTACGGCGATATAATTTGCGACTAAAAGGGCGTAAATAAAACGTGGGTTTCCCATAGATTCCTTAATCGAAAGGAACGGAATTTGCGTGAACATCCCGAACATCAAGCCGGCAATAATGAGTGAAATCAGAACATGATTATCGAACAGCGACATTGTCTCGGGCATTATTAAACCTGCAATAGCTGCAATGACAAGGGCAACTACGTATATCCAAATTTGGTTATGCTCCAATTTTTCACGAGATACCATGGTGAACGACGTCTCCTTTAATTTATAATCTATTGAAAAACAAAGAGAACGTGCACGAATGAGATTTATCTTAGTATCTGAGAGAAAAGTAAGCACCAAAGTTGTTTTTTTGGGTAATTTGCGATTATACTTTATCACAAATAACCTGTTTTGTAGGAGTGAGCTTATGGACATCATTAACTTCCATCAACAACAAATCGAGCAACTGGAGATGAAACGTAATGAGATCCTCTCCATGGCAGATGAATTACCAGATGCAGCATTTTATATATTTCAGATCAATGCACAGATCCGAGATGCGATGATGAGAGGGGATAGGTTAAAAACGGAATTCTCTCCGCGAAAATGTAACCAGTGTAAGCAATCTATAAAAGAAGAAATCACTGACAAGATACAATCCAAGTTAAACATCTGCAGCCGGTGTCTACAAACCATAAGGGGAGTAGTGACGAACGCAGAAATTGAAGAGAAATTAAAACTCAAAAATGGAACAGTTAAAAATGACATCAACTATAAACTGAAACCTCTAGTAGGTACGTCTCTCATCAGAAAATCAAATAAGATCTGGTTAATACATAAGTCGGTCACGGATATGTTCTATAATCCTAACTTCAACAAAAATGAGGTTCGGTTGAATTGGATAGGGGAGATGGAGGAAAGAGTACAGTCTTTGCGAAAAAGAAAAGAAATCCTTACCGGTATGAAAGATTCTCTTAACGGTGCAATACTGCAACTCTTTAGTTTGGATTCACAGATTAAAGACTACGAGGATCGACTCTCAATCGTTACAGGTGATCGATATCCTTTTAGATGCTCCCTTTGCACGGGATGGGTAAAAGGGTCTGATAAACCTGTACTGCTGCAAGAGACGACCATCTGCCATCATTGTAGTCTCACTATGGAGCAAGTAAAGACATTTGGAGAGATTGAAGAAATCCTAGGATTACGGAATGGGCGTATTCACAAAGATAAGGATAGAGGGGTTTTAGAGCCGTATCTGAATAGCAAACTACTCTGGAAATCGGGTTCCATTTGGTTATTCCATCTAAATGCAGCGAAACTGCATTATACGCCCGAGGATTTTAAGCCTGAAGAACCAGCATATAATGCGATTCCAACCTCACTTATGGAGCGCTCAAAAGCGATATATCAAAAAATACAGGAAGAGAAGAGCAGTACAGCCAACGGATAAGATTGTTATAGATGATCGTTGCCCACTAGACATAACTAAAAGGACACTGTGATTTCAGTGTCCTTTCTTGTGACTGTTGTGGAGATAGGAAAGCATTCACCCTTTGGTCAGCGTAGTTATCTTCATCTTGGCCAGGTTCCGAACTAAATCACGTACAGCTGCTTCTACAATAGGATCGTCTTTCAGACTTACCTGGTAGTTCTCTTCAGCTTCACTAATGATATGTGTAAAGACCAAGCAACTGCTCGTTCCCCCCCTAACATCCCTACCATATAGCCAATCTAAGGATACTTCATATAAATCAGCAAGTTTGATAAGAATCTCAGAATCTGGATCTCGGTAGGATCTCTCATTACCCGATATTGTCCCATAGGAAACCCCTACCTTACTACCAACCATTCGTTGAGTGAGTTTTTTGTTTTTCCTTGCCTTTTTGAGCCGAATACCCAGATTACTCATTTTGCTCTTCTTCTAGTCTACGAAGTATCTTATACTCGGTCTCCGTATCAATAATAGTTACTTTCTCAGAATTTAGTATTGCCAGTACAATCATCATATGACGTCGTGTACAACCCACTGACCCTGTAACCCCAAAAGTGGTTCGATTCATCTCCAAATCCTTCACCCCCTTATGATAAGTAGTTCAATGAACATGATGGTTAAGGCATCATGTCGCAGATAAATGTGTATAGGACCACATAATATCCCCCCATAGGTCTGTGATTTTTAAGCCTGGTGCTAAACGCGAAAAATTCTGGATCGGAGTAGCTGCGTTAACAACAATCGTTACACCATTGTAGGTTGCATTCAGATTAATACCGTTCTGAAAAGCATTAAAGGCCTCAAAGGGATCAATATACGTTACTTCCGATATTTCAGGGACAAACGGCTCCCAATGACAACTCATTGTTCCCATGTTAAGGCATAGTTCTATCTTTCCAGGTTCGAAATCTGGATGATCGTAGTAAAAGAATCCATTTCCTTTTCTAATCACGGATATACGCTGATTGTCCATTTTCATACTTTCTATCATATAAGCATACTCGCCAACCTCTAAAGAACCTAGCATCTGTGCTGTAGTCATACTCATCTAACGTGTCCCCCAAGCTATTTTGATACCAGAGTATCATGTCTTAAGAAAATCGAGTAATAGAGCAGGGGATAGCCCACTTGTCTTCCGTAACGACTCCATGGTAGACTAAGTTTCATATTATTCCATTTCATTCATCTCTTATTAACTCTGGCACGCGCCTTATGGGTTACTGGTTATTTTTAAAGAAGCGCTCTTCCGAGTGATCTCAATCTGCTTAAGTGTAACTATTACTTATGCTGTATTGTCATTGGGAGGAACGCTTCTTTTTTGCGTGTCCGTTTACAACCCATTTCAGCAAAATCTCGAAACAAATGTTATAATTAAAGGAGGAAATGTTTAATGCGTAACCTGCAAGACACCCTGACCAATCCTAACACCGTAGTCGATGTCCTCATTGATGACTTAACACTATGTTTGGTACATTCGGAAAATGGGGAAGAATATGATACTGTCTTTGAACCCTTAACGAAGAAGGATCTGTATAAACTCACCCCTTCTGAAGGCTGGACCAATTTTAACTGGAAATCGGAATTTGATGCCCCTGGCCGGCACGTTATCAAACTGATGGTCAAAGGGTCAGATCAAATTGAAGGATTGATCAGTTATGAAATTGCACAAGGATATGTGAGTATAAACTTAGTAGAGAGCGCACCCCGAAATGTCGGCAAAAACAAGCTTTTTATTGGGGTTGATGCTCATTTATTCGCCATTGCATGCAAGTTAAGTTTCGATCTAGGTTTTGACGGTGTAGTTTCTTTTATTGCCAAGACGAACCTTATTGAACACTACCGAGATAAATTAGGTGCCATCCTTCTTGGAAACCACGCGATGGCGATAGAAACACCGGAAGCTTTAGAGTTGGTGAAACATTACTTTAAGTGAGGAAGGTGATTGTAATGACATCGAATGATAACAAATTCGTGAAAGCTTTTGAAGAAGCGGAAGAAGTGGGTAATGGCGTATATGCTGTCCCCCCACAAAACAATGTTGAAAGACAAGAACTTGATCGGTTGATGCAAGAATATCTGATCACTAAACGGAACATTAAACCCGCAAAGAAAGGGTAATGGTACCAGCTGCACAAACATCCCTTCTTGGAGATGTAATAAAGATTCATTTACTTAAGGTCAAGCAGATTATTGCTTGGCCTTTTTGCATTCTTAAAATATTGGAGGAACTTATATGTTAAACGCGGCATTAAAACAAATGATTAAAGAATACTTGGAGCAAAATCAAATTAAGCTGACCCCCGCACAAATAGAACAAGCCTTACAAGGTGTTGTATATGCAGCCCAAGAAACGATAAATGATTCCATCCCTACTGCAGTTAGCCTTGCACTTGAATCACCATCGGTTTCGAATACAAGTAATGTTGAGGCAGATCAGTCCTTCCCAGAAGAAAGTCAACCGAATATAGAAACGAATACAACAATTGAGGTCCATACACCGAAAGGCTTGATTTGTGCTTACTCCGTCCTTGAAGAGAATTATCCAGGGTTGAAAGTAACCGTTAACGGTGAGGATCTAGTCGCTGTTGAGTACGATTCTGACCGGAACCAGCACGTGATACGTATATGGAAGCAGGGACAAGAAGAACCGGCTTATGTACAGAGTGTAGAAGACTACTGGATTAAGACAGATGAATTCCAATATGTCCGAGTAGATAGTCCCACAGTATTCACAGTTATTGATATCACTGAACTCCCTCCAGAAATTTCCGATCATATTGAAGAGAAATACATTCTACGCATGATGACCGTTGATCTCAATGAATACTCCACAGTGCAAGTCACAGACATCCTAAAATCCTATGGATACGAATTACTGCCCTTCACTAGAGAAATTGTCATAGAAAACACGGTGGAAAATATATATTCATCGAGCATTGATAATAATCGGATTATTGCAGAATGTATTGCAGAGACATACATCGTTTCTGAATCTGAATTAACATTACGTTTTAAAGACCAGCCTGAACTAAATCAATATCTTGCAGCTCATCAAATTGATTCATATGAATAATCACTTTGAGTTAATGACGTTAGTTGTAAATACATGCCATTCCTTTTGGGAGTATGAAACCATTGAGAGCTTCATGATAGACAATGGCGAGAGGGAAATATACAGGATACTCGGATGGTTTCCAAAGGGAACTAATGTAACCTATACAGAGCTTAATGCCATAACAACTGAGACTGAGTGGATCGTGGCGATCATTGATAAGGAAGGTGTGCATGACCTCCATAAAGTGCCTTCTACCTCGGAGTTGAGATGCAACTTAACAGAGTATCAAAACTCTGCCCGTTGCCTGGAGCACGTGACCATTTATCCTGCTCACCGCCTCATCATTAATCCGCTGAATGATTTAAATTAAGTTAAGTTAATTTAACTTAGTTTATTTCCATTCAAGTCTGAAAATTAGTTGAATAAGGGGTGGCGGAATTTCTTTGAACAACAACCAGCGTAAGGACCACACACTTGAGATCAGTCAATGGATCATCATTGGCGTTGTTGAGTTAGGTATACAATTCGAACAATCCTTTAATCTAATCAAGCGAGTATATAGTGACGTTTGGGGGACAGAGATACCTGATTTAAACCGCGTTCGAAATCGAAGTCATGAGAGATATAAAGAATTACAATATAAATTGGAGAGAAATGAACTGTTTAGTGAGAGAGACCATCATGAATTGATCTATCTTCAAATTGCATTATGCGAGATTGGCGAGTAATAAATTCATTACTATAAGAGCACTATCAACAAATGTTGATGGTGCTTCTTTGACTATTTAAAAATAAAGAAGATCCGAATATAGAATGCCATTATAGTTTGCCAATTGACATTATAGTTGGTAAATGGACATTATAGTTGGTAAATATGTGTGCCAATAAATCATTTGAATCGAGTGGTTTACCAACTTTAATGTAAAGGTTTTCATCTGTTAACAGTCAATAACACCTATAGAATGCTGCTTCATCACTTACCAACTATAATGTAACTTACGGTTTCAGTTACAGTTATTAGCGCCGTTTCTTTTCAGCTAGGTTTCATTAAAGTAGCAGTAAGCGTTAAATTTTGGGGAGGGGGGAGGTGCTTGCTCTATCGCGGGTAATATGATAATATTCAAAAACACCAATGAATTACTCACGATAGACTCCAGCATGCGCTAAAGAGTCCCTACCTTAAAAAGCACTTTATCAAGTTAACGAACAGCCTTAGGTTGTAATTCCACCTTTTTGCTGTTCATTAATAGGATAAAGTGCTTTTTTTTGCGCACTTTCACAACCCAAACTAAACTACGTACAGAGAGGATCATCAACATGCAGACATGGATTTCAAATCAAGAACTATTCCCTAACATGAATCAGGAGCTCTTACAAGATTTACTCAATTTCAAGGATGGTGACAAAGAAAAGAGAGCACGATTTGCAATCAAGTATAATCTTTCGTACCTAGGGGAAATCGCTGAGCGTTGGCATGAACGTAACATCGTACACAATACAGATGATCTTCGTTCATTGATTCTGGGCCTCGTACTTGCCGGCAGAGACAACTATCTGTATGACCAGGAAGTGCTCTTTGTATCCAGTGTTCGTCAGTATCTTGTCAACGACTGGGATTCACTAGCAGCTGCAGCTCTTCTAAATTTCTCTTGGAGTAAATTTAGAGATCCAATCGAAGCCAGAGATATCTTAGAAAGATTGCAAGAAGAAGATATTTCATCTCTCCCCCCCAATGACGGTGTACTTATAATTAGTCTGTTATCTGATATTTTCTTATATAATTCAAAAAATGAGGGATTATTAGACTTCATCATTAAGCAGCTGGAGCAATTAGAGCTGGACTTGAGTGGCAGTCATGAGAACTACCCGTTAGTCATCTTGTTAAGCGATGCATACGTGCGGTTAGGTAAGCCATCTTCAAAGTTATTCAAGAATAAAGCTAAAGCCAAATGGTTACGAACACTATACTTGCTTACTACCAAAGAAACCCCCACAAATACAAAGGACCACACCACGTTAGGCATCACCAGGGAGGAAGTGTTCTCCTATAACTACTTGCTATCCAATTTCGAAACCCTCGGGAAAACCTCATTTACTGGACCTGGTTTACTAAGAATGAAAAGACGGTATCTAGAATCTCATTTTTGGTCAGAATCACCCTTATCTGATCAAGTCATCGCTCAAGTGGAACGGATGAAAAAGGACGATCTAGATCATTTGCTCCATTCGAGATTTATAGATGATTCAAATAACCCCCGTTTTTTAAACCAAGACAACCTCAAATTATATCTTCAACTCGTGGAAAAGAAACTGATCACCTATTGCAATCCATCCTACATCCTGCTCATCGATCTCAAAGTTCTTTCCGAGGAACTTGAAACCAGGATCATTCAAGAGTTGCTGTTACATGTTGGATTAGCACAAGAAGAGTTTATATATCTTGAACAGTTACGCAGTAGACGTGACATTGAATGCGTTCCAACTAATTACACCTACACGAAATCACTCCTAGTCAATGGATTTATTTCCCCAAATGATATTAGCCTGTTGAAACGCCGGCAGATGGTTGGGTCCTGCATTCAGGTACTCGCAGGAGAGGACAGAATCTCTGACTTAATAGAACTTCTAAGTCAATGTGAGACACATCATCTGAAGCACCTCTTGGCTTTTCTTCAAGTGGACAGAATTTTGATTCTGATTGAACATCCCCCCTATCAAAAACTCTTGTATTACTATCTGCAAGCACTTTATCATTTCAACCCGAAAAACTATGTATCGACCATTCACCAAATTTTAGAGCAGGACAAGCTCAGATCGTTAAGCCTATTTTCTGATGAAGAACATCATCAATTGGAAAAGGATCTGATCGATTCTGCACTTCTAATCAAATCGCATCACATGACACTCGTGAGAAAGCACATGTCTGATCAAGAGCGGGTAGAAGCAGATTTAAATACCCTCTGTGAGAAGATCCAAACTACTAATGTATATGGTATGAAGGATCTCTTAATTGATAATAAAGAATCCTTCAGATCGAGCGAAAAATTACGTGCAGGATACCTAGAACGATTGATGACCTTGAAAGTAGAAAATCATCATCTTTCTAACATTGTCATGAATTATCAGATGATAAGAGTGATGAATATCTGCGAAGAACAAGAATATGCAGCATTTGAAAAATGGTTGACGAAAACAATGTTTGATCAATACGAAATCGCAAATTAAAAGGAGACATTTACATGGTATATTCATTAATCCGCAACCACATCGAAACGCTGGCAGAGGCTTCTAAGAACGGTCTGCCACTTGAGGTATTACAACAGATTACTCTAGTGAACCGAGCACATCTTCACTACCTTACACGTTACCCTGAATTCGAATCATTTACTTGGAACAAAGTCCTTTCATCCAGAATCTTAATCCAGATCGTTAACGAGCAAACCGTTCCAGATCTGCTCGTACGATTTCTGTGTTCTTCAAACCGACCTTTAGAACAGATTGAACGAATGATACAAACTGAAGGGATAGAGGACATCTATCAATTATTTGAAGATGGTCGGTTTAGTGTATATCATCAATGGGCACGTTCAGACCTATTTATAGATATCATGGAATGTTACTCTGATAAGGCCTACTTAGCACAGAATATGGAGAAATGTATCGGACCGTTCATTGAGAACATGCAACACTATGACTCAAGAGAAAAGTACAGCACTTTGTCCGAGTTAGAACGACCGGTAGCAATTCGGATGTCAAAATATACGAAACCCTTGCACTTCAGTCTAATATCACTCACAAGACATATTGAGTTCTATGAACAACTAGATAAATTTATGTCAAGAGAAGACATTGTTGATTGTATTCGGGGCTTAGAAGCAACGTTCAAGGCAGCAGTGGACCCGGAAGAGATTACTCGGGGGATTCTAGAGATGTACGCAACTGCAGCACCAGACTTAGTGAACGCATGGATTACTCAACTTTGGAGCAACTGGCTTAACCCCCCAACTGAGTTTCAATATCGCGCTCTATTCCAACATGCCTCAACACGAAAAGAACAAGATGTATATGAGGTAATCTACGGCTCTAACTCTCTGGCTGTGCAAGCCTGGGATCAGTGTAAAGATGGGGGTGATCATTTGAAGAGGTTCATCCATCGTTGTGCAGAACAAGGTAAAAAGGCCTTTCTAAAAATAGTAGTGAATAATGAGGCAGTCCATAGGCATATTAGAAGATTAGATAAGTTCCACCCTATTTTCTCTGACCATTTTCTCAACGTCATTAATGTGAATACACTTCAAGTCTCCGATTTCAAGATGAGTATGCACCAGTTAAAGGGTGAAACACTTATTAAGTATATCTCCGGAAAAGGACTGTGCGTCACTTGGAAAGAGTTTCAGTTTCTTTATAAGCAAAATGATTTAAACGTCAATTTGTACTTCCGTTTAGTTGATCTTGGAATCTCCGTGGATAAGAGACTACAATTGTGCAGAGAATTACCCGCACTTAACACGCTTACTCAGCATTTTGATAGTGAGGAATCGCTTCTTACAGCATTGGTGGGTTTGATACAAAAAGGCAACTTCAAAGATCAGTTACAAAAACAATCCTGGTATGTTAAGGGAGCAGAGGACAGTCAGTATCTGCTTATGCTTCTCCAACCAGAACGTTTTGAACGTTTTAGTGAGTATGTTACATCACCTTACGACATTAGATTTATCGTAAGTGAGTATACCCTTTTAGAGCAGACCAGTAACTTTACGGATGCTAAACGTCTTTACTTAGCTACCAATTTAGATTGCAGAGATCTCATAGAAGGCTTAAAACTGCCAGACGAATTTAAAGAAAAACATATGGATGAAATCATATCGTTTTGTTTTAAGGGTCTGGCCAAAGTCTTTTTGAAAATGTTGGGTTCATCAGAATTAAGTTCAAGACAAAAACAAAATTTAGTGCTCCTGACTAAAGCTGAGATCATGAGCAATTTAAAAAAGGTTAAGTTTGTTGAAACTGACTTTGAACTAGAGATTGGTTTACCTATTCCGGAAGCAGCCATAGAAGAATGGAAGAGAGATCGGCAGATGAAGATGGCTAGTTCTCTTGTGATGGCCGAAGCAGCCGACTATGAGACTACCATTCGTGTCGGTCAATATCCCGTGTCCACCTGTCTTCACTGGAACAAGGGGATTTATCAGCGCTGTTTACTAAGCAGTTTTGATACCAACAAGAAAATGATTACAGTGCACAACTCAAAACAGCAGTACGTGGGTAGAGCAGTCATCCGACTTACAAAAGCGATATCCCATTTGCCCAAAAAGAAACTCAGCTTCAAGGACATTACAAAACAAAAGACGGAGGTACCGGCACAACCTGTAGAGGAACGTTTTATCCTCTTCTTGGAAAGATGCTATTCCACGACTGATGGTGATGTCGCGAGAAGTATTCGTGAAGGTATTATCAAAATGGCCAAAAAGAAAGCTGAAATGATGGGTGCAACTCTTGTCGTTTCGACTAGTTATGGTCGGGCTGATTTCCCCGAAGAATTATCTTTTGTGGAAACAAAGAAAAATCTCGTCTTCATTTCACACTCGAAAAATGAATACCAGTACTTAGATTCCATGTCTGGACAAGCTTCTGAAGCAAATGAAGGAAAGTACGTACGGACTGAACTGTGGTCCGAGGGTCCTTTATTCACCCAGGAACAGGAAACTACGTCTTCTGATGTTGAATAACTCAGTTAATTTTGAAATGTGTGAACTCGCCAAAATCACACAACCTCATGTCATTTGACGGGTCGTTACGTAATTGCTATATTAATCACGTGATTTAGTATTAGCGGTATCTGCTCTTGGCGGGGGAGCTATCGTTTTGAAAACAGGCATCGAAGGATTATCTCCGATGCCTGTTTTTTTCTATTCCTATATATACTATTGCTTGATAGAAACCGTCATTAAGATTGTGAGTCATGAGACATATTAGGCTGGGGGTAAACATGATGATCCGATGGCTTGAACGTAGAAAAGAACGGAAATTAGCAGTTGCAGCATATTATGATTTATCTCGAACCATTAGAGCTACATATAAACAATTGAACTACATGCTCATACAAAAGAAGTCCATTACAGTCATTGAAGCAGAGTCTTCAGAAAATCTAACTGATCTGTATAATGAATTTTTATCCGAACAAGAGAGGGAGCGCCATGGGAAAATTCTATCCATCGATGATAAACAATTTACAACCAATGGGGTGAAGTACTTCCTGCAGATTGAGTATACGGGGCTAGTCATAGACGAGAGTGCTTACTCCCTTGAACAATTTAAAGAAATACAAGCTACTTTTAAGGAACTGGAAATGGAACAGGAAATGTTAAAGCGAAAGCTGCTGCTTGATTATAACTATGATGTAGATTTCGAAACAAAAAAAAGAAAGACACTGCTGTACATGAATCAAAAGGGGATATAGGATTTCCCCAGGTAGTCCCCCGAAGAAGAGAATGAAAAAAAAGAGGCTACCATGATCATGATAGCCTCTTTTTTGGCTTACTGGATAGCCAATCCAACAAATTATTACTGCTCCTCTGTTGCTGCAACTTCATCAACCAGGGATGCATACCTACTGAGGATCTCCTCGTTAAGATCATGTGGTTTGATTTCTAGCCAGCAAAACCCTCGGTTAGTAATCGGGGGGATTAACTCCCCTCCACAGTCCATCACTCGTTGCGACAACGCCTGTATATGTTCAGCTCCACAAACGCCGCTGCAACCGATTCTGGGATCAGTACATTTAAGCATCTGATAGCTCCGTTTGCCATCCCCTTGATATTTGCTTAACCTTTCCTGTTGTTCTTGATCTTTAAAGGGATACTCTTCAGCAATGTGAGCAAATGATTTGAAAGCAACATACAGCTGATTGACAAGATACTTGAATAAATCCTCACCCGTTTTGGGTTTGGTAGAAAACTTGAAGCCGTATTGCTTGCAGATCGCTTTAGCATATTTCTTCTGTTCGTCCGATATTTGATCCATTGATATTTTTAGTTCTTTTGCAATCTCTTTTCCTTTAAATACGACTTTCCCGGTATTTAACCTCTCCGAAATGTTCAACGCTGAACGGGAGTAGGGGGGATATGCTGCCTGGGAGCCATGTTGTCGCTTCTCTTGGAAGAAGGCTTGCACCTCTTCAAAGGAACGCGTAAATCGATATCCCTTTTCCTCGAAGCTCTTCTGAATATCCCTACCGTATTCTTGTGTAAATATCCTCGGATCTAAAATAGTGATTACACCATAGTCCTTGATATCACGTATCAGCCGGCCAACCCCTTGATTTAGTTTCACCATCATGTGGGGAAGCGTCACTTGTTTCATGAAATCATCTTCAAATCCTTGGCCGATTAACTTGATGAAAGGATCGTCTGGGACAGGGAAGGGGAGCCTGGAAAAGATAACCGAGACTAATCCCTCGCCTGGCACTGAAAACCCTGAGAAATACGAACCACTGCCTAATAACACACTGTTTTTGTCTGCCTTGAACTCAGAAGTTAATTGTTCAACGCCGGCTTGCTCTTGGTATAGGAATAACCACTGATTATCTTGGCAGATCTGCTCAATGGGTTCCCTGGCACTGGCCATGTACTGTTTAGAGGTAGATAGCAGTAAAGATGATCCCTGCGTCAGCTCCAGCAGTTGACGGTAATGGCCCATTGCGTGCTGCATCAAATCTTTTTCCTGATCATTAGGATGAGGTATGTTCTCTGGAACATAAATCAAGCTTTGTTTTGCATACTGGAATGATTCTGGAATGACCTTCAGCTCAACGTCTTCTCTACTTAGTCGCCATTGGTTCAGGAATGAAGTGAAGTCGCCATCCATCGATAAGGTACCGGACATTACAATGAGCTTGTTCTGTCCAGCCAAGTGACTAATGACACGCTTAAACTCACTCGGGAAATTGGTAGGGATACTGGTAAAGGTAGAGTCTTCATAGGTAACCCAACTTACGGAATACTTACTATTGATGAGCTGTTTAATGCTATATACAATCTTGTCTAGTTTCTCAACGTAATCACGTAGAGAGGAATCACGGTCTAGACGTTCACGTTTACTGAAGAATATCTTCTCCGAGAGTGTCTTTAACGTATTTCTAACCTCTGCAAGGTAATGAGATAGATTGGACGATATAGGATACCGGCCCAGAAGAGATTGTTTATCCTGTTCTTCCCTTCTCATAGCCTTGTTTAATTCAAGAATCAGGTTGTTATATGCAACTTTCTGGTCCTGAGGGAAATGCCAGCTTCGTGCAACCTCTGCCAAGTCTGAAGTGCTCGTAGAATCAGCAATCATACCCAAAAAGTTCTCCAGAAAATGATGAGCCTCATCAATGACAATAATGCCAGGATTCAGAGGAACAATGGCAGCCGTGGGCTCGTCTTCTAGGCGGTTAAGAACAGATCGAATCAATTGATCTTGATTCGTTACGACTAAATCCACATGCTCATCTCGAAACCGTTTACGATGATTCGCTGTTGGACAAAATCCGAGGGAACATCTCTCACAGTCAGAACGGGACCCTTTAAAGCTCACTCGGTTCCAGTCTGAGTTTCCAATACCCCCGTAATTTTTCTCAAATTCGTCTCGATGGCCCGTTGAAGAGGTTTTGAAAAATTGATCCAGCTTTTGTGATAATTCGTTATCCAATTGTTTTACAAATTGCTTCTCATGATGACAGTAGTAATGAGATTTCCCTTTGGCGAGAATGGCGGTTTTCAGCAGCTTCATATTCCTTAAAAGAGGTACTTCACTTTGCATCAATTGACTTTGAAGATTTATCGTAGCAGTTGCGTACACGACACGACTCTGGTTGTACGCACGATCAATGGAGCATTCGATCATTGCCGGCACCAACGCCCCTAATGATTTTCCCGTGCCTACAGGTGCTTCAATCACAAGTATGCGCTTACTCCGTTGTGCAGTGTGCAGAAACTCGGCTACATCTATAGCCATTTGTACCTGGCTGGTCCGTATATCCTTGCTGTTGTACTCTTCTGGAAGTTGCCTTTCGAATATATCAAGCAACAACTCTACACGGGAATTAGACATCCCCTCACCCCTTTTAAACACATATGTTCCCATTATACCACATGAAACTTGTAATCTTGTTCGCATTGGTAGAGATAAATGTAAGGATAATCCTACGCATTGTAATCAGCAACATACACGAATCAGAGATCGATTGTAAGAGAGGTTTCCACGATAGTTATGCCAGCTGCTGATGGGGGAAGAGGGACTACCCAGTTCCTGATCTATTCAGGCGTATTCAAATACACATTGATCTTGCTAGTTGGAACCAGATAATGAAACTCATCTTCAAATTTGTAAGTACACCTCGATAATTATATACTCACCTGCAGGAGAGTGATCATATGAAAATCGAAAGAAGTTTTTCAACATTTGTTACCTGCTTGTTCATCCTATTCAGCTCGTTTTTGTGGTACTTGAAATTTGATTCGGCTGATTATTCAGTCCTGATCCTAGTACTTAGTTTGATTAAATACCTCTTTGAGACAGCATTACTTGGTCTTGCATCTTTTCCTATTATGCAGATGTTCTTAACCATGAAAAACAGCTCTAGATCTAGTCCTTACTTAAAAAAGATTATCCAAGCTCCACCCATTATCCAAATCATCATCAGTGGCAGCATTTACGTTTCATTTCCAATAGCACTTGAATTCTTTGCTTCTCGTATGGAATTTAATCTGTGGTTTCTATTCCCTGTTATTGTAGTATCTAAACTCAGTTTTACTGTCTGTATTGCGTTCATGGTAATGGCCATGCAACAGCGAAATAATAAACATAATTCTGATAAATTAAGCTCCTAACAATTTTTGAAACGTTCTGAATTACGGAGGTCACTATTCATGAGCACTGAACAATTAATTGCCGCATATCCAATAAAAGAACCGAGCCAACCCGTTCCTACCTTGCTATTCTTAGGTCTCATTTTACTGTTCTTCTCATTTAGTACTTTTGGCAAAACTCGTACTAGAAGTTTTATCTCATTAATCTCGATGGCATTATCACTAGTCTTTCTAATCTGCAGTTTCACACAGAGCCTTGATGACACCTTTAAACATAGTAAAGCGAAATCAGATTGGAGAACCGAGTCATATCTCCCCTACATAAGTAGCTTGGAACTGATAGAGGAGGATGTCACCGATTATACCTTGAACGAGAATGGTTCAATTACGGCCATTGCTGTTGCAAAAGATAGCTCAATGGTTACATACGAGGGTTTGGATGAGAAAAAACAATCGACTACGGGCAAAGACTATGTGAGTTATGTCTATGTATCGGGGCTTCAATCGATCGGCATACTTGATGGAAAAGAAACACTGACCATACATTTGAAACCTGCAGAATAGCTCAGCATCCTCTTCAAGGGTACGTTCCAGTTTATCCGAGATTCTATGTAAAGCTAAATTTCTTTTAACATCAACTATCCAATTCATGGAGGTATCACTTTCAATGAGTACTGAAGAATTAATCGCGTCTTTTCCTGTTAAAGAGGTCAATTATTTTGTGTTAGTTATTTTAATTATCGCTGTAATTCTAGTCCTTGTTGCATTGACTGCTAAAGAAATTAGTTCCCCACGTACCAAAAGACATCTAGTCCCCATTGCAGGATCTATTGGTTTTGTATTCGTTTGCATAGGAGCTACTATTGGTCTAATTAATCATAGCGATCATCAAGTAGCTGTTATGGATTGGAAAACAACAACGTATCAATTGTATTTAGACGACCAGCAAACATTAGAGGAGGAAGTGACTGATTATAATGTGAACGAGGATGGCTCCATCACTGCCATTGCTGTAGCGGTAGATCAGTCCATCGTACCCTACCGAAAATTAAGAAAAATAGAGCCGTCTACTCAGAGCAGAAACTATATTAGTTATGTGCTGGTGTCTGGACTTGAATCTGTTGGTATACCTGATGGGAAGGAACTCATCACCTTACACCTGAAGGATGCAAAGTAAGTACCGATGGAGAAGTACGATCTATAAAATGAAATTTGTCTTCACATTAAAAAGGAGGATCACCATTGATAAAATATATCCCACCCCCTGAGGAACTCTGTCATATTTGTAATGAATTCGAATCAAAGAGGGATGGAAAGTGTGTCGCATGTAATATTCGATACGGTCGCCCTTACCCTCTAACCAATGGGGTAGTGGAACGGGTTAAACGTTTCGTGTATACCTGGATGAATATCGATTCGATGTTAATCTCTTTAGCAGTATCACATCGCGAGAAGCATTGGTTCAGTGAAAATTACCGTGGGATATCAGAAGAACAATTAATCGGTTTTCGACACTTCACCAAATACATGACGAAAGAAGAAAAACGAGATCCTCAGTGGCTTTCGGAGGAAAGGGTATTGGAATTGGCAGAGATGAGTGGTGTTCATGAATATCATATCAGCACACTTGCTTCAATTTTTCATTTGAGGTACCGGTCTAACACAATTTACTACATACCGGAACAAATTCTCCTACTCAAAAATTTACATAGAACAGAGGATCTCCGTAAAGAGGTACGATATGAATTATTATATAGATCAAATCGATCCCACATTCCTAAATAATGGCTGGAACAGGGATACTGGAGCATACACGTAATACTAATCCTGCTGATATAAACAATATGAGGAGTGTCTACTTTGACAAGACAAGAAATTATTGATGCGTTTCCTAAAGATCGTTCATATGATGATATCGCTTATATATTCATGATCATAACTGCCTTCATATTTATTATTTATTCTATCCATAGATTGGTCAGTAGTCAGAACGACAAGATTACGAGAATTTTAATATGGTCAATTTTATCTATAGCAGGTGGTTTGTTCCTGTTTTCCATAACGCAAGTCATTCAAATGAACAACTATAATGAGAGTTATCCGGAATTAAAACAGGCGTGGAAGCAAGACTCATTTCTACCCTATTTGCAAAGCTTGGATGAGATCAAAGTCCCTATCTTCCAGAGTAAGTGGAACAATGAAGGTAAACTGGATATAATCTCGGATACGGACAAGTATATAAAAACGCTTACTAGTATTCGGAATTTTGATTTCTATGATTCTTCAAATCCGGATGACAAAGGGTACGTGCTAATAAAGGATCTAGGCGACCTGGATGATTTCCCTGTTTCTTCAGATGTGAAATATTATTATGAATCAACCCTGCATGTAGGTACATGGTTACCGAAGAGAGAATTTGAATTGAAATGAACCTAAGAGTGAGGGGTCTTTAGAGGTCTACATGAAGACAAATACAAAAAGAGTAGGGGCTCAAGGCTTCTACTCTTTTTGTATTCGTTTGTCATTAGGTAATATTAGATTAGAGTGAAGTTTACAACAAACACTGTCAATATTCTCATCTTGTAATCTATTCTTTATTCCCGTTTTCTGCTTAAACCGTAATTGGTAACGATCCCAGGGTAAGTGGAGCTGATTCTAAGATAAACACAAAGAGCGATCGTTTGGAATTATCTTTAGGATATACACGGTTAATCGAATCTCTTCGTTAAGTTTAATAAAAGTTCAAAAAATGACTTAGATTCGATGATATCTTCATAATCAAATTCCCTTGGAGCCCGTATAGACTCTTCATAATGACTAACTAATTCAAACAATAATTCATTTCTCTGACGTTCATCTAATCTCACAATAGTAGTCTTTACATTTTCAGTTATTTCTAATAATTCTCTTATCCGTTCGTTGTTAAAATCGATATAAGACATTTAAGCAATCCTCCTATTATTTTTTTGCTGAGTTAACGGATGCTAGATTTCTCCATTTGGTCTTAATTAGATTCTTGTATTGTTCTACTCAATCTTACCAGCTGTCACCACCAGAACTGCTACCACTATCGCTAGATCCACTATCATAACCGGAAGAGCTATTCGTGTAATAAGAACTGCTACCAACACTTGAGCTGTTGCTGGAGTGCGATGAGTAGCTGCTTGACTGACTCTGTCTCGAGACTTCTTGTCTAGCGGCCTCTGGCTGGGCACGCTCTAGTTGATCAAGACTACTCTCAGCATTTGAGAAGCTGTGAATTACCTGGGCATACAAACCCATGTTCCATAGTTGATTCAGGTTCTGTAGGCTATCCTTAGAGTTCTGAGTGTGCGTATTAATAACATGTGTTGAGCTTTGTCTACGACCTTTAGCTGATATTGCATCAAGGCGATCACTCACACTTCTAATTACTTCCTTAGCCTTCTTACGTTGATATAACAACTCATCCATTTGATTTATAGCTTTCTCCACTTGTTCCTTCCATTGAACAAAGGATTCATGTGTCTGGTTCAGTCTAACTGGATAGGTATCCAAGGATAGGCTCAGAGCGATAAACTGTTCATCAACACGCTTCAATATATCCAGGATGGAAGAAGACCTTAATTGCTCTACACCCACGTCATTATTGAGTTTTGAGAACGTAGTTGTATATCGATCATGATAACTAGCGAGACTTGCTTTGATTTGTTCACGTTTTGTCTCGCAAGATTCATGTTGATTCAGAATGGTATCCTTCAGATTATCTATTTTATCAATAATAACAAATACACTTTTTAGTTCGGTTTCCAGTTCCATGATCCGTCTGTCACTATACAATAATTCACAACTTCTTAGCACATTGCAGACGTGCTTATGTTGTTGAAGGATGTAATCATGGCTTGTTTCCATTAGGTTTAAGGTTTCTACGTCAAAGTCTCGTTTAACCGCTACATATTCACTCAGATATCTCGACTCGTCAAAATGGAAGTTAGACACATGATCGTGTAATGCCTCAATGCCCAGTTCCACTTCTTTAAAAAGTTCAAGACGCTTCTCAAGCCTTTTGTCACTTTTAAGTAATAGATCATCAATATCATTGAGGAGTTGCTTAGCAGATTTCCAGTGACCATTTTCGACTTTGCTATTCAGTAAATTCATTTTGGACATTGCTTGATGTAAGTCCCTGAAGGGATCAAAATTGACATCGAGTTTCTTCCGCTCTACCTGTCGAATCAATTCCCGATTTTTATTCTCTAGTACTCTTGGTAGGTCTCGTATAGTCTCAAGTAATTCAGGCAGTTCTTGAATTAAATTCGATATGGTCTGTAATCGCTGGGTGGCATTCTCCAGATCCGTTGATACATCCTCTAGGTTCTCACGAGCTTGAGCATGCAGATATTCACTCGTGCTTTGTTCATGCGTCACCGTATCGAGTAACTGTTGTAGGTTTATTTGTTGCTGATACGAGATTTGTTCAATATCCTTCGTTAAGGTATGGACCATCAGGTTTACTTTGGCCATAGATTCGTCAGCTAATATCCCAAACTGTTCATACACTTCAAGCTTTTTTGTGATCCGTTTAAGGCTAACTTCATAATTTCCAATAAACTTAACATGTTCCTCGTAAGTAGCTTCTATTGTTCTTGGAGTAAACACGAAGGGGGCAAAGACTTTCCCCTTTTTTACACCATTCAGTAAATGTTCAACTCGGTCCTTCAGATTGGTGAAGTCCTTATTTAATTCCGATAGCTTTTCCACCGCTCTCTGACCGTCATAAGATTTCAGCAGTAAATCTATTCTAAGGCCAGCAGAATGAATTATCTTTAAAACCTCTTTAGCCTTTTCTCTTAATTTCTCATTTCGTTGTTGAATGTCATGTAAATTCATAAGTAAAACAAACATGACGAACAGACATCCCCCACCGAGTACTATTAAGCCTACCCACTTCAAATAATGGAGAAGGCTTTGTTTTAAATCTTCAACGGCCATCTCTTGAGATGGTGATGCATCATTCGGCCCACTTGTCTCAGGTACAACCGGCGGGGGAGAAGTCTCTGCGATATCCTGGCTAGATATTTTTTCTGTTTCTTGAACAAGTGCCTTGATACCATCGGCAAACTTTCCTTGTTTCGCTAGAGGAGTGAAGTTCTTTCCAACCAAACGGTCAATGACTGATCGTGATTCATAACCTGTTCCTGCATAGTTAGCAGGTAGCTGGTCTAGTCTGTACTGCAACTCCGGATTTCTAAAGTACAATTGAATTCGCCGGTCATTTTTAGATAGGACCGTCAGCACATCAGAAGGAACGAGCCCCCAAGAGTCATAGAGCTGTGAGGCATAATCATTTGCGGATAGATCTCCAAACGAAGAGACCGTAACCACATAGTAATCGAGATTTTTGGCTTCTTGAATGGCCGCTTCAATACTAGGTATTTCTCTGGCTGAAAACATTTCCCCTCGGTCATACACATGCCGGTCATCTTTAGCTGGAATTTGGCTAGCAGCTGCTGTTAGTGGAAAAAGGATCTGCATAACCAAAAATGCCGTTAATAGTGTCCCTACAAGAGTAACGATCCATTTACTCCATCCATGTACTTTAATTTTCAAAGCGATTCCTCCATTGATCATTGTTATTGTGGGAACATTGTATCTTTATCGATGCGAGACGACAAATATTGGAGGGGATCATCTGAAATTATGCACTGACATAGACTAATGATATTGTCTTGTTAACCGAACTCTTATTCCTGTAAAATAGATTTACACTGGATGTATTGATCCAGTAAAGATGTGAATTGCTTGAAATACATAAGAGGAGGGGTCTTTCTGGACTACACCAAGGAAGAGTTTGAAAGAATGCTAAACCTTATAGCTGATGATTATGTATTGGTTCGATCAAAATTTGAATTGTATTGTAAATTGACAGAGGTAAGTGATCTTCATAATGAATTAATGAGTGAAATTTCACCCGGTTTCTTCACCCTTGTTTTTGATGCGTTAATTAGTGACATATTTATCAATCTCACAAAATTAATCGACCACAAAGATGAAGCTGTTGGAACTATTTATACGTTAATCCTTGATTCCAACAACTCAAAAGATTTATTTCGTCATAAGAATAGAATTACTGAAATTTATAAAGCCAGTCATCAAAGGGAATTAAGAAGACAAGGTAAAGTGTTATCTAAAGTGCAGTATATCCGTAATAAAAAATTCGCACATCTTGACCCCATTTATCAACTAGACCGACAACAGATTATTGAGGACAAATTCATATCTTTTGACGATCTGAGAGAAGTTTTTGTGGTTCTACACAGGGTTTTAAATCACTACCACCAAGCTTTCTTTGGAAGAAAATTAGATCCATTTGCAAAAAATGCAACTGATGTGATCAAACTTATCGAAGCGATGGCATACTACAAACAAGGCTACATAAGAGAAACAAACGTAAACCTCCTGGCTGCTGGGTTAATGCCATCTAAGACCGGTAGAATATCGATGGATGATCTCGAAGAAGTGTAGAATTGCTTGAACTTAATACATGCTAGAGTATAATAACATTATATCTATTATTTCCCTTGTCCTTAGGCACGCGCCGAAAGGTTTTATACGAAGCACTATTACTTTTACTATTTAGCATTTAAGTTGGAATCCCAACTTCCTCATGCTGACTGTAGAACGTGAATAGTGCTTTTTGTGTCCAAATAATCCACTGGAGGTCATACGTATGCAACTATTACACATTGAAATTCAAGGTTTCAAAGGATTCAGGTACTGGTCTTCTGAAATAAATGACGATTCGTTCGCTACTCTTACCCCCAGCACATCAACAGATGTCACAGAAGCCATCATATGGTGCTTAAAGGGCTGTGACAGACGAGGAGAGACACAGGGTATCCGAAAACGATTGCTACACCCCGAACATAATATGATACGTGTTAAAACCACCTGGAGGCATTCAGATCAGCCAGACAACCATATTGAGATTGTACGAGAGACTTCCTTCAGACGAAAGACTTTGCTCTTGAATCAGAGGCCTATCAATCAGGACGACATCAACTCCTTAATGCAGCCCATCGACTTACAACTCGGAATTCTCTCCCCAATGTATTTTAGCTCCCTAACCATCCCTAAATTTCAAACAGCCATTACTAATCTTCTTTTCGATGTATCCCACAGCCCTAACAATAATGAAGCCCCCACTAAAGAGGATCATCTTACCCCGGAAGCTATCTTCACTCAGTTGGAGATATTACGAGATTATGTGAATGAATCCAAAACATACGTGATAGACGCAAAGAATCAAATGGCAAAAGCAAAACTAACCTCATGCCTATCTGATACACAACAAGCCCTAAAAAATGAGCAAGAAAAGCTAATGCTGAAAATGCAGGAGATTTGTCTGGAAGATGGACCCGCTCGTCCGGATATTCTTATTGAATGGAAGGAAGAATTAGAATCGCTGGGGACGTTGTATCGCAGCCGTGTAGATGACTGGAAGGAACTAAAAGCTGCAGGTGAGGTAAAACAGCTGGAATCTATTAAGAAGCACTGTGAATCCTTAATACACGAGGGCACAATATTGAAATCCCAGATAGAGAACGAGGAAGAATTCTGGAAGTCCCAGGTTTTAGAATTTGAAAAGGACAAATCACATCGACTTCAATTACTACAACGAGACCTGGAACGACTTAAAGCAACCCAGACACTCCGAAAAAATGCAGAAAACAGAGAAGACCAACTCCAATTGAACTATGAACAAGTTGTTCTCGCACTGGAAGAAGCAAAACGTGAAATGAGAGCTTTATCTAAACACCGGCTGTCCTATGTCCAACAACAAGTTAACGAGGCTAATACGCTATTCAATGATATTAAAATTACCTTGAATCATCACTGGATCAAGGGCGAAGCCAAAATAAAATTAGATATAAGATTCAAACAGATGCCACTGTACGATTTATCGCCAGAGGACCAGGTTCAATGTTCATTAGAGTTTATTATGTATATGATGGAAACGAATCGGAATGTGATTGAGACTCATGAATTTATAAAGTCACCCCAAAGTAATAGTTTTGACATCGAGAAGGGTATAAACTCAAAAATTAGCTAATAACAGAAACAGCAGTGACCGTGGGGTTACTGCTGTTTCTGTTGTTGTCGTTATACATATGAACAGATTTATTTAGATGAACCTTACCAGACATAGACACATTCGAATCTAGAAACTCAAAATTATACGACTCGGCTCGATTATTATATACTTTGATTGATTTTATTCATTCACTCTATTTTCGAGTTATACAAGCTATAGAGAAAAAATGATGGGAGGGACCCTTATGGGACTCGATGAGGCAAAAGGATTATTCAATGAACTAACTGACTTGGATTATATTAAGACACGCTTGAGAGGATACATGTGGATTGACGACAAGTTAAAGGTCGAACATCATTTATTGGGAGTACCACTCAACCAAGAAGAATTATTGTTGATGGCTGAATCAACATTTAGTAATTCCCAATATTTTGATGATCCCCTTAACCAAATTGTCTTTCAACTCGAGTATCCTGAGTTTTCTGAGTTTTTAGATTACGCTAGATCGAAATCGTCACTTCCAAAGATGTATTCAGAGATAACTGAATATGCTTATTTAGTAAAGAAGGCCAACCCCAAAGGATATGTGCCCTCAGGTAAGGCCCAGGCAATCATTATGGCAATTTTTTCACTTATTGTTTTCACGTACATAATCGTCATCCGTTTTTTAGATCCTATACAAAGCTATATTGCTTTAGGATTCACCTGTGCGTCAGTTGTAACATTCTATCTACTGTTCAACAAAGTTAGACGTGTAGATCAAGCAAAGGATCAATTAAAAGGGATGAAAAAATCTATATTGGCCTCTCGTGAACGGCGTTTAGAGGCTTATCTTTGAAACGATATTAAAGAAAATCTGAGGGTTTTCTTTCCAGCCCCTGGAGGAATTTATAGTTTGGCTGTCTATCGTGTGTGCACCTGCATTCCAAGCGAAGTTTTGCTCTAACGAACTGTAGGAAAAAAGGGGGATTATCAGGTATGACGATTATAGAAATGGTTGTTACTGTTGTCGTAACAAGTTTGATCTGCACAGGTTTAACTTGGGTTTTGTTTAAGGCTGTTGACGCTCTAAAACCAGCGAGGAGGGATGAACATGGCGATCATTAACTCGTCGTTGTAAGATTCTATCTACTATTCAACAAATTTAGACGTGTAGATCAAGCTTCTTACCTAGAACTGAACTAGCGAGGGCTATTCAGGAACAATTGTCTCTATTTACTCGTTTAGGTTTTGACTTTAGAATAAGGTGGACTGTCTTTTGTACCTCTTTCATAATTGGTTGTAGCCTTAAGCAACAAAATCAATGTTAAAATGGAATGAGTATTGCAGTACTACATCACATGTAGATAGGAGGCCTTTTATGTTATCCAGATGGCTTGATCGTATTAAGAAAAGTAGAGATGCACTTAAAGAGTACAGCGCTGTGTCGATAAAAGCGCATGCTTTACATGACGCATGGAGTAACATGCTTACAGAGGAAAAATGTATTCAAATATTACAAGCTGGTTCAGCAGATGAACTCACCGAATTATACAATGAGTTCCTTGAAGGTTTAACTAAAGTTGGTGCTGGAAAGATTCTATGTATCCAGGACAAAAATTTTACTACAAGCGGAGATATCTATTTCCTGCAAATTGAGTATACAACCCTTGGAATCAAAGATGTTTTCTATGAACAATATCATGCTTTGAAGTTTGAGTATGATAAAGCATGGACAGAGAAAGAAGTCCTGAGTAAAAAACTCAATCGATATTTTTCGTGGTTAACTGCGAACCCCCATATAAGATTTCGGTGGTTGGATAGGTAATCAGATAACATAGTTTCAAAAGAGAAGGTTTAATTTATGACACATAAAAAATTGTATGCTTTGGATACTTCTCAGATAGAAATGTCCAACTGTGCTGGTATTGTAATTGATAAAACTGACGATGGCTTGAAAACTGTTGTAGTTAAAGCCATGAAGCGGGTATAAGTTCGTATTGGCTGTATCAATCCAGCTATGCAGCAGAGAATGTGGATTTTGTTAGTTCGCCTTTAGTTGAAACTGAAATAGATCTTTTTCTTATAAAAGGGGATCTTATATCACAGTTAAAACAGACACTAGCGATGAATCATCAAGCGTTACGTTTTATTCAACATACTGGTGATTGATCTCACGACCTCATTCATAGAAAGCTAGGGGGGCATGAAATGGTGCAATTATTTGTAGTCGAAATGTGGGATACGTCCATCGAGATATCTATTCGGGCTGGTGTTTACGCTAACATTCTAGATGAGGCTGAAGAGGTTGATGGGTACGTTATACAACTGGTTAATGCTAATCTACTGAAGTAGTTTTGGTACATATTGAAGGCTATAAAGATCTATGAGAAAATTACAACTTATAATGCCATATTCCTCCCTGAAAGATGACAGTGATATATTTATCAGTGACCACTTAATTAATGCCGGCCACCAAGTTGAAAGTATATTAAATCCAAATCGTGGAGGGAAACAATGAGAAAAGATACAGCGGCAATCATCGCGAGTCTCAAGAACAGAGAAGGCATAAACTACTTCCCAAGTGGTCAAAGATATAGCCCTAATGGAGGATTTGTGGTAACAGTTGATGGATTTGTTTGCCCTCTTGATTCTCTTTCTACAACAACAGCATTATTTCCAATTCGAATCAATAAAGACAACCAATTGGAATGTGATGAAACGGTCAGTGATACAAATACTGTTTTTGAAGTTCGAGGTAAACATGATCTCCGTAGTGCTGTAGAAAGATATAACGATATCATTACTGAAAAAGTACGGAATAATGAAAATGAAAAATACAATAAACTCGCTGGTTACTGTGCATTTTAAATATTCTTTAACATCAAAAAAGGATTTGCTCTTGCAAATCCTTTTTTGTGTTTATATTTCATAAAGAGAAGCTTCACTAAAGAGTTGAATCCATCTTAACAATCTCCCATTCAAATTCGGGTCTTCGCCGGCTAAATTATCTTTAAGAATAAACTCCTCCGAATGATTATTGTTTGCTCAAAAGAATTAAACTGAAAATGATTAAGTTAGCTAGTAATGGTCTGGTCCAGATAGTATGATACTAAGATAATTGAACACTTTGGAGGTTAATCCTATGCAAATTCAAGTTTTTAGCATGACCACACAGGCACCTGATCCTAAACGTATTGAAATCCTCAAGGAACTAGACCCAGACCAGCCCGTAGAGGATGAAACGCTCTACACGCCACACCTTATTTCTCAAGATGACGTACTGTATATCAAAAGAGAACGAAAACATCATCTCTATGAGATCAAAACAATGGACAACGAAATATTGGCATTTCCATCAGCATCCTACATGGTTCCACATCTCTCACTGATTCAAGTTGATCGCGGTATTTACGTTAATCTGAATAACGCGAAACAATTGAATGACAACAGCGAACTGGAATTAGTAAACGGAGACACCGTTCCCGTTTCGATGAGAAAACTGGATGATGTGAAAAACCTGCTAACTATTAAATAGTAGTATGAGGCATGTATGGAGGCGTGAATTATGGCTGACGTGACTTTATTTGATTTGGACATCTTAGATTGCAAAGATGTCGATTACTCTGAAGAAAGTGTCATGTACAATGCTGTTACTTTCCATCTTGAGTCGCTAAAGATGTTCGACGGGAACAGTGTAGAAATTAGTGAGGACTGGCAGATCAAAATTTGGTCTGAAGATGGGCAGCAGATCCTTAAGCAGTTTTTTCTGATTGAGAACCAGGAGTTTAAGAGAAAACTTTATCAAGCCTACCCATTGTAGATGGTAGCTGTTGCAAAAGAGAGGGGGGATCATTCTCCATGGATTTAATTTTTGAGCTACATAATGGAGTCGTGTGCACTTCATGTGGAACCAAACTCTTTGGGTTGTTTGATTATCATGGGAAGCCCATCGCAAACTATGAAAAATACGTCCAAGATTTGCAGGCTGGGGTGAATGACGAATTTGTCTGTTCATTATGCGAGGATCACATTCAAATCGGGCAAAATTTCCACAAGTTAACCGTACCTTATGATGTGACTTGGACGTTAATTGATATCATTGGAAGCGACATTCAGCAGTGCGAACACTGTATGAGCGCTGAAATGCCATTCATAGTAGACACAGGTATATTCGGTAGATCCGTTGGCGAGTATCTTCATGAAGCACATGTTCCAGATGAACTGATTCCTGCTATTACCGACCTGGTCAACTGTAAATGCGGGTATGGGAGAGAGCCAGCGACCGGTAATAATCCAGAAGCCGGTATTTTCAAACAGACGGATGAGGTATTCACTAATCGTGATTTTCTCTTGGGCTTTGATGGGAAAAAATTCTTTCAGTTTGCAAAAAAATATAATGTAACGATTTTTGAAGACGATTTACTGGACTTCAAAAATCACCTCAAGAAGTCTCCATTATTCGGAAGTGATCATCCCGTAGGGAACGCCATTTATAAAATCCTTGAGGAACACTTCAAGTATGAGAATTATACTGTGGTGAAGCAGGGAGAACAAACATTGTATAGGGGACGTGCCCACGATAGCCTTGCCAAGCAATTTGAGTACCATCAACTGGGGGCGGCTCCACTTGGTAAGTCTTCTCATGGGCGGTATAACGCTATTGGTGTGCCGGTGTTCTATGCAGCAGATCAAAAGGAAGCTATTCCCTACGAGCTGCGGCCCAAGTATAACCAGTCCATAGATATCGGAACATTCCAAATTACGAAGAAAGAATTTAAGCTATTCGATATCGGCCATTTTGATTCTCACTTTATTGGCTTTTTTAATGAAATTACTTTAGATGAAAGTAATTTTAAAGAATCCTACTTACTACCGAATTTTATTGGCGCTTGTTGTAACAAGATCGGATACGATGGTGTAGTGTATAAAGGTGTTCATGAGGGTACTTCGAAAATTGCCTATACTAATTATGCCTTGTTTAACATGGAGATTGAACTTGATTTGACTCCATCTGCTAAAGTGGAGACCTATGACCTTACTTTTAATATCTCCATGCAAAAACGGGAATTCAAAAAGAACCTTGAACACCACTTTTGACCCCTGTATCTTGTCTGTAACATGATCTCGTGATACGATAAGCCTATTAAATCCAAACGACAATTATAGGCTACGACACGCGTCATCTAGCCATTCCAAATTAAACACATTTACATGTCTAAATCACCCAAAGGTGAAATTCTACCTTTTTCCGGAGATTAGACTGTGAATGTGTTTTTTTGTCGTTCCCGGATTTTCACAACCCATTGCTAAATTCCAAGGAGGAACATTCACATGCAAACTATGCAGAAGGAGAAAGCTAATCAACTCATCAATGATCTGTTAAACGGGACAACGTTACAAATGACTGGATTAGAGTATCTAGCGCTGTGCTTCTATATTGAGAGAAGTGGCTCACCCTTGAGTGAAAAAATGCAAGATCTGCGAAGCTCGGTTAATCGACCATTGTCCATGGGCCGTATTGGGTACTATGATATTTACTTCCTTCCCGAGGGAGAACTTTTGTCGGAAGCGAACGCGTCTGAAATCTTATTGAATGACCTTCATTACATGGGAATAAGACTGTTACGACAAACGAATCAACATTACCATTACTTTGGATTTTCTCCTCAAGGAAAAGGTGAAGAGATCCGCGTATCCCTCATAAAGGATGAAGCGGGATTGTTCCGAATTGAACAACGTTATCCGCGTGATCATTGGACATGCATCGGCTCATTTTAAATCGATGAAAGTAACAAGAGTATGAGTGTTGGTAAATGCGGATAATGCTATAATTCAATTAATTAATACTACATCCAAATTATCACTCGGGAGTGAGTTATATGAAAGCAGATGAACTATTCGAGATACGGAATGACAAGCCAATTGTGATGTTCAACAAATTGATTGAAATAACTGAATGTGACTTTGATGAAAACATGAAAGCTAGATTGGTTAACATGAGTGATGCTGAGAATGACTGTTATCGGCTTACTTTTGATTTTTCTGAATTCGAAGAATATAACAAAAAGCATGAAAAACCTACCTTTCGGGATCATCAAAATCATCCAACACTCACTTGGAGTGAAAGTAGATTCTATCCAGCGAATAAACTAGAAACTTTCTATATTGATCACGACTCAGAGATAGATTTTCTTCAGATCATACCTGAGCCTTTAATGACCAGTGATCCAGAACCCCCACATTTAAACAATCTCAACAAGGAATTCGATATCCCAGAAGAGGTAGAAGCCTTAGCCTGGGTTGTTGATCAGTTTGAAAAAGTACTACAGGGAGAGAAAGCTGCTAATGTGGAAGAATGTCTCTCACACGCTCATACAATTTTAGCCAAATACGAAAAATAATCAGGAGGAACTCATGTTAGAGAACATTAAAGCAGGGGATAACATCGAGATAGTCTTCAAACAAGATATCACGATTGCGCTTGTAAAAAACGTTTCCACATTAGGTGTTATCACACTGCAAGAGCCTTATAACAACCGTAAAAGGATCTACACAACAGATCATTACACCACTAAGGGCTTTCTGGTTTCGCACCTTGGCACAATGAATGGAACCTGCATCTCCATTAGACTTGCCAAAGCATGAGCTGGCATCTTTCAAAAGCTAATGACATCATCATGTGTGGAGAGTCAACTTCGAAAAAGTGGCATGGAAAACTAAAAATGGAGTGTACAATAAAATGCTAAATACAAATTTGCAAGTAACCTGTTCTGTGTGCAGGAATGAGAAGATAATCAAAATTAATCAATCTGACCTTGAAAGCTATCAAAATGGTAGTAATGCCCAGCATGCGTTTCCTTACTTGTCTGCTGCCGATAGAGAACTAATTATTTCAAATATTTGTGGACCTTGTTTTGGAAGTATGTTTGCTGATGAAGCATGAAACCGCATATATAAAGATTAACCACAACTTGTATGATGAGGCTTCCATGTACAAAGGTGATCTTTTGATTCTATTGATGAACCATGTTACTATGTAAACATTAAATTAGATTATTTCTAGGCTCCTGCATGCGCGAGAGAGCCCTTTAGAGCACATTCCAATTATGAACATATAAGTGAAAGTCAACTTATACGTCCAATTTGGAGTGTGCTTTTTCAATTTCAAGGAGGAATCGAAGATGGATTTAGAAGAACATCAATTACGCATTGAACGACTACGAAGTAAAAGCCGTAAGACCACAGAACAAGAGAATATGAATGCACTGATAGACGGAATAATTAACGATGAACTCTCTATCAAAGACGTACTGTCATTCACGACTATTCCTGAAAAGGAACTCGTAAGATTGATCGAAGAGCGCCAAGCCAAGTAAATCTTATAGTTTCTTACCCTCTGCACGGGGAAAATACATGTTCTCCCGTGCAGGAGGGGAACACTTGGAGAAATTTACGATGGATTATAATATAACTCGATTCAGTCAAGAACAACTTTACAAGCTTCAACATAATGTTCAAATGTATGCCACACACACAAATGGTCTACCACAGTCACATAGAGATGTTTTCACTAAAAAGGGATGGTTACTTCCATTTCTTTACGGTTACGATAGCTTACTATGGGGCCGCTGGGACTATTGGATGGATATAGTCGCAAAGGGAACGATTCAAGGTAGTGGTCCTATCCCTCAGATTACCTGGAGTAGTAAAGGCCAAACAGGTGTTACACAAACACTGAAGATGTTTGAAACATGCTTAAACCATCCGGAATCAACCATTCATACTTTTGCCGAGTGGCTGCTTTGGTCATTAAATACGTACGATGTGAAGGAACTTAAAATTTCGGAAGAGTTAAATGAACATTACTATAGAAAGTTTGATTTATTCCAGGTGCTTGATCATCCTTTTGATTATCTATCAGAAGCCCTGATGCACGAAACAGGAAAAGGGTATCATTCTGGCATGGGCTATTATCCGACACCGCTGTCATTAACTCAGTTGATGGCGTCATTAACGTATGGAGGAATAAACGCAGAGGATTACAAAAAGCAAACCGCTTACGATCCTTGTGTTGGTTGTGGGGCGTTATTACTTCCTGCCTCCAATTATTATCTTAGAGCATATGCGCAGGACATTTCACTTATTGCTACCCAATTATGTAAGATCCAATTTCTATTTTATGCACCATGGTTTGCTTATCCAGCTAATGTAAAAGGTTTTGATGAGGAGTCAGAACCCATCCAGGTCTCAATAAGTCCTGAAGGAGAAGGGCAGTTTGTATTCAATTTCGAAGAACTCATTACCTCATGAAGGAGATAGATCAAGATGACAAGAGTTACATTTAAAACATATGGTGAGATTAAACATATGTTTATCGAAGAAACCGAAGTAGAAGCCGTTGAAACGTGGGGTAACTTATGGGGTAGAAATAGTTTACATACTGAGATTATCCATGTAGGTAATGCAACGAGCACATCTGATTTCGGAGGATTTGTTAAACAATAATAGTAAGAAAAGATCCTGTCACTGACAGGATCTTTTTCTATTCGGAGAGATCATTTCTTTCGGATACTCTCCTGTTATTGTCGTAATCCTTCGGGTCGATAATTTCATCATGGCCAGATAAGAGCTCCGGATTAAACAGTTTTAAAGCGATGCCCATTCTCATAGGAAGGTTGAATTCTCCTAGCTTCGTTAAATATAAGAGCGACCCCGCACAATAGGTAGCATCGTCAACCTGATCGACTTTATCCGTTTTGTTGTAATCAATGGTTTTATGACAATGAAACGGGCGATCTTCGTGCAATGAGTGAATAATGTCTTGCATCCGGTTTGGATGAAGAGAGGGAAGCATGGTTCCATCCTTCCGGAACGGGCAATCCGCGCAAGGTTTCTTCAAGCTAAAAATACGATTAACATCCATATGTATCAACTTCCTTTAAACGATTTACAATCACTTCATTCCTTCTCACCTCAATTTTACTACACTATTAAGGCCAGAGATAATTTGCACACCATTTTTTTATAGTGATCTACTTCATTTCAAATAACGGAGGACATGTTTAAGATCAAAGTATAATTGAGAAGGGGAGTTTTAAGGATGAAATTCAAAAGGCTTTTCATTCTATGTGCAGCGGTTATGGTGGTTTGTGCTATGGCCATATTGCTAGCATTCATGAATAAAGAAGATTCACTCGATACCTTGCCGAATTATACCCTAGATAAAGAGAAAATCGTTGTGGACGGTTTTAACTATGAGAACCAACCTGTCTTAGGGTCACCTTTAGCAAAAGTTAAAGTAATTGAATTTGCTGATTTCAAATGTCCAGCTTGTCGAAATTGGTCTTCGGATCACTTTCAAACATTGAAGAGAGACTACATCGATACAGGTAAAGTACAGTTCTACTTTGCTAATTACGCGTTCCTTGATCGTGATTCATACCTTGCTGGTATAGCTGGGGAAGCCATATACCAACAGAGTAATGAGAAGTTTTGGGAGTTCTATGAACTGCTATATCAAAACCAGGGTGACCCAACGACCATATGGGCCACACCTAAATTTTTAGTTGACCTGGTTGAGCAAAACATGGAAGGGATCGATATGGAGCTCTTTCAAAAGAACCTAAAGAATTTTGATTACTTACACCAGGTCAAGGAAGATTACAAAATAGGTGGCTACTACGGCGTAAATGGTACACCTACCTTTTTCATCAACGATCAAATTGTCAGAATTTCCTCTTATGAGGACTTGTTTAGACAAATCGATACCGTAATAGAATAGCATGAAGAAGCCCACCTGCAGCTGGTGGGCTTTTTTCGTTCTTACATGTGGAGCTGACTTTCATTACTCGATTACAAGAGGTACAGGTACAATAGAGAACATTATATGTGTTTTCGTTCGAGGAGGACTTAAAATTACGTACGTATTGTTGGTACTTGCTGTCATAGGTTTTGTTGTTTCTTCTATGAAGATGTCTCGTCTAATTAAGAACTACCAGGCCACTGATCATCACTGGTATAACCTTAGTTACTGTCTGTTTTCCTGTGGTATCCATGTCCTGTTATTTTGTGCGTTTGTACCGGTACCAGCAAATTGGATGAAATAAACACCGTGCCCGAAAAACCCGTTTATCTCATCTTATACTATTCCCCCGAGGTGAGCTGGAGACTTTAAGATCGTGCACGTTAGGTTTCAATTTAACCAAGTAAAATGGTTTTCCATCAAATCGCATTTCTTCTACATTGTATGATCTATCCTTCAGGGTAGATCCAAAAATTGATAACTATAAAAAGAATTCTCCAATAAATACATACCAAGGAGTTGGAACAATGTTTAGTTTTGAATATTCAGTCACTATAGATGCATCTCAAATAAAGGGAATCCAACTAACATGTAAGATCAGTTACAGTGATCCTGTATTTGAGCAGAGAATCATTAACATTTTGAATAACCAGAGTCTTTATTTTTATGTTGATGATGAAGAAGGAACTTGGTTGACTAAAAAATTAGGGGACGAAATAAATATGAAAATTTTCTTAAGTTATCATTTTTTTAATTTTAGAAAAATTAACGATGAATTCAGACAAAAAGAAATATTAATCCCTGTGAAATATTTTGAAAATCTAGAACGAGTAAAGTATCTATTCGAAAAGAAGATAAATAAAGTATTCAAGAAGGAAATCAAATATTTTAATAAGCTAAACGCAATAAATAAAGGTTACAATTAGAATTTCAAATTTTAGAAATATGGAGGTAGGTGACTTTATGGAAAATATCGCACAAAAATATTTTGGGAATATGGCTGAAGAACTTCAAAACAGTCCAATTATGAATAGGTTAGGATCTGGAAAGAGCTTTTTGCGGGCCGAAAATCCGAATACCACAGAATACTTGTTCTTTGAAGAAGTTCTAAAGCTTTACCGTTCAGGCACTCATTTAGAATGGATTGTGCTTCACGATGAAGATGGTAAAGAAGTGCTGAGGTTTCGGAATAACTCTTTGTACTTCGTCACTGTAGTTGAGAATGGTTCCACCACAGATACTCGTAAAACAGAATTCATTCTGCCTATTAACCAAATTGCAAATGGTAAATGGTCAATTATCGCTGATGCCACTTACCGCAAGGGTGATCGAGTAGAACTTACATCTTCAGGTTTTGAGGATAGAGGTTACTTTTCTGGCGATACAGGCGTTGTAATTGAGACTCGTGAAGATAGATACACTCAAGACATACATGTTCAATGGGACAATGGTGCGGAAACGTGCTGGATATCAGCAGAGGACTTCGTATAATAACTATGGATATACTCAACCTCAGAGAATTTCACATCATATCCATTGCCAAAAACGAACACGACTTCCAGAGCAAAGATTCCAAAGGAACTCCAATCTGCTTTTGAGCCTCTTACAAAGGCCATGACGAATTGGGAGTCTCTGAACAGCCCTTATACGTGTAATGAACCGTTTGGGCAGAGGATACTTCTTTGAAGCCCTTAGAGCCAAGATGCTCTTTACAGAGGGTCTTGCAAAGATACGTAAGCCAAAGTACCAAATTCCACCTTGATTGAGAAATTGGAGAAGGGTGAGTTATAGGCCCTTTTCCACTATAAAATCCGAATACCCAAAAAGTTTAAATGAGGTGTACGCTCATTTAAACTTTTACTGTCTTATAATTTGCTGTCTGTTTCCTGCGCGATCCATATCCTGTTATTTTGTACTTTTGTTGCGGTACCGGCGAATTAGATAAAATAAACACCGAACCCGAAAAACCCGCTTAGCTCATCTTGTACTCTTCATCTTGTTGTCTTAAATATTCACGAATAGCAGCAGATGATCGATGTAATCCCCCCATATGAATTGGCAGTTTCAGACCTTCTGCAAATTCAGTAAACTTCAACCAGGAAAAGTCGATGTTTTTTCTTACTCGGTTGCTTCTAAATTGTATTATGTGTCCATCACTTGATTTGGATGAAGTAAATTTAGTGATCTCTCGATCTAGATCAGCTATTTTAGGATCATTTCGGCACTTTCGGTGTAGCTCGTTTATATAATCTTCTTTTGTCTTATGAGCACAAAATACATTGTTGTGAGCATTTAAGAAAAATAGCTGATTCAGTTGATCAACTTCTTTTGCTTTTCTCAGCCAAAGAATATTATTGTCTTGATGAGGAATATGGTAAATGTCCTGGTCGTAGAGGAGAAGGCACACATGTGGAGAAAGGGGGATAAAGAATTGCGCTCCCCTACTTATGTTTCCAAATCCCCCGTAATACTTCTTTTTTAGATAAAATGAATTATACCTGACCACAGGATGATCGGATGTTATAAATTGTCTTGTCCCACCCGTTCTCTCTATAATTAATAGAGGTTCTAAATCAAGGACCAGTTCAAGACTCTCTATGGCTTGTTGGATGGCCAAATTAGCTGGCTCATTTAAAGTTATTTGAAATTTATCCAAATCAACATCCTTAAACTGAGGGTTTAATTCGATGCTTGATTTCAGGACACTGTCTACCGTGTTGTTGAGCGAATCGGCTGTCTTCAAGTGCCGCGCTTCACTGATTAAAACAAATAATATAAGATTTAAGTAATCCTCTAGGTCATCAGGAAGGGTGTTCGTTTTTAGAATATATTGAATAATTAGAGCTGCTGGGGTTTCATTTTTTTCACCCAAAAAATTCTCTATTTGATTGTCAGCTCCGTAGAAATTATTTCTTTGACACATGTTCTTAATAGAAGCTTCACTTACAAACAATCCTCTAGATAGATTAAAGCTTGCGATAGACTTTCTATTTTCAGAGAAGTTCCTCAGATAAAACTTAGGTACATAGTGTTGCCTGTTTTTCTCAGCCATCATATTCACCCAATCTCTATGATATTGATCTCACCTAAAAGATGTATACCAGGTTAACTCAGATTATGCATAATCTCTTGATAAATGATATCCTATCATGCCTATATTAAAACAAACAAAAAAAGTTTAAATGAGCTGTACGCTCATTTAAACTTTTAACCGGCTTATAATTTTCTTGCGATTGACCTTAAATTCTTCCTTTAGATCTTTATTATAGGTAACGACTATAGAGAAAGTTCCTGATCCATGTTCAACAATCTGCATATATTCGACTTCACGTTTTTCTTTCAGAATCGTTGAATGAATCATACTTAATGCATCCACCAAATTAATCTCAGACTTCATTTTGAGAGCTGTGAACAGGTATGTAATTCCACAAATAAAAAGAACCAATAAAGGTATCCATCTTATCCATGGAATAATCTCAAATAAATATTGAACATCATCGACCCACCAAATATAAAATACACTTACTAAAATTAAGACTGCATAAAATTGATACTTTATTAGTTTGTGTTCAATCAAGTCATTAGACATTTTATCATCCCCTAAGTTAACTATATTGTTTATGTTATTAACGGAACATATCTCCGTTCTATAATCACTTTTCTTTCAACCGTAAACAATTCACTATGTCCTTCAGAAAATTCAACTAATATTAAGAACTTTTCACCTGTTTGATCCATAAGCTGCACAAATCTAGTCTTACCACCTTCGTCCAGAATAGTTTTCCTCACTACTCTTATAGAATCGAACATCTTTTTTTGTGGATTTGCTAGATGTATAGAGATTTTGTACACTATCCCACTAAAAATAAGAAGAATGAAAGGCAGCCACCTAATATCAAACAATGAAGAGGATGCGAGTAGAAATTGAAGATCTATGCACCATGCATAATATATGCTTACTATGATTATGCATAAATAAAATTGATACTCCATTAATTTGTGTTCAATAATGTTCCTAAACAATTCTGATTCCTCCAGGTGAATTTTCGTATAATTATCATACCTCAGATACCATTTCTTGTACATTTCACCCGAAGCTGACTTCAAGCTTCAATTTTCCTTGTTAATGTGATAGGATATCAACATATATTTTATTTTTTTATTGGATTCTGACATGCGTTAAGAATCATGTTTAAATCACCTTTAAAGCGTTTCTTCGAGATTATGATCAACCATATGGTTGAATTTCGCTTTGCGATCATACTCTGGGAGAAGCGCTTTTTTGCGTTTTCATCACAACCCAAATCATTTAAAGGAGAAAATTATGCAAACTGAATCAAACAACATCACCCCAACCTTCATCGGCTTATCTCACCAATTTCACAATGTACATTCGGAAACGCTAGTGCCAGTCTCCGATGGAAACACTCTGGGGACAGCTATGGATGCTCTCTTACGGAGTAGTCAGTTACAAGACATGGTTTACTTCTACACCCAAATCGATAATTTGTGGGTGATTTACTCTGGAGACCTTAATCATGAGACTAACACATCGAATTCAATTGGGATCGTTGCTGCAATTGAGATCGCAGAGGGAGAATATGATTATCGGGTTAATTTGATTAATGGTTTCACGTATACACATGATATCAATCTGGCGACTATCTTTCCTATCAATCAGCATTCATTAAGAAAAGATAGTAGCGAGATTCTTGTGCCCGTTACTCAAGTAAGTGGTCAATTAAAAAGAATATTCTAAATCAATCAAAAATAGAAAGAGGAACATCAATCATGAATTATAACATCACTGCAGGTTCAATCGTCGTGACAGCTGACTCACGTTACTTAGTAATCTCAGCTTTGGAGCAAACCGAATATAAATACATAACAATAGGAGAAGGGGAATGGTCACTCTGTGAGTCAACCTTCTCAACTCCACTGGATCTGCTTCTTCATCTTCAGAAGAATTCCGACATCATACGTGTCATTTCAGATGAAGATGTATTACCTTTGATTCCATGGGGGGACGAAGGAGACAAAGACCAAATTAATCCGGACCAAGGACCTTTCTTAATAAGGGTGAGGGATAAAGAGCACTTCATCTACTTATCTGAATGTAGTGGTGAAGAAGGCTATACTGATGATATTGATCAGGCTAGATTGTTTATCCATTACAGCGAGTTACCACCGTTACGGAGAGATGAAGAGGTATGTTTTGCTCCAGACCATCTGCCACAACGCATAGTGTCCATCCAAGGGTATTCTTATATCTATAACATCGAGACCAATGCAACTTCCATAGTCTTCGACAAGATCATATCTAAAATATCTCAAACAGATACTACCTATTCTGATGATGACATTCTACCTGAGCTGATTGCTCATGGTTTTACTGCTGTCAAAGTCGAGAAATATTGCCCAAATCCAGATCAAGTAATTCCTTTTAAGTGGTAGATCATAAAAGTATAAAAGACAACCTTCTATAATAGAAGGTTGTCTTTTTGTGTTTATATTTTAATTGAGTGGGGGGCCAGTTTCACTAATACTCCATACTTACATCCGGTTGAAGTAATGGAATGGTGACTACCTCTTGTGTATGTTGATTGTAGGTTAATATTGTAGCTTCAGATGGAATGTTTGCATCATTAAGTTCGATAAGCACAACATGCCCCCTGTACGATAAGAGGTTAACTTGATGGGCTGTATCCTCCGGTAGAGGAGGTAGCACAATTTTAGAAATCTCTGAACGATATGCATTTGATGAGCTGGCTATGAAGCGATCAAGCTTATCCTGCACGGTATCCCAGGCTTGTTTCAGACGCTTAAGATACCCATCAGACTCTTGCCACGAACCGGATGCTTTCAACCCTGCATAGTAAAGGAATCTATCTTCTAGAGAATCATAAAAGTATCCGGAACCCCATTGGGTGGGATAGCACTTTCCTGCAATAATACCCTGTTGATCTACCCATTCATCAGGTACATTCGATTCCAAAATATACGTATCATTGCTTTCAACCAAATATTGTTCTCCGAACATGTTCTACTCCTTTTAAAGCGAAATATCAATAAGAGTTCATCGTACTCTTAACGTACATTTTTCGAGGGATAGAGTCAAATTCAGGAAGAACGTTTGAGTATTGAGTTGATTACTGAAGATTAGAATAGGAACTCAAATCAAGTTTCTTACCAAGTTTTTGCTCGGCAGCTTCTTGAATCTCTAAGACTAAATCTGGGCAATTCGTTCCCTTATATATTTGGTATGTTGTATTCATAACCTTGAGTAAATCATAATATTCTGCCTCATCTAGGCTTTCTAAGGTTACCATCCGTTTGATGAGGCTAAATCTCGAATATGCCTCTGTATAAGTATCCGACTGTGAGTAGTATCTGAAAATTAACTTCACCAAATCCTGAGGTCTTTTTAATACATCTGTCAATTTTTTATAGGCTCTCAGACAGATTAAAGTGATTGTTCGACCTTGGAGATATTCCGTTGTATTAATGAGGTGTTGATCCAAACTTGCACTCAGGAAAACTGATCTCACATAGAATGTCTGTTTTTTCTTTATGTTCTCTTCAATATCTTTTTGTATATCCTTATCAAGTAATCTGAACAGGCGTGGATTAACAATGAAAAATTCAATCATTTTACTAAGTTGATCATGATTAGGGATAACTTTACTATAGAATACTTGGTCACTCGAAACGCAACGGAATACTATTTCTGGATATAAGTTGGTTATCAAATGAAGTGTCCGTGCATTTACAACTCGGTTCTGATTGCACAAATCATCCTCTAACTTAAAAGTATACTTCCAAAGCTTCTTGAATAAACTCTCAATCGCCTTTTCATTCAAGTCTTTCAAGTACCTATGTATAAACATATGGTCGTATTCGGTATCCTCGTCAGCTCTTGCGTATAATTCAGGCATTCTATTCTTAATAATATCGTCTACCAGCCTTGCAGTGTGAACCGACGACTTTGTCAGAACCCCCTCGAGCATACTTCGTATATGAGCCCTAACGTCTTCTTTAGAGGGTGTAAATAGTGTGTTTTCTTCAGTATCCAGTATGTTAGGATGTGAAGAAAGATTTCGCTGAATTTTCAAATGATCAATAGCTGCTTTATCTCCCATCTCAAGAAGTTTGGTTTCCTTAAAAACTTTATCCACTAAATCGCTCTCCCATTTCGAAGAGAATTTCTCTGGATTTTTATTTTTTTCTGCATCTACCTCACGCAGAATTTGCGCTGCGCCTTGATCATTCTCGCGCTCAACCTGATCTTTTAACTTGAAGACCAAATCTGAGATAACGATGGTATACAATGATGCCACGGCAGACCTATAATTACCGATTGCGTACGAACTCATAACCTCACGAAAATATTCTTTGGTTTTGGGATGTGAAATTTTTTCTGAAGCTAAATCAATTGAATAATCTTGCATGATGGAATCCCCCTAAGCGATGCCTTCATTAAAAGGCTATCTGATATGTATTGGTATTGCTTTACTTCATCAAACCATGAAGCTAACCAATCAACTTTTATTGTACACGTAATCCTTAAGCTATGTCCGTAAACTTGAACGGCAAGTTCTAGGTAATTCATTCTAAAATATAAGCATAGATGCTGATGTACCACTAACAGTGTGATATAATCAAACATAACTCACAACATTTTTGATTGGTTACGGCATGCGCCTTAATAACCTATATTCATATCCAAAAGCACTTCTAACTAGTGATGAATCTACAACTGACAAAATCAGTTTGATTATCTCTGGAGAGAAGTGCTTTTTTTGTCGTGGGCACATTTTACTTATAGAGAGGAACTTACACCATGAATACTGATCTAACCAGAGGAAATAATCTATTCGATGTACCTCATAAACTAGGCACACCCGAAGGTGTCTGCTATACCTTCTCGGTACCGGAATTTATCGAGAGCACTAAAACCATGACCTTAGATCGATTTGGTAAAGAACTACACTTCAATGTACATTCAGATTCACAAGGATATCTAGCTCTTGAGCTGAGCCAACCTGCTCAGGCCATCGAAGTGGGTGATCGTCCCTATGTTGTTCCTTCATTCCAATTTCTCCTGGATAGTGGTTACAGAGTTCATCAACCACATTTATTAGCGATAGATTTTGTTGCCCTCATTTTCAACATTTCAGTACAATATGTGGACTGGATATTGTTAGACAGAAAAACACAAGTTATTGAAGTGAAAATATTGAATCAACCAAAGGAACAATTTTTTGTCGTTATACATCCATCTAATCCTGACTTCCTGCGGTGTGGCAGAGTCAAGCCAAACCCAAATGGGTTCATGGATAGTCTACTCTTAGAATTCAGCGATCAATCCGTAGCCCAAATGTTTAAGCATCAGATTGTGGAAGTTGAATCTAGAGATTATGATTACTTATTGAGCGTCCTAGAATCCAAAGAACACGTTCGAAGCATTTTGAGCAAATACACAACGTCATTGGAATATGAGTATTATCTTGAAACTTCTATAGATAGCCAAGCATACATGACCCTCTATGAAGTTTCTCCATTATTCACAGCAACGTACGATGGATCGATGATAGCTTTTAATCAGCATGAGCAAGTTCTGAACAGTATTAATGCGAATGAAAACTCCAATTTGGTCAAAATCACATTTGAAGAATTTTCAAATTTATCAAATGAGATAGCCAGCAACATGGACCCTTCGGATGATGATTTCAAACTTTCATCTGATCAGAAAATAACCATAAATCATTTAAAAAATGTACTGTTTGAACTCAGTAAAAGTTGTGATTCCGATGAGCAATTTAACGACTGGTTATCCCGTAAGAAGTGGTTTACTCGGAGCATAGATGACTTGCTTGCAGACATACAGGATTGATCCTCTTCACCCCTTGTAAGCTATAAAAACTTGAATAGCCCTGGTACTCTGTTCCAGAGTGCCGGGGTTATGAGTGCGATGGATCAGATAAGCATCAGGTAGGAGAGACCCTAGCAAAACTAAGTTAAGTTAAGTTAACTTAGTTTAATTTAACTTCTCCTTTTAAGATGAAATTTGACTACATCCGTAGAAAAAAGCATAATGGATAAAACACAATGAACGAACCTAAAGGGAAGCACCCTGCGACATTTCGCGGGGTGCTTTTTCTGTTTTTATAGAAAATATCCATATAGGAGGACTTACATATGTTTAACGAGAAAATCATTGAATTGTACTTAAGCGAGATTGAGTATTTGAATAATTCATACCGAGAAGTGTGCGCCTATAGCGAAGACCTGAACTGGATCAATACAGAAATCTTAAAGGCAGAAAGCTCAAAGATTATTGAATCTGATTATGTGCAGTCATTGTTCAAATATAAAAAGCAATTAGAAGATCGTGTAAAGAGAAATACCGCGTATCGAATTGACCGTGATAAAGGACATCTAATGGGGTGTATATCCGAGCTTGCAAATAAACGAATCACAGTCGGGCCAGAGGAAACGGAACCCGCGTATTGAATGGGTTTCTAAAGGAAGGAAATGAGTTTTACTGTTGCTGGATTGCTAAACCATCATGTGATATAGTAAATCAAAATCATATTGAACACACATCAGAAGCACTGATGACAACTAATCCCAGTAGGGATTTTTCTGTCTTCGGTGCTTTTACTTTTTGTTTATTAAATATACAATAGGAAGGAGAAGCAACAATGATGGAGGAGACGGCGATGAATGCAATCCGTAATACGTTGCGGCAGGAATCTCAGAATTTAATTGAAGTTAGACTTGAACTTCGAAGATTAAATCTTATTCAATCGGCTATTGATGATCAATTAGCCCCCCAAATACAAATGGCCGCAAAAAAACTTGTTAAACATAAAACCATGCAGCTAAATCTACAATTCACTTCACTCGGTCAAGAGTTTAATCAGCTAACTCGCCAAATCACTGAGGATGAGCGTAATGGTACTCCTATACATGAAGTAAAATATCAAGCGTTTTATACGATGGAACTAGAGTATAAAATACTGGAAAGAGCACTAGAAATCAAAAAAATTGAGAACCGAAAGATTCCGGATACACCGATCGAAACCAACTTAATTGAGCACGGGTTATTTGGTGCAGGATCACATTCAAAAGAAGTGATGAAACGAAAGTTCACGGGTGGAGTGGTCCAACAAACCAGAAACGGTTTTCGACGGCTGTATTACGAAAACAACAACGGTGTCTTTCTAGGTACGTTTGATGCTAAAGTGTTAGCAGGACTAACCAAATTATATTTTGAAAATGGAAAGCAGCAGCAATTTTCTTTTAACTTCAATGAGTTGGTAAGAGCTATGGATACGGACCCTTCAGGTAAAGAATACATTGAGTTATATGAGAGTCTGGTTAATATCTCTAGAACTCAAATCATCATGGAAGAATACTATATGCCTGGTAATAAGGTAAGACAACGGACATTATTGTACCATCCTCTGGACACCGTAGAATTTATATTACGGGAGGGTGAGGAACCTGGTAAAGAAAGAGCAGCGAGTGTATCATTTCACAACTTGATACACAAATCACTTCAAGCCGGTAATTTCTTGCATATGAACGTAGTTTTATTTAATGATTTCCACAAGCCGATTACAAAATTACTTTACGTAAACATGATTAATTCATGTGCCCAAAATATTACCAGTTATCATGTTGATACTTTAACTCAACACCTCAATCTTCAAACTAAGAACAAATCACTGGTAGTCAACGGCCTAGTAGAGGCATTTCAGGAGCTTAAAGTAATGGGCGTTATCAATTCGTTCAATATTACTTATGGAGCCAGAAAGAGTGTACAATATATCAATTTCGAACCTGGAGACCTGCTACAGCTACAAAATAAATTTCCAATTGAAATTGACTCCAATATGGATTCAATCCATGAATCCTTTCAGCTTGATCAGCAACAGCATGAATCCTTTCATGAATCCTTTCAATTACTATTTGACCAAAAAAAATGAACTGCTAATTGATAGCAGTTCATTTTTTGGCGCTTTGATAAATTATTTTTATTGGGGTGATAAAAATGATAGATGAATTTATTCATAAACAACTATATACTGAACCCCGAAGTGAACTATATACTGAGCCCCGTCCTATATACTGAACCCCTAACCAAACTATATACTGAACCCCGTCCTATATACTGAACCCCTAACCAAACTATATACTGAACCCCGTCTTATATACTGAACCCCGAACTATATACTGAACCCCCAGGCGAACTATATACTGAACCCCGATTGACCAATTGTTTTTAGTAGTGATATTGTCATGGTATAGACCTGTGGATGATTCGACTTGTTTCGCAAGTTATACACAGGTGGATAAATAAAAAGAGCCCTTTAACAAAGGACTCTGTGTGGATATCGATGTGCTACCAACACAGGATATC
Organism: Paenibacillus sp. CB74; assembly: GCF_055687625.1. NCBI lineage: Bacteria > Bacillati > Bacillota > Bacilli > Caryophanales > Paenibacillaceae > Paenibacillus > Paenibacillus sp. CB74. The sequence goes on along the minus strand of NZ_JBVMUS010000002.1, from coordinate 350,793 downwards.
CAAGTATTCCATTTAGGAGATCACCGGCAGCCACCAGATCTCTCAATCAAAGCTTGCTTTCCTCGAAAAAAGTCGAGAAGAGTAGGCCTGCTTTCTTGTTGTCTTATAATTATATTTTAGCAAAATAGACGTTTGAAGTCCATACATAATCAACTGGTAAAAGGAGGTGTATAAAAGCATGTACGATCTTATTATGGGTAACAAACAGGGCGTAGAACATAGTATTCCTACTTCACCAGTCAAAATAACATCATTATTTATCAACGCACTCTTTGATATCAATCTGAATTTTTCTTCACGTGAGACATTTTCGTTCCGTGATGGAGGGACGGAAAGATTAAAGGATCATGTTACCCATGCTGATCTGCAGTTAGCTTTTATACTCTTCCGCTGCTGTAATACCTATGGTTATCTTGAGCTCACTAACCGTAAAGCCATCTATCGTAGGTTAGAGTTAGAATTTGAGGTTCCCATCAGTGAAGGCCAGTTCTATGTTGCTATAGAGAAGTTCATTGCTCATCAACTGATTAAAACAGAAAAGAGTTCAGACGGAGATACCAGGTATAGACTCAACTATTTTATGAATGAGAAAAAAAATACCATAGGCCATTATGTGCTGTTCCATCCTTTTGTTTTCTCAAAAGCGTTCCATGAGCTTACCCTTGCCGAGAAAAAGCTTATTATCTCGGCGTATACCCAAACTAGTGGAAGTAGCCATAAAGTAATCACCCGAAATTTGAAGCAAAAATTCGGGTCGTTTAAGCATGTCCAATTTTCCGGATTGCTTCTCTTTTTGCATAAAACGCAAAGAAGTCATGTTTCCAGCTTATTGGATAACTTTAAATCTATTGTGGTGCCTGTGAGTCATATGACCAGAACACACTTGTTCGAATGCTCTGAGCTTCAGAAAGCCACCATAGGCTATAAGGCAGTGTTAAAATTCAATCCCGAATTCTTGATCCCCGTGAGGAAAGAAGATCCTACCAGTTACTTCAAACCTATCGATGCTTGTGCTATGTTCACCAAGTTTTATGCGTTCTTGAAGAGAGAAGCAGATGCATATGGTGTTGGAGATATCCTGGCAGATCGTGAAATTGCAAACAGACTAGTGAAAAGCTTGCGCTTTTCTAGCAAACGTCTCATTCGGTATGCACTTCATGAGTTAAAATCTTATACGAAAACAAAGGGAAGTATTCCAAGGAATCCTGAATTCTTCATCAAAGATCAAATCACAGAGAAGTTTAACCACCTACTGTCTGACGTTTTGACTAAATCTGGCGCGCATGAGTTTGTACGTTTCCCAGAAACGAAAGAAGAAGATGTTAAGGATCGTTATTTCACTTTCTCGTATGCAGCAGCTAAATCTAAATTAGGGATTAAAAAGTTAAGAGCTCACTTAACTGAGGTGGTACATGATCTGTCTAATCGCTATCCCATTAAAGCATGGGAAAAAGCGGATTATGGAGCACCACCCGAATCACATCCCTACCAGGAACTATCGAGGTATATCAACCTTGATTATGTAAAAGAACAAGCCGTGTCCCAGAAGGTTGATCCGTTCTATTACGCAGATCTTGAGTATAATGCGTCCATCGCCATTCGAAACAAAGATCCAAAACATGTGGAAGAATGGATCATAGGCGAGATCAGCAGACTACCTAAGAGCCCTGGCCAACGGGCATTACCATACAATTTCAGACTTGAGAAATATATATTCCCCGATATTATCTCCTAGCCGCTCTCAAAAAAATTAATTTTTGAGGGCTATTCGACGTTATTCTCCTGGCTACTTCCTATCATAAATCTCATCGATGCACAGAAAATCATACTTCATTATTTATCATCATCATCTCTTGTTATCCGACTCACTAAAATAGAAAAAGTTATTCACATCCAAACTGCCACATTTTCATATTAATCCAAGTTAAAATAAGTACATATATTGTGCATAAGTTCACATAAATCTAGAAATCTAGTAACCTGAGATGAAAATGTTGCAAAATCATATTTTACCAAGTTAATTATTGTTATTAAAACGATTAGATCACTAAATCAATATCACTTTGTTTTATATGTATAAGATAGAAGGTAAACTCGCTTTTATATTCCACAACCTTACTTAAAACTTTGTTTAATATAGTGGTTGGTCTCCTAAACCCTTGATCCTACAGGCTTTTTTGCACAATATCACGTCTAGTATCTATTTCTTTATAGTGTCTATTACCTTATCTTTAATATCTTATTAATACCTTAATCATCATAAGCATATTCCATCTCAATCTTCTCAAATTCACCATTCTTCGAAAAAGAGCTTTTCAAGATGAAAAGGTTATATAAATATACTTTGCTTTACAAATAAATAGCACCTATGAAATAATAAAAACATTATTAAAAAAATATCATTACATAAAGGGAAGCACCCTTAAACAACATTGATCTCATGGGGAGATTAGTTTGTGTTGTTTAAGGGTGCTTTTTCTATTTTGAAAGGGGAAGGTAATATGAACACAACAAATCAACGAGTTTTTCTTCACAACATGTACTTTTACAAACGCAGCTTCAACTTCGAGGTGTACACGCTGCTTCAGGCTATGATCAATTGTAACGTCAATGTACTTGTTAATGGTGTAAAAGGAGCTGCAGTAAACGATCTACTCAAATCTTTGTTTGACGCAAAGAATCAATCAGGCTCCACTCTAACGATTGGTACTGATCTGAAACACTTATATCCTAAGCGCAACATTAAACACATGGAAAGAGACGATCAAATTAACGAGGTTGATGTATCCGGAGTAAACACAATGCTCGTGAACGGTGTGAATCAGACTAATTTGAGACTATTTCTGAAGATGTGTAAAGATTCCCAAGGTATTGGTTCGCTGGAAGGAAAAACTCTTAATTATGCGCTGGATGAACTTGTTGATTTAATGGACGACAAATCTAGTCTCGAGGACATTGCTGCTATTGATTTTGTTCTTACAATTGAGTCATCCAAACTGGTATCAATGTCAGAGGTAATCTTAGAGGAAGGGGAATTAAAGTTAAGACCTTTTGCAGAGTACATTGGCGGGAACGAATATCGCTTCACGAATAACGTATCAGAGCAAAAATTGATTCAAATGAAAGAAACAAATTATGAAGAGGCCGAGCGATTTACTCAATCTCTCAGCACCTACCAGAATGAGCTACCGGAGCATGTTTCTTCGAGGAATCAATATTTTCAGGCACAATAAACAGATACTCCGAAGTCATAAAAAAAGAGAGGTTTTATCCTCTCCTGGTGCATTACTTTCTTCTATCGTAATCCGTAACATGTACTAGTTCATACTCATAGGCTCTTCTAAACAAATCTTCAGCTGATATGCCTGATGAGGAGATTTGTGCGACAATTCTCTTTGCCTCCAGATCGGTATGAGCATTCAGCTGCTCAGGGAGTTTAAACAATAACACGATGAAATTTCTTATTTTTGATTTGTACAGAGTGGTAACGTCAATGCATTCCTCTATCGTGTTATCGAATCCAGTCCAAATATCAGCGATGATAAAGGATGAATTATAGTCAAAGCTAATCGCTAGGAACTTTTGATCAGCGGAAAACGCTGAAGAATCAGATGTTCTACAAAGGAAAGCTCTTTGGGCCAAAAGCATAATATCGTCTTTTGATAACGATGATAGTAATTGTGTTTTTTCAGAAGGTGGACCTGGTTTACTGAGCACTTGATAGATTTCATTCATATTTTGTAACGACATGTTAGTGTGATTCCTCCATAAATTCAATGTGAACACATTATAGCTGAGGTTTTAAAATTCGAGTAATGATCAACTGAGATCTACTCCTGGTTAAATTGCTTTTGTAACAATTGAAAGTATTTATTCGTCTCAATCATTTCATTTTTCGTCAGGTAAACTAATAGTTTACGGTCAGACAGTACCTTAATTTCGGCCTTCTCTTCATCAGATAAAACTCTATTCTCAGAAATAGTAGTGATTAGGACCTCACGAAAATTTGCTTCTTTCTGACCTTTAATCTTTTTAGATTCACGATAAGATGATGTGAATTTGATAATGAGTAAGACAATAATGCTTGAGATGATGATCAAATTTAGCAAATCGGGAACACTCCTTATTTTTTTACTCGATCTCTGTACTTCCGAGAGTATCTTATAAAATTACGAGGCAAACGTCTAATTGCATACTTCATAAAACCGGAAGCACCGGAATGGACCCGTCATGGGTTCGTTCCGGTGCTTTTTTTCGCACATTCTACAAGGCTATGTACTCCAGACTAAGCCAACACATTGAAGAAAGGAGAGATTATTTTGGCAAATGCTGCAGAAGATGAGATTCCAGCAACAAAGGAAATGCCCATCATTGAAGCATACTCACGTAAGCTATGGGTGAATGTCCGCGAAAAGATATTTGAATACTACCGGTCTTATTTCCACACGTTTCTAGTGAGCATTCTGATGGTTGTCAACGTGGTTACAGCTTACTCTGCACTCATTATCTATTTATCACAGTGGAAACATGATAGTGGAAATTTTATGAGTGTGCTGGAGATTTTCTTTCAGGAGCCGCCCATGTTCTTGGCTCAAGTACTGATCTTCCCATTTATTCAACTGGATGAAAATATGAGACTCTGGTGCATCTTCTTCCTTAACCTGCCGGTATTTACATGGTTGTATTCTTCCGTTGTTCAACCTATCGAACGGGGACATAAAAAATATCTGGATTGGAGGGGGAAGCGAGGCAGGATTGTTTCCGCAGCACTGAATGGTAGCGCACTAGCAATTCACTATTGTGCTATATTCGCCTGGTACATCGAACATTATCTGTTTGACTTCTTTAGCCAGATTAAGTCTGATCAAGATTACTTAATTGTCCATTCCATGACTAGTTTTGGTTATATTTTGATGGCTATTCCAGTTTTGATCTGCCTAAACGGGCTGTATCTAATTATGAAAGAATTCCATATGAATGAAGATCTACGGACGATGTTCTTTAGCTGGGAATTTGGACTTCTCGCTCGCCATGCATTCAGTCTTAAATCTGATAGCACCGATGTAATCGTCGGATGGGATGAAAAGACCAACAAACCTATCGTACTCTCCGAAAAGTCACGCTTTTTACATGAATTAATTATAGGAGCTACAGGAACAGGGAAAACCTCTACAACCATTCTCACGAGGATTGTCCAAGATCTTGTGCGGATTGCTAGAGGAAAGAGGGTCGGGATCTGCGTCCTTGAACCTAAGGGTGACCTGATTGATGATGTGTTGCTGTTGTGCGAAAAATTGGGTATACCGAAAAGTAAGATTCGAATCATCGACCCAACTAAAGCGGATCGCACGATAAAGTTTAATCCGTTTGTTGGACCGATGGATACCGCTGCAGAAACGTTCCGTGGTGTTCTTGATGCACTCGCAGGAGACCAAGATGACTTCTTCAAAGGGCAGCAATCAGAGACATCAGCCTTGTATACCATGTTGGGAAAGATAAGACATGGAAACTCCTTCTCCATCATGCACATGCAAAAAATGTACGGTGACCCTCGGTACCTCGCTGATATGACAGAAGATGTGCGCAAATGGTTGAAGGAGACTTATGAGAACCCTGTCCTAACTGAGGAAGATCGGTTGCAATTAGACCGGTATGAGCGCATTTGTTCTTACTTTGAGAATGACATCTTGGACTATAGAACCTATCGAGACAAGGAACAGAAAACCCAGCCTATTCTTTATCCTGATGGACACCCTTATGAAGGGAAACAAGTCGTAGAAAACAAAAAGGATAAATTCGTTGCTGGAGCCAAGAAATACATCAATGATATCTGTACGAATGCGCTGCTCTCTTCCCTAATGGTAGCTGAAGAAGGGGATGAAGTGCTCGATATCGATCAATTCTTAGCTGAGGGGGGCGTACTCCTGGTCAACACTGCCCTGGGGGAACTAGAAGAATTAAGTCTAAGTTTCGGACAGTTCTTCATTCGTCAGTTCCAATCCAGTGTATTTAGAAGACCGAAGGAAAATCGATTCCCAATATACTTTGATATCGATGAATTCCCACTGTTTATCAATGAGGCGTTCCAGCGTTTCTTGACGGTTGGACGATCCTATATGGTTGGTACGTTAATTGCAATTCAATCTCTGGGGCAACTGGAGACCGTTGTTCGGGGTTATGAGAAAATCATTATGTCCAATGCGTCAAACAAGACCGTTTTTGGCCGTGGTGAGGTCAGCGATAATGAATTGTTTAGTAAACAATTTGGTGAAGAACCTGTCGTTGAAGAAAGCATGAATGAGTCAGTATCACCAGCTAGTCAGCCAAATCCCTCTACGGGATACCGGTATAATACGTCAAGAAAGGAGATGCCGAGATTCACGCCTACCCAGATTATGGAACAGAAATTCAAAGGATTCATTGTTCAATTAGTCGGGCGTGACCAAGCTATTGAAAGACCAGTACAAGCTTATGGTAAATTCATTAATGAAACCAAATTCATTAAGCGTTTTGTGAAGATCGGACAAGCCGAATTGCAAACGGTGACTCATAAACCGATACAGAATCCGCTTCATTGGGTGAAAAATCTCGTGATCAGTATGGAAGCAAAAGAGGATGTACTTGAGGCCATTGCTAGAGAGAAAAGTGAGGAAAACGCCATACAAACAGCAGCTGAAGAGGGAGATCCGATTGAAGAAAATGCTGCAACCGTTGCGGAAGAAGTGCCAAATAACAGTGAGGCATTCCTAAGTCAACGTCCTGGCTTGCCGGTGCGTAATGATTTTGAAGAAGAAAACCAGGAACCGACAATCTCGGTAGACTCACCTGAGATTACGATAACTTGGCCAGAGATGCACGAGCCAGCTCAAGTAGTGCATCAAGGAGAGTCGGATTTCATTTTCTATGAAGATCCCAACCCTGAAGTTAATCCAGAGCCAGAGAATGCGAGTCGAAATACCGAGGTATATTCTGAGCCAAATGCTGAGGTTAAAGCCGAGGTTCAAAATTTTATTCGCAAGGTAGGTAATGAAAAAGGTGAACCTCCAGCAAGGTCCGATGAGTATTCTCAAGAATTGCAAACATCAAGCCAAAAAACCTTAACCATCCTTGATTTGATCGCATCAGATGCCACACCTAGTGAAACGGAATTGCAGGGATCATCACATGACGATAGCATGCCAGAAACTGAATCGGTCTCAGATGTTCAACCCAATTTCGATGATGGAATTCAGAAAAGAGTACCTGTAATGATTGCAGAAGATGATCTCTAAAATGTAATTATCACCGAAATAGTTTTAATATGTTGAAAGTAATGATGGGGCATGTCTAACTCACAGGTTTACTGTTTTTTAGAGATGCTTCTCTTATGTTCGATCACCTAATAGAAAGAGGAGAAAACACTTTGCCAAACAAGAAATAATTAACGATTAATAACTGAAGCAGCGATAAGTTGACAACTGCCCGGTAACTTAATACTATAGGGTAATCATATAGGAACTACAAAGAGGAAGCACCTCTAAGGCACAGGGAATACCTGTCCTTAGAGGTGCTTATTTTTGTTTTTTCACTAAAAATAAAGAAAAGAAGGTGCCTAATTCATGTCCACACTTACAGAAGAACAAAACACACCAAAGGCAGAAGTATGGAGAGATCTTCGTACTTCCAGAAGTCGTACGCGAGTCCTTTTTGCTGAAGTAGTCGGTCTAGAGGATCTGTCCTTAGCAGGTCAATCCATGAAGTGTCTTAAACTGGACTACAAAGGTATTTACGGATATATGCCTAGCAACAAGATTGATAATTACGAGTTTAAAAACTTGCAGCATCTTATGGGCAGCATGTTTGAATTTGTTGTGGATGAAGTCATTACGCCGAGGCAGCAGGATGAGGCTGAACCTCAAGAAGAAGTAGAAGTTGAGTACTTCTTGGCCAACCGTATTAAAGCACTCGAAGTCATGAGTGAACTATTCTGGAAGAAGGTTGAGATTGATCAGAGATATACCGCTTTTATTAAAGGTATCGATGCTTTTCGGCTGTATTTGTTAGTTGAGGGTGTCGAAATTGTTCTAGACCGTACCGAAGTGGATTACAACCTGTATGACGACTTGCGTACAGTATTTGAAATCGGTCAGACCATTGACGTGAAGGTTACGAAAGTGGATAGACCAACTGAGGACAAGCCTAAAGGCGACGTATCAGTTAGTGCCAAGGTATTGATGGAAGACCCATGGCGCTTCATCAAAGATTTCAAAGAACGTGGTACGTACCTGGGTACGTTACAAAGAGTACACCCTGAATTCGGCATGTTTGTTGAATTGAAACCTGGACTCACCGTCAAGTGTAATGTTCCTGCAGGAGCAAGTCGCCGGCCATTCAAACGGGGTGATAAAATCAATGTAAAAATCCGTCATATAGATCATGTAAAACATCAAATTCTGGGAACGGCGATTAATCTAAACAATTCAATTGGGGCAAATAACAAAAATATGTCGAGGTCCGGACTTCGTTGGTCCGGTAAATACTAATTACAGTGGGAAAAGGAATACTCGAATTCCCCGAAGGAAAACAAGGGTCAGTAGAGCGTGCTTCTACGCTGTCCCTTGTACCTCCACCGGCTACAAAGAATCCTTATGCTGAATCGTTGTGCCCCAACGACATCATGGATTTCCTTCTACCCAACGGAGAACTCTTCGGATTATATTCAGATCCCTATGCTACGTTAAGGTATCATAAGCCAGGGGAAGGATTGAGAAACGGCAGGTTTTGGTTGGAAGAACGTGTTGATGACGGCACGTTTACAGAACGTGAGATCCGATTGCTTGAATTCCTTACAACGGTGCGGGTAGCTACTCGCAATCAGATCCGTAAAGCGGTCTTCAAAGTCTCCGATGATGAAGTGGTTGTCAAAGAGTTTTTGCGAAAGTGCCGTAGGAAAGGTATTTTATGTGCCTTTACATGGGTGAGCCCTCTAAAGTCTGATCGGAAAAAGCCGTTGGTTTACGCCTTGACGAGAATAGCCGTTTCAGCAGCTCAGTATGTTTTGAAACGTAACATCCATGATGATTTCTGGTTCCAACCGATCGAAATTCAACCAGGTCGTGGTCCAGAAATGGGTCCACTATTTCAGGACCTAATTTCAGCTGAGTTGTATGCCGAGTTAACTCATATTGATCGTCTTATAACCTGGCAAAGAACACCTTTGCTACGACTCCAGAATGGTCATATTCACCATCCTACTGCAACGTTTGAAGTTATCAAAGATGCCAACGCAATCAAGCTATTCTGGCTGGAAACAATACGTGTCGGACAGGACTGGGTAAGTAAGACCCGTAACAGATTTCAGAAAATCAAAATTGCATATGATAATGTAAGTGAGTATCAAAAGCCACTACGAATTATCATTGTTGCGGACGGGGATTCTCGTATTTCCTTTCTTGAGGAGCTGGCGAAGCAATATATGCCTGATATCGAGGTACGCTTTACAACAGATGAACGGATCATCGCCGGTCTTGGTGAGGATACATTTTTGAACTGGGACCAAGAAAAAGGTGAACCCATTGCCAAACGCATTAGTTTTCTTCAACCAGGTGCTCCGGGAATGACGGCTTCAGAGTATCGCTCAGCGCAATTTGATGCACCTTATGATGAAGATTATGATGAGTAGACGGCCCTTCTTATTATTGCAACTGTACTGCTTAAACTAAGAACTAGGAAGAATAACTCCTGGTTCTTAGATTTCTTTTCTCATGAGTGTCTGGTATGAAAGGGGAATAAGAACGGATGAACGATCAAAATCATCAAAATCAACAAATGTACAGAATTCAACCCGGTGACAACTGGAGATTTGTAGAATTTGAAAATGAACCAGTCACTATTAATAATAATGAATATTCTTTCAATTCTTTCGTAAATTCGGGGAATTTCATAATACATGAAGTAGTTGCTATGAAGCAAAAGTATAGTGTACTCTACCACGTTTGGTATGAGGAAAAATAGTCTATCTGAAGCCCATTACATAATTTACCCACCAGGAAAAGAATGATATAGTTATAGTAAATTATGAGAATAAATGAACTACTTCCTGCCACGCGGCAATAGGAAGATTAACATTCACTAGCATGCAGCTTAACCCAATCTTTGATGGTTAAGTTTGTGTTCTAGTGTTTTTTTATTTAAAAATAGTGGGGTGTAATAATGATTAAAGCAGCAATACTAGTCGATGAGAACAATTTAGTATCACAGTTGAAGATGATGGGTATCCAAGGATTACATCCATGGGGATCTATCAGAGAAGTCATGAAAGAATTATTAGAAAGAGAGTATGGACCTACGGAGGTCGTATGCCACTTTTACGGAGCAGCTGCACCATTAAATAAAAACATCAACGAGCACTACAATAGAAAAAGATTCTTTCAAGCACTGAGGAAAGATAATATTATCGTGCACGAAGGGAGATGTATAAGCAATAATTCTAAATGGGAAGAGAAAGGGATTGACGTCATGATTGCATTGGATGTCGTTGAGCTCAGTAGAACCCAAAATATCATATTCTTATTTTCTGGAGATTCTGATTTAGCACCGGCTGTTGAGCGAGTGAAAAGTCCTTGTAAGGTTGTCACGGTGATAAGCAATCAATTATCATCCAGATGGATCAAGAAAGTCTCCGATAGCGTGTTGCCTTTAGAAGCGTTAATGGCAATCATCGACAAGTCCCATATTAGATATATTGATAAATAGAAGTGCGCATGTAGCACTTCTTATTTTTCAATAACTATGGTAAAATGATAGATATATTATTGGTTTTACTCAGAATCTTGCCAAGCGGCTAAAGATTAAGTTTTGCGCTAAGAATGGCCATTTATGGTATTAACTTTCCTGAATTGGGTTTGTTGATGCTGTAAATGGCCTTTTTTGGCTTTTTTCACAACCCATATTACTACACGGAGGAAAAAGTATGAAATTTCTATCAGAAGAGACCGTCAACCTTGTTAAAGCAATACCAACAGATGAACTTGCAGAGCGTTTAGGAATGTACTTGAAGCGATCAGGAAAATACTATAACCTTTGCTGTCCGAATCCTAACCATAGCGATGACCTAAAGCCATTAACTTTTATTTTTCAATCAGGTCTATTTGTTTGTTATGGGAGTGGAGGCTGCGGGGCTAAAGGTGATGCAATCGCATTCTATAGCTGGCATAAGTATGGAACATATACAGCCAAAACTGACTTCTATTACATGGTTGAAGAATTGGCTGACTTTATGGGTATTCAAGTGAGGTACAAAGATGGATCGGTCAAAGAATTAGATGCTTCAAGACCAACTTATGTTCCAAAGGAACGGACTGTCGTTCAAATTGAACCAGCGAGTGCGGATATTTGCGACCGGACATATCGTAGGTTTTTAGACTTATGTCCTCTTTATACTGACAATTTAGAAGAGTGGACCGGCCCTAAGCGTCAATATACCAAACAACAAATAGGCGCAATTGGGCTTAGATCCATACCCAGATCAGTGGAAGAAGCTAAACGCATCGTGAATACTCTAATAAAGGAAGGATATCAAATTGAAAGGGTACCTGGGTTCACTCAGTTTTTAGTAAAGGATGGAGATCCATCAAATGACCTGGATTGGTTTTGGCTCATTGCTGGTGTGGGGAAATATTACATACCGGTTCGTGATTATTTAGGTCGTATTGTACGTTTGCGACTCCGTTCCAACTTTGAAGACAAAAAGAAATACTTGTGGTTCAGTACTGAGCCCATTGAAAACAAAAGCCGTGGAGGTGCCTCTTCTGGTGCTCCGGTTAATGTGGTCATCCCTTCAGCTTATCTCTCAAAGTGGAGTCCTGGCACTGATCTTATGAAGGTATATCCGTTCAAAAAGGTACTGATTATTGAGGGCGAACACAAAGCTTACATTTGTGCGGATAAGATACGTGAACTGAATGTTTTTGGAGAGCCTATTGCAATTTTAGCGGTACCCGGCTCAGGCAATTACAAAGAGGTAATTGGTATTCTGAAGTATTGGGGGATAAAAGACGTTGCTTTAGCATACGACATCGATGCATTTTACGATGAAAAAAAAGCAACCAAAAAAAATGAATACGTTAATAAACATTTAATTGAATTGACTCAGACTTTGTTGGAGGAAGATCAGATGAACTGTGAATTACTCACATGGAACCCGAGAGAGGCCAAAGGACTCGACGATCTATTTTTGCAAACTAATAAGTTTCCAGTTACTAATAAAATAAAATAAATTATGGTTGTTCTGTTACATTATAGTTGGTAAATTGCCATTATAGTTTGACAATTGCCATTATAGTTGGTAAATGGACATTATAGTTGGTAAGTGAAAACGACGATCAAGCTTAATATAAGCTAATAACTTATAGAGTAATATTAAACAGTCCTGATGATTAAATGTCATCAGGACTGTTCTTTAATTTGTAGGGGGGTGTTAATTTGTCCACCATTGGAGAACGAATTAGAAGCATCCGGAAGCTACATAAGTATAATCAAACGGAGTTCGCAGTAATCATTGGGGTTTCTCAGGGGACACTGAGTGAGTTGGAACTAGATAAATATAAACCTTCGTTAGACATTGTTATGGCACTTCACGATCAATTTAAAACAGATCTCTATTGGTTAGTTTATGGACTTGACCAAGTCAGTGATGTATCTATCAGTAAAGGACTTGGAGATAGTGAAGTCAGACTTATTTCAGAGTATAGGAATTTAAAACCAAGTGACCAGGATGAAATTAGAGACTTTATTAAGCTGAAAATACATCGATATCATCTAAAGTAATGATTATTAAGGCGTTACATTTCAACTAAATAATATAGTAAAAGGGTAGTGCTGAGTGAAATAATCAGACACTATCCTTGTTTATTGTCAGGCATCAATAAGTTGCTTATTGAAAAGGTGAAATTCTCCTTATCATCAGTACACACACAATATATTGTGGTATAATGTATTATCGACACTATAATTAGTGTGTAAAATGAATTTTAGGAGGGGAATCATGAAACTATCTGATCATTTCAAGCAACTACTTGGGGATATCTCATTAAATCCTGCTCGGGTAGACAGAATCGATAGTGCATACGAAACTTGGAATAATATTCTAGAGAATGATGATGAGATTAAGGAGAAGTATCTTGATTTTTTTCTTCAAGGTTCTTATGCTACTAAAACTTCAATTAGACCTCAGAAGCAGGGAGAAGAATTTGATGTTGATGTTGTCCTAAAGCTTGATTTAGCCGAAGATATAACTCCTAAAGACGCATTAGATTGGCTTGTTAAACGTATGAAAACAAATGAGAGTTACAAAGATAAAATCAAGGCAAGAGATCGTTGTGTTCGTATAAATTATGCTGGTGATTTTCATATGGACATCGTCTTAGCTAAGACGTCAGAAAACGACCACATTTTAATACCTAGTAAAAAAAAGAGGGCGAGTGGAAGAAGACTAATCCCGAAGGGTTTCAAGAATGGTGTAGAGATGTTCACTATGATCATAATGAACAATTTAGGAAAATCACAAAATTACTCAGGTATTGGAGAGATCATAAGGTAGGTAAACAAACAGCTCCAAAATCGATATTATTAACGACTTTGATCGGAAATAGTATGGTTGGGAAGAATTCTGTAGCCGAAAGCTTGTTAGAGACCATAAAGCAAATACTTATTGATATTGATTCGTATATTCAACTTGATGATACTGTTTTTATTGAAAATCCTTCGTTAACTGAAGAAAATTTGGCAAGGGATTGGGATAAGGAAAAATTTGATAAATTCAAGAAAAAGCTTTCTACTTTAAAAGATGACGTTCAGAGTGCTTATGATGAGAGTAACAAAGCTGAGAGTATTAAAAAGTGGCAAGCTATCTTTGATAAATTCCCGACAGAGCTCAATGAAGCATCTGCAATGGCAACTAGAATTAATACGGGAGCTGTTCTAGTAAATACAAGTGGTCTATTAAACACAGAAGAGGGGATTAACTCACCGAAGCACCGTTTCTTTGGGGTGAATTTAAAATGATAAAGAAACGAAAAAAGAGAATTCCACCTAGACGCGTACACTCATTAAACTTAGCTTTGCAAAACTTCTGGATAAGTTCTTTCCTCAGTTCGAATATCAAGATGACGCCAAACAGTGGAGTGGCAGATTAATATCCACGCATATGCAGCAAAACTATTCAGTCAAAATTGTTTATAAATCTGAATACCCTCAAGTGTTTATTACACATCCGCAAATTATAAAAAATAGCCCGCATACATACGATGATAATTCTTTGTGTCTGTATTATCCACCAGATAAGAGTTATAAAAAGGATAAACTAATTGCAAAGACGATTATTCCTTGGACCTGTGAGTGGCTATATTACTATGAAATCTGGTTAGAGACAGGAGTTTGGTGGGGACCTGAGGCTCCCCATAGCATTCATTCATCCAAAGGAGAAAAGATTTTAAGAAAAATCGGTAGGGGGCTGTGATTTGGACTGGGAGCAAATTAAGAGTAATGGTTGGATACCACGTGACGGGAAAAACTTACGCATATTATCTCTTGATGGGGGCGGCATTAGAGGAATATTTCCTGCAAGATATCTAGCGAAATTTGAGAAAGAGACAGGCATGCCCGTCAATCAATACTTTGACATGATCGTAGGAACATCGACCGGGGGAATATTGGCATTAGGGCTCTCTATTGGGATACCAGCAGAAGAGTTAGTCACATTTTATGTATCTAATGCGCAAAACATTTTCAAAAAAAGAATGTTTAGTATGAGAGGTATATTGACTAACCAATATAAAAATACGGGGTTACGTGAAAAGCTGGCAGAGGTATTTAAAGATAACAAGATGATTGATGCTCAAACCATGCTATGTATTCCGTCCGTTGAGCATAGTAGGGCCTCGCCCAAAGTTTTCAAAACTCCACACTGTCAGCACTTGTTTAATGACGCTCAATATCTGATGTCAGATGTTGCTTTAGCAACTTCAGCTGCACCAACATATTTTCCCGCAGTTTCAATTGACGGCAATGATTGTAAAATTGATGGAGGACTCTGGGCTAATAATCCGGCTTTAGTGGGTATAGCTGAAGCTTTTGTTCTTGGTTATGATGTGAGTACGGTAAGAATGCTATCATTGGGGACAGGATCTCATATCTATAACGTGAATAATAAGATAGCGGAGAAGAGTTCACTCATTAGGTATCGAGATCGAATTGTGGATCTTACCATGCAACTGCAAACGACAAGTGCAGCATACACTGCCGGCCATTTATTAAATGAGAATATACATCGTGTTGATTTTCAATTGAAGCAACCGATGAGGTTATCTGAAACTAAGTTATCTAAACTAAATGAATTACAACACGAGGCAGATACTCAGTTTACAAGTTCTTATATGAAAGTAAGCTCATTGTTCTTACAAAGTGCCACTAAATCAGTCGGGTAGTATTTTGGATGTCGCATTCAATTCAATTAATGATGAAAATAGATAATTAATAATTTGATACACTCCCATTTAGAGCGATCACATTGAGATTGCTCTTTTCGATGTGTTTAAAAAAATGAAATTAGTTAATACATGATCCTAACTTGACGAAAAGGGGAAATGGGAGTGCCTTTCAAAGCTTTGGAGGAATTTGTGGAGAACTTACAGTACAGTAAGATGGTAAAGCTAAAAAAATGTATGGATCTACTTCGAGTATCTATAGGAGAAGATCAAATCAAACGAGGCTTAAGACGAATGGAGTGGACTGAATTAGGGATTGTCGGTTCATTTAGTTCGATGAATGTATATGAGAAGCACAATAAAAAATTAACGGAGTGCTTCGATAATCATGGTGTAATAGGGCAAGTCATGAACATAAAATGGCGGGAACTGCTATCGCACGAGCAGTTGCTTATCTCAGGCCTATGTAAACCGAAAGAGCCTTATATAAGATTCACCCCAAAAAGAACCAAGAATGAGTCTGCTTATGATTTTGATGTATACCAGTCAAAACTTGCGAACCAATCGATTCACTCGCAGTTAATCGAATGGAAATCAAATAAATGGCTGTATAACCGTTTATTCGACTCGTGGGTGATTATTCGTAAACGAGCTCTTCAGGGACTACTGGAACAAGAAAAACGTAAAGAAATCTTGCCAGTCGGAAGTATCTCTTTGATTGAGTCTGATCCGGAGATAAGCTCTTTACACGTGCAAAAATATCTGGGAAATGAACCCCTTATAAGTCGTGGTCGTGTGGATATGTCGAAAGTAAAAGAGTACGCGGCAAGAGGATTTTTTTCTCTACCTGAGATTCAACAGCTTCAGAAAATATCAGATGTAAGAAGCGCATATAGCTTAATGGAAATTAGTAGTGAGAGGCAAGCATTAATAGTACAACTTAGGAGAAATATGCACTACTCTTTCCTAAGCCCTCCTCCTCAAAATTACGTTTTGATGCGAAATGAAATGTGACATGTTTTTTCACCTTGGCAATACTAGATTAAATTAGAGACCTCAAACATAACTAGATGTTTAAGGTCTCTTCTAAATCAACTATTGAACCTGTGAATTACTTAAGTAATTCAGAAGCAATAAGCTCCATAACGACCGTCTCTCTTTCGATAGAAAATCCCATAGAGGCCTCTTTATTCCTTATTACCTGCCGGTTATGCAAAATGGCCTGGTGAATGTCGATCCAAACGGCAGACATACCATTATTCATCTCATAATCTTCGAGTTGAGCTTCTCCAAGCTGTTCATGAATGTTGCAAACATAGTAATAAGATAACATATGGATCAGATCATATTCGGGTTTGTAATGGGGACGATACTCTTCAATGTAGCCGAACTCGTTTGTTACCTCAACCTGAGTAGCGCCGGTTTCTTCGGCAATCTCTCTTCTTAGCCTACGAAGTAGGTCTTCATCCGCTTTCACACCACCTCCGGGAAAACTGTAGTCATTATATCTACGGGTATAGAGTAGAAGAATCTCAGAACCACGCATAATAATGCCACGTGCTGCTTTTCGTTCAAACATTCGTCCATTTAGGGCGGGTGTATCGGGATGAATTAACTTTTGAATCATTCTCATTGTTTAGTCGTCCTTTACTTGAGTAGGATGTGAAAGGCTATGAATGGAAGAGAAAATCACAGGAGTACGTTGTAATTGTGAGTAAAAGAAGTTCTGGAGTACTTCTGAGATCTTATGTTCCCAGATTTCACAGCGGGCTTCTTTTTTCTGCTCTAGTCCATATAGTGCGGATTTCAAATGGGATTCTGCTGTTTTCATCAGTTCATTAGCATCTCGTACATAGACAAACCCTCGGCTAATGAGGTCAGGCCCTGCTATCATTTGGCATGTCTCATTGTTTAAGACAAGTGCGACAATAAGTACACCATCCTTAGCCAATCTATTGCGTTCATCAATAAGTTCAGGCTCATGCCTCTCAACTTTACCACGTATCACAAATGACGATCCCGAAGGGAGATTCCTTCCTTTTCGAGCATGATATTTAGTAATGAGGAGAGGCTCTCCATTGTTCAATACATAGATTCTGTTGGAGGGTATTCCAACTTGCTCAGCTAGTTTTTGATGACTTACCAGCATTCGATATTCTCCATGGATCGGTATGAAATATTTCGGGCGCATGGTCCGAATCATCAGTTTTAAATGTTCCCGTGATCCATGCCCGGAAGTATGAATGTCATACTCCGCTCCGTAGAGGACAGCGGCTCCAGAACGCATCAGCATATCTATGCTTCGATTGACTTGAATGACGTTACCAGGAATCGGAGAAGAAGAAAAGACGACCGTATCTCTTGGGAATATTTGAACGTGACGGTGGGAGCCGGCTGCAATACGGGTTAAAGCTGCATTAGGCTCTCCTTGACTACCCGTGCATAAAATGATGACTTGATGATGTGGAGTGGTGTGGATCTCCTTCATATCCATTAGCATACCTTGTGGTATATGAAGGTGTCCAAGTTCTTGACCAATGGAGAATATTTTTTCCATGCTGCGGCCCTGTATTATAATTCTCCGATTACACTCCGAAGCAGCATGAATAACTTGTTGTAACCTGTGGACATTGGACGCAAAAGTCGCAAACAAAACTCGACCTTCACATTGCTGGATTAATTCCAAAACAGATTTACCCACTGTATGTTCTGAAAGAGACTGACCTTCGCGTTCACTGTTGGTACTATCAGACAGCAAAGCAAGCACACCTTTTTCACCTAATTGCATCATTTTATGAAGGTCCGCTGTCTTTCCTTCAGGTGTCATATCAAATTTGAAGTCACCTGTGTGCACAATAGAACCATAGGGTGTATCTACGACGACACCAAAGGTATCGGGTATGCTGTGTATTGTTCGAAAAAAATGAACAGAAAGATGTTGGAATGATACGCGTTCGTGATCCTGAATGATATGAAAATCCACTGAATTCGTTAACTTGTGCTCTTCCAACTTGGCTTTGACCAAACCGATTGTTAGTGCACCGCCATAGATTGGAAACGAAAGATGTCTGAGTAAATAGGGAATAGCGCCAATATGATCTTCATGTCCATGAGTAAGGAAAAGAGCTTTAATCTGTTGAGGCTTGTCCAGCAAGTAACGTATATC
The DNA here is from genome assembly GCF_055687625.1 of Paenibacillus sp. CB74. Taxonomy (NCBI): domain Bacteria; kingdom Bacillati; phylum Bacillota; class Bacilli; order Caryophanales; family Paenibacillaceae; genus Paenibacillus; species Paenibacillus sp. CB74. The sequence goes on along the minus strand of NZ_JBVMUS010000002.1, from coordinate 332,163 downwards.
AGGAATAATGTAATCTACACCGTTCATATGAGCATCGGGGAATTTCAAACCTGCGTCAATCAAAATGATTTCATTTTTATATTCGATCCCATACATGTTCTTTCCAATTTCCCCGAGACCTCCAAGCGCAAAAATACGTACAGCAGGAGGAAGATAGCGTGATGTTTTTTGTGGTTTTTGAGTCTTTAATTTGGAGTGTTCCAAGATTTCCTCTCCTCCAGTCAACGTTTAAATGATCTAATCTAATTCCTTTAGAAAAAGAAGCGAGACCTCTGCAATTGCAGAGGTCCTGTGCTTCATATCCATCATCTATTTCACAATCATAACTGGACAATGAGCCCTCTTAACGACTTTATGACTCACACTTCCAAGTACGAATTCCTGTAAGGAGTTCAGTCCCCGGCTACCGATAATAAGCAGATCAACGCTGTTCTTATTCGCGTAATCAACAATCGTAGGACCAGGATCTCCATTTACGAAGGTAACTCGATATTTCACATGTTTCTCTGTAAGTTCTTGCTGAACAGGCATAAGTTTCTGTTTACGTTTCAGTTCAATTTCCTCATGATTCTGAGAATGGAGCACTTCATCTTTGACCTTGGATAGGTCTACAACAAACAGAATCTCGACCTCAGCATCAGGGATTAAGGATGCAATATAAGCGGCTTCTTTCGCTGCCCGAATGGCATTATTAGAACCATCTGCAGCAAGTAGAATATGTTGATACATGTTCATCTCTCCTACCTTAATGTGATTTTAATTGTGCATTTGGATCTTGATAAACCGCTAACTTATTTACGAGTTTTTCACTTGACGTATTCAGTCCTTTAATCTTAACTCGGTTATGATTCTCCCGATATCTAATGACTACTTTATCGACAGCCCCTACACCTGAGTCATCCCAAATATGTGCATTTGAAAAATCAATACTAATGTCCGAATCCGCAATCTCGAAGTCAAAAGATTCAATAAAACCTTCCACTGATGCAAAGAAGAGCTGACCCGACACATCAAATCTTACGTTTTTCTCCGTTGAGAGCTGCTTCACACTCACCTTTGAAATTTTAGAAGCAAAGAAGATGGCACTGAGAATGACGCCGACAATGACACCCAATGCAAGATTATCGGTTGCTACAACAACAATAACGGTGACTAGCATCACGAGTGCATCACTTTTTGGGGCTTTACGGAGATAAGAGAAGGAAGACCAGTCAAATGTTCCGATGGCGACCATAATCATAATCCCGGCGAGTACAGGCATAGGGATCTGAACAACGACACCGCCAAGTACAAGGATAAGGAACATGAGGAATACGCCAGCTACGAGTGTGGATAATCTCCCCCGTCCACCAGATTTAACGTTGATCACAGACTGCCCAATCATGGCGCAGCCTGCCATTCCGCCGAAGAAACCGGTAATGACGTTGGCAATTCCTTGTCCGCGAGCTTCTTTGTTTTTGTTACTGTTCGTTCCCGTCATATCATCCACGATGGAAGCGGTCAAGAGAGATTCGACCAATCCGACAATAGCCAGTGAAATAGAATAAGGGAATATAATTTGCAATGTTTCGATATTAAAAGGAATATCGGGAATAAAGAATGAGGGAAGAGATTGTGTGATAATACCTAGCTCTCCAACCGTTCCCAAATCCAGGTTACCCCAAATGGCAGCTGCGGTTAGAACCACAATGGCAATAAGAGGTGCTGGAATGGCTTTGAAGAATCGGGGTAAAACATATACAATAAGTAAGGTAACTCCAACGAAGATGTAGGTCAGCGTAGATATGCCTACAAAATGGGGAACTTGTGCCATGAATATCAGAATAGCGAGAGCATTCACAAAGCCGATCATGACAGCCCTCGGGATGAATTTCATGAGTTTCCCGATTTTGAATACGCCAAAAAGCAATTGGATAACCCCAGTAAGAATGGTGGCAGCCAGTAAATACTGAACGCCATGTTCCTTGACCAAAGGAACCATAAGTAAGGCCATGGCTCCAGTAGCAGCCGAAATCATCCCTGGTCGGCCACCAATAAATGAGATGATTACCGCAATACAAAACGATGCATACAGACCCAACATGGGATCTACACCAGCAATAATAGAAAATGCAATGGCTTCGGGGATGAGTGCCAATGCCACTACTATCCCTGCTAATATGTCCCCTCGAATATTAGAGAACCAATCTGTCTTAATCCGTTCAATCACGTGTACTTCCACTCCTTATCTTTTTTTTATGACTCTTACTCGACTAAAAGTCATATCCGGTTGAAGTATATTGATCTTATCACAGAGAGTTCCAAAAAGGAACCATTTTGGTTCCTATTTTGTGTTATAATTTTGTAAAGTCAGTTGCAGTTAGGAGTTTTAACATGATTATTGGCTATATGAGACCTTCACAGGATGACCCGAAATGTCAAAATCAACACGAAATTTTAAAACGGAAATCCTGTGATCTTTTGTTAAAGGAAGAACATTCGTCTACTAAGCAAAGAACTCAACTAGAAGCTATGATGAACCAGCTCGAAGCAGGAGATGTCGTCGTTGTTACTCGGTTATTCTCTTTAGCTGACTCTACAAAACATCTTGTCGATCTGCTGAAGGAATTTCAAAAGCGAGAGGCTCATCTGTATTCTCTGAATGAAAATTTGAATACCAAAGACAGTTCTGGTCGTATTTTTCTGGAGCATGTGAAAGCTTTACTTGATTTCCAAGGAGATTTAAGTAGTGATAGTACAAAAAAAGGTATGGATGAAGCGAAGGAAAAAGGGACAAAGTTAGGTCGTCCTCGTAAATTAGATGGCAATGTTATGAAGGCGATACAAATGTATGAAAGTAAAGAGTACAGTCTTGCTGAAATTCGTGAAGAAACAGGTATTAGCAAAACAACGCTGTACCGATATCTGGATAAGTAAGTATGTGTTATTACGCCCGTAGTGGTAAAGAACAATCATTCGCCAGCTGAGCTGATCTTTTAACAGTATGATAAGGAAAGTATAATGAGGTAATTGTTACGAGTAAGAGGAAGGGCCTGATAACTTTATGGGCTCTTTTTGAGTTTTCTAAACTTATCACAATTGATACAGCCTGACGTAGAAGTGAAATGAATATAGTAATGCTCACCGAGAAAGCTGAGGGATGTAAAAGCTTTTCTACAAGGACTACAGCATTTTAAAATTAGCAAGCAGCCTTGTTGATGCTTAATTGTGGCTGAGCAAGTTGCTCAAAGTAGTGAGTTATCATTCTTTTCATGGCAGTGTACTACTTTCGTATGACTACAAGCTCCTATAATTCTCTCTACAATGTCTAGATGGAGGAAGAATTATAAGAGTTTTTTTGTGCGAAGACAATCAGGAACTTTTATCGGTTGTTGTGCAATGATTGAATACAAGGAGCGATCATCAGTGAAACAAACGGTTACGAATAAAGTGACAGGTGAACAAATTACATTTATAGAGACGGCAAAGGATACGAACGGTGAATATTTATTAATTAAAGTCGCACTTCCACCACGTGGCAAGGTCGACCCCTACATATCCATGATCACTTCGAAGAGAATTTGAAGTGATCGCTGGAACGCTCACAGTTACCTTGGGTAAGACAAGCACTTGTTAGAGACTGGAGAACGTTGTATTGCCCCGCTCCGACCGCCACATACATTTACAAATGATCACGATCATCCTCTGTTGTATATCGCGTTCGATTAACGCCACCAAGCAAGTTCGAGCAATCCGTGCGCATTCATTACGGACTTAGGGACGATGGATTAACCGATGAGAAGGGCAATCCCAAATTTCTCGCCCATACCGCTTTAGTATTAACATTACAAAACACACTGATCATTGGTATTCTACTCTGGCTGCAACGTTGTATCTTTGGACTAATCATCAAGAGTGCCCGTAAAAAAGGCATTTATGCTGCGCTAGAAAAGTATATATGACAGGAATTCTGAATGAGATGAACGATGAGAAGGATAACTGGAAAAGTTAAAAACAGGCAAGGGGGAAGATCGTAAACATGCGTCAACATTGGATAATCAATAAAAAACGATGGTTAATTTCATTAGTCGTCATAATGCTATTCGTCAATACGTATTCCGCAGCTGGGGCATACGAGGAAAGTGAAGTCAGCTCGGTGATGGCTCAAAATCCTATTTTGTTTAAAACACCTGTTGCACTAGCCATAAATGATCAAGGCATGATCCACGTTGCTGACTATGGTAACAATCGAATCGTAGTATTAGATCCTGTTGGGAGATATGTTGCGGAGTGGGGCGGGATGGGAAGCGGCAATGGACAATTTAACTACCCTAGTGGGATCGCCTTCGATTCACACAGCAATGTATATGTTGTGGACAGACAGAACCACCGGATCCAGAAATTTGACGCGAATGGCAACTATCTGGCGCAATGGGGGACAAGGGGCAATGGAGATGGGCAGTTCCTAAATCCTTCAGGAATCGCGATCGCTTCTAACGATATCCTGTATGTGGGCGAAAATGATAACCAACGAATCCAACGCTTTGACACCAACGGAAACTTTCTAGGCCAATGGGGGAGTCTGGGCAATGGAGACGGGCAGTTTAACCGACCCTACGGGATAGCGGTTGATGATAGAGGTCACGTCTATGTAACGGATAGCGAGTTGCATCGGATCCAAGAATTTGATGCAAATGGCGTATTCTTGAACAAATGGGGAAGTCAAGGAACTGGTGATGGCCAGTTTCGGTATCCTTTTGATATTACTGTTGATAGAAACGGTTATATCTTCGTTACCGATGCTCAAAACAATCGAATCCAAAAGTTTGATCTGGATGGAAATTATATAAGTCAATGGGGCAGCTCGGGAAGTGGAGATGGGCAATTCAGCTTTCCAAACAGTGTAGCGATTGATAGCAACGGTGACGTCTATGTATCCGAAGCTAGTAATCATCAAGTCCAAAAATTCAATGCGAATGGAAATTTCCTCAATAGGTGGTCTGGCACAATCACAGTTCCCGAAGCACCTGTGAATGTTACCGCTGAGCCTGGTAATGGGCAAGCAATAGTTTCGTTCGACCCACCTATATTTAATGGAAATCATCCGATTAAAGGCTATGACGTCATTACCTATCCCGGAGGCCTCACAACTCAAGGATCTGGAAGCCCTATTACGGTTAGCGGTCTAACTAACGGCGAAAGCTATGCATTTACTGTAAGAGCAAGCAATTCAGCAGGTAGTAGTGCAGAGTCGACTGTTTCCGACAGTATAGTTCCTTACGCGCTAACCTACACAGTGAAGCTGGATGCACAAGGCGGGACGGTGCATCCAGCTGAACAAGTCAAGCAATATCATGCGACGTATGGCGAAGGTTCGGATGGCGTGACCGTAGATCGGTTGCCGAAGCCGGAGCGAGGAGCTTATACATTTGAAGGGTGGTTTACTGAAGCTGGCGGAGCAGGACATGAAGTAACCAACACCTCTCCTGTCACCAGATCAGAAGATCATACGCTTTATGCAAAATGGACGTTGAATTACCCGTCCATTCCAGTCATCAGTTCCGTTGAAGCAGGTGACTCTTCCGTCACGCTTAAGTGGCAAGCCGTCCCTAATGCAGACGGGTATAACCTTTATCAAAGGACAGATACTGGCTCGTATGGAGCCCCCATTATAATAGCGGATAGCTCTGTACTTCATTACACATATGAAAAACTTACAAACGGCACACGTACTTTTTTCAAAATAGAAGCGTTCAATAGTAGGGGCGCAAGCGGGGCTTCAGTAGAAGTCAACGCTATGCCGATCGCGGTTCCCTCCATCATTTCCGTGAGCATGCCCGCGAATGGCAGCTATACAGCAGGTGATACGCTCAACTTTAGCATCAATTTTAGCGAACCCGTGACGGCAAATGGCTCTCCGTCGCTGGGAATGGACATTGGGGGCGTTATACGGCAAGCGAACTACGTAAGCGGGAATGGTTCATCAAGATTAACCTTCAGTTATAAGGTCCAAAATGGGGATTCGGACTCCGACGGAATTAGCATCGGCGCTTTTGAGCTTAACGGAGGAACTGTGCGGAGCAGTGCCGGAATCAATGCGGTCTTGTCTCTTGCAGGGGCTATGATTCCATCCACTGCCGGCATCATCGTTAATGGGCATAATCAATATACACTGCGCTATGATGGCAACGGAAACACGGGGGGCAGTGTCACGTCAGATATCTACTCACATGTAAGTGGAGAGACAATACGTGTACTGGGCAATATCGGCGTATTGACAAAGGATGGCTTTACGTTTAAGGGCTGGAACAACAGTGCGTCTGGAAACGGCACGGATTATGCACCAGGCTCAATGTTTGTGATGGGCGCCACCCATATGACGTTATATGCGAAGTGGAATGCTATTCCCCCCACTATCGACAATGATGCTAAGCTGGCCAATCTGTCCTTATCAGGTGTAGCGTTGATGCCGGTGTTCAGTTCGGGTGTGACCACCTATACCACAAATGTGGGTTCGAGCATAAAAAGTGTTGTTGTTACAGCGGCACCTTCCGATCCTAATGCAATGGTGGTTATAAACGGTCAAGCCATAGTTAGTGGCAGTCCATCGCAACCGATCTCGCTCTATGCCGGTAATAATCCAGTCGACATCGTTGTTACCGCTGCTGACGGAGTAACGACGCTCACTTACTCGATCCAGGTGAGGCGAGCATCCGACTCGATTGATAATCCTGTAGTTAACCATCCTATAGTCAACAACCCGATACCCTCAATATCTAACGTTCAAACGATTCAAGTCCCTATAGAGAGTGAGGATGGAGACGTTTTGTTGTCAGTGCCGATTACCCGTACGACTGAGTCATCGGGCAAAAAGAAGGATGATATCATCATGACTGCACAGCAAGCGGAGCAACTTAGAGCGGCATTGGAGGGAAAAAACGTCTCTGTAGCAAGGCTGGTTCTGCCGAATGACAAGGATGAAGTGTCCGAATGGACGACGAACTTACAGAAGGGAGCAGTTACGCTCCTTACAAACATGGGCATTGATCTTGAGGTTGTCACAACGAATGGATCTATTCATCTATCGAAGGATACCCTGGCCAAGCTCAGTAGTGATACCACATTTGAGATCGTCCCACTCCATTCGGAGAGTGAACGCTCTGCGCTTCAGCAGCTGGTTGAAACGAATTCTTCCATGCTTGAGCGATTGGGGGCTTCCTCGATTTCGGTTGTCGATACTCCTGTCAGTATTAAGACGAATGTTTCGAGTATGCAATCGGAGGTTACTCTCCCTCTGAGTGATCTGAACATTAGCGAGGCTGAGGCGAAAAACTTGGCCGTCTTTATCAAGCATAGTGATGGTACGGTTGAACTGCTGAGAGGAAAAGTCGTTATTTACGACAAGTCTGGTCAAAAGGGGATTAGTTTTGCGATCGATCGTTTCAGCACATTCGCTATTGTTCGCTCGGAGGCACTGATCATCAAACATCATGACGCCTACATTGCAGGCTATGAGGACGGCACGTTCCGGCCAAATGCGTCGATCACGCGTGCTGAAATGGCGGTGTTGCTCTCCCGCATCTTCGAAGATCGCAGTTTGAATGAACCATCTAGTATCAGCTTCAACGATGTTTACGCATCTTATTGGGCTAGGGATGCGATTACTCTCGTATCGGCTAATGGCTGGATGATCGGGCAAGGGAGCGGAAGCTTCCTGCCTGACAAGACGATTACACGTGCCGAGATGGCAGCCATTGTAGCAAGATTCATTGAGCAGTCCGAAGTGAAGGAGACAAACTTCACGGATGTGAGAGGACATTGGGCAGAAGCTGCGATCGCTAAGGTTCAAGCCTCAGGTATGATGAATGGCTACGCCAGTGGCAAGTTTCGTCCTAATTCACCGTTAACAAGAGCAGAGGCCGTTGTTCTTCTGAATAAGCTTCTAGGTCGTGAGCCAATTGAGGGAAATATCATGAAGTGGAACGACGTTGCCCAAGGGTTCTGGGCGTATGACGATATTCAAGCGGCTTCCAACGTCTATGTAGAGGATGTACTCGCAACGCAATAGTAGTTACTAGAGGGCACCTAATCAGGTGCCCTTTATTTTTTCATTCTATACGATGATGTAATCATATAAAGAGACAGCTATTACTAAGTTGCAGCTTATCCCCCTATGCACATACGTTTAGAGGAGAGCTGCGGCTTATATTGGTTGTTATTTATGCCTGCATTATTCAAAAAAAATGTTTATGCATCACGCAGGCTAGACTCTACATGCATCATAGATTAAAATTTATTTAAGTAAGCATCTTAATAAATCCATTTCATCAAACCAAAATTTTGATAATTAAATTCTGATATCCTTTTCCCGAAACGAAATATAACTTAGATAGGTGTGCATGAACATCAAGATTTTAAGAGACTACATCACAGATCCCCCGATAGAGCTTACTATGTTCATTGAACTGTCTATTATACTGGCAGAAATGGTGCACCGTGAACACGAGCAGAATAGGATCATTGGATACCTTAGCCCAGACCATATCAGTGTGCAGTGGCAGGGGAAAACTGCGCATATAACCTGGTATACGGAAAGCCACGCAGCTTATCATTCTCCCGAGCAATTTGGGCGTTTCAATCTCGTGCCGAGTGAACGCAGTGATCTTTACGCATTAGGTGTCGTTCTCTACGAGTTGTTGACCGGGCAATTGCCTTTTCGTGCTGACAATGATGAAGACTGGGGTACCGTGCATACCCGCAAGGTGCCTCAGCCTTTTTCCGATATTCGGCAGGGATTAGACGAAACACTGCAAGCGATACTGATGAAATTACTTGCCAAATCACAGGTAGAGCGTTATCAGAGTACATATGGGTTACTTGAAGATCTGAAGTTGTATCAGAATATGCTGGAGAACAATGGAGCATTTCCGCCATTGGAAGTGGGTCGTTTGGATAAAATTCGTAGGCTTTCCCTATCCGATTCGTGGTATGGGCGTAGTGCGGAAGTGATGCAAATGGAGGCCGGGCTGGAGAAGGCTTTTCAAGGAATGAACACCTTTCGTTGGGTGTTTGGCAAAGAGGGAACGGGTAAAACGACGCTTGTCCATAGACTCCAACAAAACGTGTTTCGGCTTGGAGGCCGGATGATCGCCATCCAAACGGAACCTTTCCAAAAAAATGTGCGGTGTGGGCCGATCCTTCAGGCGTTACGGGAATGGATCTTTCAACTGTGGAGTGAGCCGGTTGTACTCATTACACGTCTGAAAGCCAAGCTGCAAGCCGAGTTCGGGCCAGAAATGCAGGTCATCGTCTCCTGCTGGCCCGAGGCCAAGCTGTTGTTCGACAACGCTGCGAACGTATTGCATAACTCGGACGATGCGAAGGTCTGGGATCGGTTTGAAGAATTACTGCCCGACTTGATTTGTTGTATGGCTGAATGCAAACCACCGCTTGTTCTGTTTATGGACAATCTGCAATGGGTCGACAATGGTACACAAGACGTAATTCGTGAACTTGCATTATCACAAAAAGCGCATGGATTATTCCTAATCGGGGCTTATCGTACGGAGGAAGTGATCACTTCCGCTGGGGATGAAGCGAATGCCGAACAAGAGGAATTACTGGCTTGGTTAACCTACAGATGCGGTGTGAATCCAGAGGAACAAGTGACTCTACAGCCGCTGGCTTACGAAGATGTGAGGCAGCTGATCTCAGAAACTCTATATGAGAAATCCGCTCGCATTCAACTTCTGGCACGGTCTGTCTACGATCAGACAGGTGGTAATCCCGGATCGGTGCGTCTCTTGCTGGAGGGATGGTTAAAGGAGAACAGACTAAGCTTTGACGAGAGACGACGTCAGTGGATATGGGACTCAGAAATAACCCGGCAACTAAACAGCTCGGAAGAACATCTACGTCTTCTGGAAATGGACTTCTCCAATCTCCAAAAAGATCGGAAGGAGTTCTTGGCTATGGCAGCCGCAATAGGTCCGGTATTTCAGTTAACACTCTTGGCCGATGTGTGTGGCATATCAGTGGATGGGGTATTCCGTTGGCTTCAAGAGGCGGAAGCGGAAGGGTTAATTTATCGAGAAGACGAAGTAGAGCAAGAAGATGGACAGGATTCAATCTATGTGTTTGCCCATGAGTTCATTCACCGAATAGCATATGCCTTCGAGTCAGGACGTAATATCCACCGACACCGAGCAATTGGACAGTTGCTACTGGATCGCATGCCGGAGGCACGCGATAACCTGTCTAGAACAGCGATTGATCATCTGAACTTGGCTGCTTCGGTATTATCGGAGCAAGAAACGAAGAAATTGATCGAGCACAATCTTCAAGCGGGACAAGAGGCGTTGGCATCCGCACGCTATGCGAAAGGGAAGCATTATGCTGAGAACGGGCTTCATCTGCTGGCAACATTCAAGGTGGACGTACCAGTTACACTCGATGTCGGGTTGCAGTTGGTATTAGCATGGACGGAGTATATGAGTGGCAATAGCGCACGGGCTAAACAACTGCTGGTGGACTTGAACCAAGACAGCCATCGACTGAGCCGATCAGAGCGGCTCAAAATCTGGGCACCTTTGATCCGATTCCATGCATTCGCGGACAATGAGACTGCGGTACATTTTGGAATGGAGGCGCTAGATTCGTACGGTTGGAAGCCTGGGAAGCAGAGTTCTCTGTTGTCTATCGCCAAGGAAGTGACCCGGACCGCGATCCTTTTACATCGACAACGTGAGAAGCATCTTCTACTGTCCAACCCACTCGACGAGGAATATGAAGAATTATGCCATGTAATGGAGCTGTTGTTTCTTCCATTGCTTGCACACGATGCGCGATCGCTTCTGGAATTGTATGCCCGATTTATTCGTTATGGGTTGCATAAAGGGGTGAATGAGACATTAGCAGCAATGATCGGAGCATACGAACTGATTGTGCAAAGGTCATTTCCGAGCTTCGTTCGAGCGACTCCGATTGCTGAGCGTTTTTTTCTGCAAATCGCAAACACCTCTACATTGAGGAAAAAGCATGTATTTACGTTTCTGAGCGGAATGATCAAGCAAAAGGACAGTCCTTTGGAATCTTCTGTTGTCCTGTTCAATGCGATGCGTCAAGGGATGGAAGCCGGTGATCATGACTTTGCTAATCCTGCCTTAATTTTCAGTGTTATGTGTAATCATGGGAATGTATATGCCCTAAATGATTTGCTTCAATACTTTGAAGAGAACATGCGACAGGTTGCCGACGACAAGATAATGGAAATGATGCGGCTGACGAGCAGTTACGCAGCAGTGCTGCAAGACGATTCTTTGATCGACAGTTTTATTGCTATTCCACAAGTGCCGACTGACAGCCAGTTGGAGCCACGGGACGAGGACAATTTTAGCTGCGGTTGTCGGCTCGAGGTGGCATACCTGTCGGGCAGGTACAGGGAAGCGCTGTATTGGTCGCAGCGAGGAAGGGTAAACGAATTGCATTTGGATTGGATGCGAATTCGTAAACAACGCATTTACGAGACTTTGGCATTAGCTGGATTATATTTCGAGACGAATAAGGAGGAACGTAAGCGGATTCGGAAGGCCATACGCGCGCAGTTGCGATTAATGAAGAGTTGGCGAGGATATTTGGACAGTACGTCCTCCGCATATTTGCTAATCAAAGCAGAGGGTGAACGGATCGCAGGGAATTCGGTGGACGCCATGCAACAATATACGGCTGCAATTAGGCTGGCGAGAACCGAGAAATACGTGTTGCTGGAAGCCATTGCTTGCGAACGTCTTGCGGTATGTTATCAAGATGATCTGCTCAGCCGATCCGGAGCGGCAATTACAATGATGGATGCTTGTGCGGCATACGCCGAATGGGGAATCACCTTCAAAGTAACTCAGATTAGAAGCACACATACTGAATTGCTGGACCCGGTATACAAGCGTTATGAAGGTCCCGTATTACAGGAGCGAGCCCAAATGACTCAAAGCGGTACATCGTTACCTCAACAGAACGGCTCCAAGACGGGTGAAGGCTTGAAGCGTGAAGAGGAACTCGAGCTTGTGCAACGACTCATCCATGGATTAGCACAGCCGAGTGAGGTCGACTGGAAGGTAAATCTCTTGGAAACGGCATTAAGACAAGCTGGGGCAGAGCGTGGTCTGTTGTTGAAGCGTCATATTAATGAATTCTTTATTGAAGCTAACAGTTCTGACTGGACTGATCAGGAAAAAGGAACCGGCCTGTATGCGGAGAGCGTGCTACGTCATACAACAATGACGGCGAAACCGCTAATTCTGCATGACGCGCTTCAGAGTTTTTGGGTGAAGGATGCTTATATTGCAGCAAGAGAACAGAGGTCGATTCTGTGTATGTCAATTGATGTTCCGGGAGAACAAACTTCCTATCTACTCTACCTGGAAAATCGACAGATGCCGGGTGTGTTCACCAAGAAGGATGTTCAGATGTTGGAGCTTATTGCGACACGGATCATTTATCTCAAGTTGCTGGAAGACGAAGCTGCGGATACAACAATCTTGGGTGCTTTCGGAAGTAACGCTTCGTCCGTGGTGCCTAGTCTCGGTCAACCGGGGCTGACTGAACCTCTGACCGAACGAGAAACGGAAATTATAACAGCGATTGCAAAAGGCATGTCGAACAGGGAGATTGCCGATCTTTTTGGGATCGCAGAGACGACGGTCAAGACACATACATCTAGAATATACGCCAAGTTGGGTGTAAAACGACGGGGGCAAGCTGTTGTACGTGCCAGAGAGTTGCAAATGATAGAGTGACAAATAAGGAAGCGAGCCTGAAAGGTCCGCATCCTTGTTTTTTTATGGAGTACTACTTTAGTAGGACTTAAATATCCTGTGACGAGACTATGATGTTTAGATGGGGTCAAATAAAAAAAGGTCTATTTGAGCAATAACGAATTGTATGAAAGGAAGTGTACGTAATGAGAAAGAGAATTGTCTCGATTGCAAGCTTGCTAGTGATCATCATTTATATGGCATTTATCGTAATTTTTAATAATCAAAGTTTAGCTCAAGCCAACATGGGAGGCAGTCCGTATTCCATGATTACATCCTCCGTAGACATTGAAATAACAGGAATTGTCGATGGAGGCCTATATAATACAAATGTAACGCCAAAATTCAACATTGGTACAGCAACTATGAATGGAAAACCATTTACAAGTGGAACACAGGCTACTGCTGAAGGTTCATATACATTAACAGTTACAGCAGGTAGTCATTCAGAAACGATCCAATTCCGAATAGATAAGACCCCTCCGACAGGAACGGTAATTGTAAATCAAGCGAATAGTGCAGGTGTATCTGTTTCAGTCATGCCAGACGTGGGAGTAACTGATATTACGCATATTCGATATTCAGTTAATGGACATCCATTTACACAGATGCATTATGTGCCAAGCTTTATGATAGGTATAGGAAATGATGATGGAGAAAACGTTTTGATCTTTAAGCTAGTTGATGGTGCAGGGAATGAATCTTCGGAATATCAAACAATCATAACGATGGATACAGTAGTACCAACAGGCTCTGTTGTTATTAATAATGGAAACGCGTATACAACGAGTCCTGATGTAACGCTTAATTTATCCTTAGATAGCGGTGTAACAGATGTCGTAGGCGTACAATTTTCGAATAACAATAGATCTTGGTCGGGTGTCGCAGCCTTTAGTTCACCTAAAAGCTATACGTTAGCAGCTGGAGATGGAAGCAAAACGGTCTATGTGAGATTTATTGATCGAGCAGGCAATGTCGGGACGGCCCAAGCAAGTATTGTACTGGACACTACATCCCCGATCGTTACGGGTGTAACAGATGGAGAAAGCTATAATTCCTCCCGGACCATTACCTTTAATGAAGGTACAGCAACATTGAACGGCCATGACTTTATAAGTGGCTCACCTGTGGACACTGAAGGTTCCCATGTACTTGTTGTTACAGATGCCGCAGGTAATTCGATTACCATTGCATTCACCATAATTAAATATAGCGTAGGCTATGACGGGAATGGAGCTACTGGAGGAGAGGTACCCCTAGATAGTCAAACCTATGAAGCGGGGAGTAGCGTAACAGTTGCCGATAATGTTGGAAGTCTAGTGAAGACTGGATTTACATTGATTGGTTGGAATACGGAAGCAGATGGAAGTGGGACAAGCTATGTAGCGAATGATACTGTCCATATAAACGAAGCTGATGTCATGTTGTACGCGGCGTGGGAAATTAATCACTATACCTTGTCTTTTGAGTCAAATGGAGGAAGTATGGTAGCGCCTCAGAATAAACCTTACAATGAACAGTCAACTGAACCTAGTACACCAACGAGACCAGGTTATACGTTTGGCGGTTGGTTTAAAGAGGTAGCCCTCACTAACCAGTGGAACTTTGCGAAAGATGTCATTACAGCGGATAAGACGTTGTATGCGAAGTGGATTACAAACAATTCTTCTAACAATAATGGAGGAGGAATTACTCCATCGCCTCACCAAAATTCAATTGTATTTTTTGAAACGAATGGTGGGAACGTGTTAGATCATCTGACTGTCGGGTATGATACAAAGTTAGCAGAGCTACCCATCCCCACAAGAGAAGGTTATACATTTGGCGGATGGTATCATGATATTGCGCTGACAAACAAGTGGGACATCACTAAGGATCGAGTGACCAAAGATGCAAAATTGTATGCAAAATGGATCGAAAGCACATCATTGGTACCAACACCAGAGGAACCAAAGGCTGAACGACCCGTTGTTACTTTTGACGATCTTTCAGGACATTGGGCAAAAGAAATGATTGAGGAATTAGCAAATCAAGGGATGATTGCAGGGTATCCGGACGGTTCTTTTCATCCTAATGTAAGCATTAAGCGCCATCACATGGCACTATTATTTACACGTGCTTTCGAGTTTGAACCCATACGTGAGGCAGCTTCATTTACTGACGTATCACCAAGCCATCCTTACTATGAAGCCATTATGTCACTGCAACAAGCAGGAATAGTCGATGGATCACATGGGAATTTTAATCCAGATCATTCACTGACTCGTGCGGAGATGGCCAAAATTTTGACGCTGGCCCTTGAGATAGAACCAGGTGGAACAGTTGCTTTCCAAGATATATCTACAACACATTGGAGCTATGATTACATCGCTGCACTGGCAGAACTAGAGATTGTACTAGGTGATAACGGCAAATTTAAGCCAGATGAACCCGTGACACGTGCACAGTTTGTGGCAATGGTGTACCGAGCATTGAATGTTATACAATAAACGTCTAAATACATTAATCAACAAATTAATCGGAAGGTAAAAAACAGGCTACGGTTAATACTATACAATGGCTGTAATTCATGAATCAGAAAGTCGTGCGGTTATCAAACTGCACGACTTTCTTTGCAGGATACTAATTTGCTTCATTGTAATTTGAAAAACACGAGGATGTGTATTAACGCCTCGTGTTTTTTCTATATCATCCCAACTAATGGATGTTTATTGCAAATATGGTCGATATAATCAGAACATCTTCCAGTCTGTTTATACAAGGAAAAACTTTCTTTTTTGATTCGATTGAAATTTCCGCTAAGATCCGGATCTCCCTTGCCCAGCAGCGTGGCTAATACCATAGCATGATAATGAGGAAACATTTGTCTGGGTGTGCATCGATCTATAAAATATAAGATCATCTCCATTTTTTTCGGTCAAATATGCAAAAGTCGCAAGTTTAACACTGCAATCAGCACTTAGAGACAAGACGATCAGGCTGTGGACCATAGATGATCTCGGAAGCGCGTTTAGTTTGTAAAATCAGTAGTTGCTAGTATGCTAACGGGTAGCTTAGTTGAAGAAGCAAAAAAATAAATTTTATCTTTACCTTGAAGTATAGTTCAACCTTTATAATAAAATATATTATCAGGATACAGTAATAGAGGAGAAGTCATTGGGTTTGAAGACAAGTGAAAATCTTCAAAAACAAGAGTAAATACTTAGGTAACTAGAAGATTAGGAGTTGAAAGGCAATGAATGATTCTAACCTATCCCCATCATGGAAGTGTCCTTGTGGAACTATTGTGGGGTGGAATGACATTACAGATGGAGTTGTAAGGGCAACAGGTATCAAATATGCTACTTCAAAAAGGTATACAGTTCCTATTGCAGAACCATCGATAGATGGAATGATTGATGCTACAGCGTGGTCTCCTGCGTGTCCGCAGCCGAAAGATGAATTTACCAGGCAATTCCTAAACAAGCTCACTAGAGAAATGAAGTTTGACGAACACTGTCAACGTCTTTCAGTAACTGTTCCACTGAATGCTAAACCTATAGACAGCTTACCAGTAATGATATGGATACACGGTGGTTCTTATGTAACGGGGGCAGGAGATCACCCTATGTATAATCCAGCGGCTTTGGTAAGAGAGCAAGACATTATTGTAGTTACAGTCACATACCGATTGGGTTTGTTTGGTTATTTAGGCAGCGAGAAAGGCACCCCTGCAAATCTAGGTTTACTTGACCAGATTGAGGCTTTACGATGGGTAAAACAAAACATTCCTAGTTTTGGGGGGAATCCAGAAAATATTACTGTATTCGGTGAATCTGCTGGAGGAGATGCAGTTGCACACCTGATGATTTCAAATGGAACAGAGGGATTGTTTAAGCGAGCGATTATTCAAAGTGCACCGTTTGGTTTATTGCAGAACCGAAATGAAATGACTACCATGATGTCGATGCTTGGAGATAGTACACTCACCTCCATTGATGTTTCCACAGAGGATGTGGTTCTGGCACAGTCTCGTATACAAGAGAAAGTGAATTCTTTTGGTTTAAAATCTTTAATGCCGTTCGGAATTCAATATGGACACTTTCCTCTACCAAATGAAGAAAATGTAGAAGAAGCATGGCGGAAAGTTGCATCGCGTATTGAGATAATGGTAGGTTGCAATGATCGTGAAATAGCATCTTTTATCCCTCAACTTTCGACTTTGCAAAGAATCACATCTATCCCTTTTTTAGGAGGAATAATATTGTGGGGGGGGATAAAGTGGGGTACTGCTAAAATTTACGGTTCAGGGGTCAAAGAGTTTGCTAAGAGACATTCTCTTGGAGGAGGACGGGGTTACAAGTATAAAATCAATTGGGGGGCTTCTGAAAACAAGTTTGCAGGAGGCCATGCTACTGAAATCCCTCTATTGTTTGAAGACAGAGAACTTTGGGAAAATGCACCTTTACTTGAAGGTACCTCTTGGGAGGAATTTAAACATCAGGGGGAGGAAATTCGTCAGATATGGGGAGAATTTGCTCGAACAGGATTAGTACACAAAACTCATGTCCAAGGGCTAATTAAAATTGATAGCATTTAAGTCACAGGAAATAATAGAATAGGGTTTGAGTATGTATGCACAGTTTACTATTTAATTTTCTATGAATATTATCTGTATACAGTACTAACGTAACCTGCCCGTTCAGTCTACAACTTGGAAGCGTATGATATATATTATTAAACTGTCGGAAAACGATAACTCAAAAATACGAAGAAAGCAGCTGATTAAAGTAATCGGCTGCTTTTATTTAACAACCGGCAGGTTATATAACTGAATATAGAGGTTCGCTGGCACCAATCGAAACTACACAGTCTATGGCTATAGTAACATTAGATCCACTCCGCCCACAGTTTATCCTCAAGACATGTAAAAGGATAGAGATAATACATATCATGAAAATTAGATACCATTGCTAGACTGTTATGACTTATGCAGATTCCTCGAAGCGAATAAGCCCTCAAGGAATATATGGACTTACTAAAATAAGTAACAATATTAAGACAGAGTGAGAGTTGAGTATCGTTCGAAAGGATTAAGTACAAATATAAAAGGAGTTTCCAAGTAATCTAATTTACCGTCCCCATCTCAGGTTAGAATAGTGGGGAATGATCATCCCAGGTATTTGCGAAGTCATATCCGTTGCTGATGTTTTGAAAGGTTGGAATTGCTACTGCAGGGAAGGGATAAAAGTGGAATTAAAAAAATCAAGTATGTTTAGGATTTCATTATTATAAGAGAATTAATGTGTTAATGTGAACATAAAGGGAAATAATACTCATAAATACCTATTATTTAAAATAACCCGATGTTTTTATCGTACACCCCGAAAGGATAGCACAATCCAATAAATGGAGGAAAGCAGGCATGAATCAAATTATTCGATTGGGATTGTTGCTCTCTGGATTCCTTCTTCTTCTGCTTATCACTGGTTGCTGGAGCAGCAAGGAGATCGAGGATCTTAGTCTATATGTCGGACTTGGAATCGATATGGAGCGAGAAACGTCATTTGAAAGAAGTACAAATCGACAGGGAGGTCGCTATCCCAAAGAGAATAATATTACAGCTACGATGCAGATTGTACCGAGAGGAACGGCTAAGGAACAGTCGGGGGAGGGATCACCAGAAGCAGGGAAAGCCTATATTAATGAACGGGAAACAGGCGATTCCCTAATTCAAATTCTTCGTCAGTTTTTACTGAGAAGAGATCGACCACTGATTAGTCATCATCTTAAAGTCATCGTTATTTCAGTCGAGGTCACCAAAAAATATAGTTTAAATCAACTTCTTGATTTTGCGCTTCGGGATAATGACATTCGTCCAAGCTGTCTGGTTTTGGTGAGCAATGGAGAAGCAATAGAGGTACTATCATCCAATGAATCTGGTGCAATTCCAGCGTTTCATCTTATAGGACTCGCTGAAAATGCGAATAATACCAATAAGATACTTCCGAAGATGTCGCTCAGCAAGCTGGATGCAACTATGCAGTCAGGATCAAGCTATTTATTGCAAAATGTGATTTCATTTGAAGGAAAAAACACATTTTCAGGAGCAAACGTATACAATGGTAAGACCAACCGGTGGGTCGGTAGTCTGAGCCAGACTGATATCGAGGGGGTATCCTGGATTCAAGGTAGGGCACATGAAGGTATTATCAAAATGTATCGGGAAAAATCAGGGAGTACTGTGTCCTATGAAATTAAACATAACAAGAGTGAAATTATACCACTGGTCAAAGGAAATGACATCTCTTTCCATGTCAAGGTGGACTCGGATGGCTGGTTAATGGAAGACTGGATTTCACCAGATAAAGAGGGTACTGAGATTTATTTGGATGAACTAGAAGAGGAATTCAGCGATCTGACCAAACAACAGATCCAGGAGATGTTATACAAAATGCAGCATAAGCTCAAAGTTGATGTAGGTGGATTTGGAGAAAAGCTTCGTATTAAATATCCGAAAGTATGGAAAAGAGTCAAACCAAACTGGGACCAGATGTTTAGTGGAATTCCGATTACATACGACGTTAAGATCAAATTCACAAATCAGGGGTCATCGACGGAGTGATCTCATTTTAACATTCAATTTGATTATGAAGAGATGCCGTTAGCCTATAAAAGGAGATAAGGTTAACTCGCCCTGTTGATTTAGTGAACTCATTAGTCGCTATTATAGCGGCTTTTTTTGTTTTAAGGAACCAAATTCTTGTCCTCAGCTTAGGACAGAAACATAGTACCATTTCCGAAAAAGACAAGAACATTGCGTCATTTCGGATTAGATTGTTATCTAAATATTATCATGACAGAACTTATGGGCGTGATAAAAACACAATTCTCTTTCTGAAGGCAAGAACTCAGTTCCATTGCAGAAAAGATTGGGAACATGGTATCAATGTCGATTCGAATATTTTGTCTGTTTCATTAGCTAACGGACAGGTTAGCTTAGCCACATAATTTGAATATATCTTTGTTAAATCTTCACGGAACCTCCGATTTATCAATAATCTTATGTAAGTTTTATAAATCATTAAGAATGAGGAAGCATAACAATTCGCAATAATAATATTTTTTTCTAACTAATGAATTTCCAAAACGCCTGATGCTTATTATGGAGATTGGGCTTTTCCGTTCTATCTCCAAAAAATACTTGAATATCCAATGGAAGCATCTGTAATAGAGTACTCTACTAAAAAGGATCGGGAGGAAATCTCATGCACTCAATATTGCAAATCATTGGTACATTTAGAATCATCGAGGTATATTTTTTTACTTTAGTGTGGAAATAAACAATAATGTACGAGTAAGAAAATCCAGCAAGGATAAGATGACATCCATGGCTTCCATGAAATTATTAAATCTTATTTTGGTATATATGGAATCTTTTTAAATAAATTTGTTTTATATCCATTTCATTTAGGGAAAGGCGGGCAAAAGGTAAAAAAATGACCTTAATCGCGTAAAATAATTCCGCTGTTTGTAAGCGCCATCTTGATATGCTTAGAAGCAGGAAAATACTTATGAATCGAAAGGAAGAGACAGATGGGTGCTGATAAGGAGTACGCAAAAATTGCCCAGGATGTAATTAAAGGGCTTGGTGGGAAAGACAATATCATTTCGATGGCACATTGTGCCACGCGTCTCAGATTGATCGTTAAGGATCGGGACATCATTGATGATGAATTTATTGAAAACGTAGACAAGGCTAAAGGTGTATTCTTTACTTCCGGACAATATCAAATCATATTTGGAACCGGTACCGTCAATAGGGTGTATGAAGCCATGATCGGCCAGGATGTCTCATCAACTTCCAAAGCGGATTTGAAAGAAAAGGCCTCTGAACAAGATGATAATTTCTTCAAACGAATGATTCGGATTTTCGGAGATGTATTTGTACCCATTATCCCAGCGTTGGTAGCAACGGGATTATTTATGGGTGTCCGAGGCTTGATCACGCAGCCAGCCATCCTCGGATGGTTTGGACTTACACCGGATAGCATTTCCGACAATTTCTTAATGTTCACTCAAATTTTGACTGACACTGCTTTTGGTTTCTTGCCTGTGCTGGTTTGCTGGTCGACGTTCCGGGTATTTGGCGGATCACCGTTGCTCGGAATTCTGCTCGGTTTAATGCTCGTCCACCCTTCCCTGCCAACTTCCTGGGATGTTGCCCAGGGTGTTCAGGAACCGCTAAGGTTCCTTGGATTTATTAAAGTAGCCGGCTATCAGGGATCGGTGCTACCTGCGTTTATCATCGGTATAGTCGGAGCTCTATTGGAAAAGAGAATCCGGAAAATCGTTCCTGAAGCATTGGATTTGATCTTGACCCCGTTCCTGACTTTACTAGTTTCTCTATCACTAGGCTTATTCGTAATTGGTCCTGTGTTCCATGAAGTTGAAGTGTTGATCTTGTCAGCAGTTACATGGATTCTGCAGCTACCGTTTGGAATCGGCGGATTTATCTATGGTGGTATAAATCAATTTATCGTAGTAACCGGTTTGCATCATGCTTTGAACCTGATTGAAATACAAATGCTGAGTGACAGTGGCTGGAATATGGTCAATGCGATTAGTTCTGGTTCGATTGCCGCACAAGCTGGAGCTGCTCTGGCTGTCGGTCTGAAGGCAAAAAGTAACAAGATTAAGTCCGTTGCCTATCCTTCTTCCCTGTCCGCACTACTGGGGATTACGGAACCTGCCATTTTCGGTGTAAACATTCGTTACGGAAAGCCATTCTTAATGGGATTAATCGGTGGTGCATTCGCCGGATTCTTTGCACGAATTCTTGATGTTCAGGCAACAGGCATGTCGATCACAGTCATTCCGGGTATGCTGTTGTACTTGAATTCGCAGATTTTTCCGTACATTGCAACCTGCGCTATTGGATTCGGAATAGCATTCGTCCTTACTTGGATGTTTGGTTTCAAAGAGACAGCTAAACTTAAATAAAGAAACAGGTGGAGAGAACCATGCATAATAAACTACTAGAAAAGTTGAACAGTCTTACTGTAAAAGAAAAAATTGGCCAACTAGTTCAACTAACTGGTGATTTCTTTGAAGGAGATTTAGATACCGTTGTAACGGGACCAGTTAAAAAATTGGGTCTACATCCTGATTATAATGTGTATAACACCGGTTCCATTCTTAACGTAACGGATTCAGACAAAATCATCCGGTTGCAAACAGATTATCTGGAAAAATCCAGTCACAAAATACCGCTGTTGTTCATGGCGGATATCATCTACGGATTCCGAACGATCTTTCCCATTCCGCTTGCTCAGACATGCAGCTGGAACTTTGAGGCCATTGAGCAAGCGGCTTCAATTTCAGCTCGGGAGTGTTATGACGAAGGAGTTCACGTAACCTTTTCCCCGATGGTGGATGTAGTTAGAGATCCCCGTTGGGGTTGGGTGATGGAGTCACCCGGTGAGGATACGTTACTAACCAAAAAATATGCTGAAAGCATGGTCTACGGAATTCAGGGACAAGAAGCAGAAAGCATTCCTTCCGATAAAATTGCTGCTTGCGTTAAGCATTTTGCTGCGTACGGTGCACCTATAGCCGGAAGAGAATACAACGCTGTAGACATGTCTGAACATATGCTGCGCGAATATTATCTACCAGGATATCAAGCTGCAATTGATGCAGGGGCCAAGCTTGTCATGACTGCGTTTAATACATTAAATGGTATTCCCGCCACGGGAAACGAATGGCTGAACCGTGATTTGCTCAGACAGGAAATGAAATTTGATGGAGTCTTAATCTCTGATTACGCGGCGGTCGAAGAGTTGATCATGCACGGTTACGCGGAAAACGTAGCTGAAGCCGCCAAACTTGCTCTGGCGGCAGGGGTTGATATCGATATGAAGACTGCCGTATATGCCAACCAGCTGGAGAGCGTGATCTCGGGTCACGAACATTTGGAGCAGCTTCTGAACGACGCTGTCTACCGTGTGTTAAAGCTGAAAAGTGAGCTTGGACTATTTGAGGACCCGTTCCGTGGATTGAAGAATCGTCAGGGGCAAGTAACTCGTATTCTTTCAGATGCACATAAAAAGGCTGCACAATCCTTGGCAGAAGAATCCATTGTTTTGTTGAAAAACGAAAAGAATCTGTTGCCATTATCGAAACAGACTACGATCGCTTTAATTGGACCCTACGCAGAAGAAAACTCTACCCTGGGTATGTGGGCAATCAAGGGAGACGAAGCGGATACCGTAAATTTAAAAACAGGACTGTTAAAGCATCTGGATGCTGAGAAACTGTATGTATGCCGGGGCTCATACCTCTTACCTGACCATGCACGAGAAGCCCTTGGTAAGTATGTAGATAAATTACCTGTTGAAACAGGAAGTGAGGACGCTCTACTGCAGGAAGCAATCCATAACGCGAAAGAAGCAGATGTTGTTATCCTCGCTTTGGGAGAAAGCATCTATCAAAGCGGAGAGGGCGGTTCACGCACAAACCCGACACTACCAGAACCACAGCTGAAGTTATTCCGAGAATTAAAGCAATTGGGTAAACAGCTTGTGGTCATCGTGTACAGCGGACGTCCATTGATTCTGACTGAAGTTGCCGACCAAGCCGACGCTCTCATTCAAGCTTGGTATCCAGGAACGATGGGAGGGGATGCACTGTCGAATATCCTATACGGGACAGTCAATCCGTCCGGTAAGCTCGCAATGACCTTCCCGCGCAGTGTGGGACAAATTCCGGTCTATTACAATGAGCTCAATACGGGACGGCCAGATTTATCAGAGAACGGCTCCTACCGTTTTGCAACTAGGTATATCGATGAAGTAAACGAACCGCTCTATCCGTTCGGGTATGGAAAATCCTATTCCACATTTGACTACAGCCTCCTCTCCATCAGCCGGAAAGAAATGGGCACTGATGAGTCAGTCGATATTGAGGTGTCTGTCTCCAATACAGGAAGGTTCTCCGGAAAAGAGACGATTCAGCTGTACATTCGCGATCGGTTTGCCAGTGTAACGAGACCGGTGAAAATGCTGACCGATTTCCGGCAAATTTTCTTGCAGAGTGGCGAAACGGGGACTGTCCAGTTCTCCATTCGTGAAGAGATGCTCAGATTTGTTGGAAGCACTATGAAGTATCAGAGTGAGCCAGGTGATTTTGATGTGTACATCGGTACAAGTTCACAAGATACTCCGCTGACCTTCAACTTTTCCTTCCACCGGGAGGAACAATCATGATCATGACCAAAAGTGAAGCTTATACGCTGAAATACCATATTACGCCGCAGCAAGGCTTGCTAAATGACCCAAACGGGCTTGTTTACTTCCGGGGTCACTATCACGTTTTCTATCAATGGAATCCTTATGGTACAGAGCACAAAAATAAAAGCTGGGGACATGTGGTGTCTACCGACCTAGTAAACTGGAGTAGGAGAAAAGTGGCACTTGTACCTTCGGAACCATATGACAAAGACGGCATTTATTCTGGCGGAAGTATTGTCCATGATGGAAAGCTGTACTTATTCTATACAGGTAATGTGATCCGAGACGATGGAAGTAGAGCGAGTTATCAATGTGTTGCGGTTTCTGAAGATGGCGAGGAATTCCGGAAGCTAGGTCCATTGTTTGAGCACCCTAACGGCTATACGAGACATGTTCGAGATCCAAAAGTTTGGCAAGACAGTCAAGGGACATGGTGGCTCATTGTAGGCGCGCAGCGGGAGGATCTTACAGGGGATGCGCTTATCTATACATCCGAAGATTTGATCCACTGGTCGGGTCAGGGATCCTTCTTCGAACAGGAACAGTCTTTCGGGTGTATGTGGGAATGTCCAGATGTGATGCAGTTTCCGGAACAGGATGTTTTTGTATTCTCTCCTCAAGGGTTGGCAGCGGAAGGGGATAAGTATAGAAACCCCAATCAATCTGGGTACATTGTAGGCCTTATATCAGAGACAGGGAAGTTCCTCGGTAAGCTGTCTGAATTTAAAGAACTTGATCATGGGTTTGATTTTTATGCTCCTCAGTCATTTAAGACGGATAAACGAATCATCATGTTCGGTTGGATGAGCGCGATGACAGGAGAATCAGAGCAAGCTGTTCCAACGATTCAGGAAGGCTGGGTTCATACACTAACGCTTCCAAGAGAAATGGTTCTGAAAGACGGTGTGCTATATCAGAAACCAATACATGAGTTGCAACTGCTGAGAAAACATGAAGAACACGGAGAAATTCGGAACGACGGTCAATGGATCCTACCTTCTCTTGGAGCAGAAGTGATCATGCGGTTTACCAAGCTACGGGAAAGCTTCCGGATTGTGATCAGAAATGATGTTCAAATCGAATTCAATCACGAACATAACAACCTAACGGTGTGGCGAACGAACTGGTTGATGAATCAGAAAGAGCACCGGAGAGCTGTGCTCCGTCACCCACTCGCAGAATTACACATGTTCATCGAAAGTTCAAGCATTGAGATTTTTGTGAATCAAGGGGAAGAAGTATTCTCTTTACGCTACTTTCTAGAGGATATCCAAGAGCGGAGTATTCGTCTTGAATCGTCAGGTTTAGAAGGAGCCTTCAGCATATATTCACTACAGAGAAGTATAGATTAGGAGGGAGTTCACATGTTTCAATGGGGGAAAAACAAAAAGACATTGGATTTGCTGGATATTATAGCTCCAATTCCGGGTGAGGTCATAGAGCTGAATCAGGTTCCTGATCCCGCCTTTGCGGGAGGCCATATGGGCGAAGGGGTGGCAATTAATCCCGCTGAGGGAAGTGTCTACGCTCCATTTGACGGAAAAATTGCTCATATCATGGACAAGAGCAAGCACGCTGTCATCATCGAGCACAAAAGCGGTATTCAGGTTCTCATCCATGTGGGTATTGAAACGGTATCACTTAAAGGAAATGGATTTACACTACATGTAAAAAACGGCACCAAGGTGAGCAAGGGTCAACTGCTCCTCGAATTCGATATTCCCTCTATTCAAGCATCGGGCCTATCAGTGATCAGTCCAGTCATTGTTCCGGATGGGCTGGATTCTGTGGATCGTGTAGAAGTACATGACCTTCAAAAGCCAAAAGGCTCTGATGATCCGGTCATGACAGTGCATTTGAAATCATAATGAGACAAGCATTGTACTTTGACGAAACTTTTGTAAATGGTACATGCACTCTAGAGAAGGCGGTGATCCCCTCCGGGGATGAACCTGCCTTCTTTTTCTAGTACCTTAATTCAAAGGAATCGCTTGTTTGTGTGTTTTACTGTCGGTATAGTATAGGTAAAAGATACAGGTTATCGACTTAATAAACACGTGAGTTACTGGTTTATGGCCTTGTGAACGGAGTGACATCATGAAAAAAATGTATGAACATATTGAAATAGATCGAAAAAAGCTAATCAACCTTTTTATTTTCCAAGCCAATGATACGGAAAGAGTTATTCCAATGCATTTTCACAGCAATATGGAACTCATCTATTGTATTAGCGGGAGCTTGCGGGTATGGCATGACGGAAAGGCAATCACACTGATGGACCAAGATTTATTGTTCATCAATAGCAACGTTCCTCACTCGACTCAAAGTCTGACTGAAAATCGTGTTCTTGTACTACACTTTACGGAATCCTTTTTTGCTCATGAACAGGTTGTCATCCAGTTGAACACGTCGGAGGAACATCTGGATGAGGAAATCCTGTCTAACCTCCGAAACTTATTGATGGAAATCTACAATCTTCATGTATCTACGGATACCTATGACTATATTCTTGCACAGAGCCGGGTCATCGAATTGAAATATAGACTGGTGCACCATTTTGGCCAAGTCGTTCAGAGTACATCTGCGATTAACAGTGCGAGGCAGCAAAGAATTCAGACTATTTTGGATTTTATAAATGAACATTATACGGAGAATATCAGTTTAGCTGAAACAGCCCGAGAATGCGGTTATTCTAAGGCTTATTTGTCCCGTATGTTTCATGAATACACAGGGCAAACCTTTACGGAGTACAAACAGATCCTTTGCCTAGAAATGGCGATCGAATTTCTGGATTCAACGAACAAATCGCTTACGGAGATTTCTTATGAAACTGGGTTCCCTAACGTGAAGTCCTTTAGAAAAGCATTCAAGGATGTCATGGGGAAAACGCCTTATGAGTACAAAAAATCAGGTGAAGTTTACTAATGTGAGGGACTGCAAGGATAAGAATATCCTTTTCAGTCTTTTTTTGTTTTCTTTAAAAAAGAACTCTAGTGAGGCAGTAGATGTATTGTGAGTTTGAATGATTGAATTTGGATATGTCGAAAGACCATCCAGTCCAATAAACTCAATATACGCCGAGTCTTAGTTGGCAAACACTAAAGGAGAAACAGTCCTAGAACTGAATGGATAGGCTGTTGGATACTACAATCATTGTTGATGGCAAAAGCTACGAACCAGTACTTGCAATTGGTGAGCCAGCTGGGAATGACATGAGCATGCAGAATAAGAAAATTAACTAGGATTAAAGAAACCATATAAATACGTCCATTATGAATTAGAGGAACAAATTATTGACGGAGCAACTATATCATGCAGCACAGCCTGTGTGGAAGGAATGTCTTGAGCATCTCTTTGTTAAAGGGATTTGAGATGGTTCCTTACCGGTTGAACAATTTCTTTATTATTTGCTGAAAGAATACTTGTACCTATACAATTATGCCCGTGTATTTGCACTAGGTATCATCAAGTCACAAGATCCCAAATTGATGCAGTTTTTTAGTGAAAACGTAGATAACATACTGAATGGTGAAATGAAAATTCATCGTTCTTATATGGAGCGATTAGGAATTACAGATAATCATGTTTTTCAGGTAAAACCTGCCTGAAAAATGTAGCCTATACTAACTATAAGCTCTCTGTTTCCCATGCGGACGGCACAGCAGAAGTACTTGTATCCATTCTGGCCCGCTCATGGAGCTATGCAGAGATTGGTCTAGCCCTCGCCCCAAAACCAGGTCAGCTGATTATCACTTAAATGGAGTAGAATACAGGATATGCTTCCTTTGAATACAATAGCAGCAATCAAACCCTTGTGACGTTAACGGATAAGCTATTAGGAGCTGTAGCGAGAAGACATGTAAATATATGGAGATGTGCAGTTGCTTTAAGCATGATTTTTTGGAGATGTCATGGAGGCTGGAACCTTGAGTTCACTGTTAGTTAATTCAATTGGTGACTAGCGTCCATAAACAGGATGTTGCTCTCTTTTTCTCTATCCGTTGTGCAAAACAGCCTGAATACCTTACTTCTATACTAACAATTTGTTATGGAAGTTATGGTTTTATCATGTTGACTTCATTGCGACGAATCTATACTGAATATACAGAGATACACCTGAGTCCGGCATTTATCTCTGGATACAATAGAGAGGGGGAGCACACGAATGATTAATGCAAAAGCGATAACACCGGTTGAAGCCGAAGTGAAGAGTCCGAGTCCTCGGCGTCCCCAACGCAAAAAAAGCCTCAAGCGTACGCTGGTACTGGATCTCATGTTGTTGCCAGCAGTCGTCTTGACGTTCATATTTGCGTACATCCCGATGGGCGGATTGGTCATTGCTTTTCAGGATTACAAGCCCTGGCTTGGCTTTGCCAAATCTTCCTGGATTGGCCTAGAGCATTTCCAATTCTTGTTCAGCATGCAGGAGAATGTGCAGGTGATCTGGAACACCCTGATTATTGCCGGCATGAAACTGATAGGAGGTCTGATTGCACCACTGATATTCGCCTTGCTGCTGAACGAAGTACGAAAAGAAACTTTCAAGAAAACGATACAGACATTCGTTTATCTGCCGCATTTTCTTTCCTGGGTTATCCTTGGTGGAATATTGCTGGACATGCTTGCAACGAAAGGTATGATCAATCAATTTCTCGGAGCAGTGTTTGGTCTTGAGCCTATCTTTTTTCTGGGGGATGGTACCTGGTTTAGAACGGTCGTTGTTACAAGCGATATCTGGAAAGAATTCGGATTCGGGGCGATTATCTTTCTCGCCTCACTGGCAGGGATTAACCCGGCGCTGTATGAAGCTGCTGAAGTGGATGGAGCGAACCGCTGGCAACAAACCTGGTCAATTACGATTCCTTCCCTTATACCGATTATGATCGTAGTAGGAACGTTATCCCTAGGCAATATCTTGAACGGAGGATTTGACCAGATTTTCAACCTGTATAATCCGCTGGTTTACGATAAGGGTGACATCATTGATACCTTTGTCTATCGAGTAGGTCTTGTGGATGGCAAGTTTGGATTCTCGGCAGCAGTCGGCTTGTTCAAATCGGTGGTCGGATTCATTCTGATCGTGATCGCATACCGAGCCGCTTACAAATTTGCGAACTATCGTATTTTCTAGAAAGGAGACCAGATGACATGTATCATAAAACCAAGCCCTACAAAGTATTCACCGTGTTCAATTATACGTTTCTTATTCTAATATCCCTGATCTGTATAATTCCGTTAATCCACATTCTTGCGGTCTCCTTCAGCGGGAAAGCAGCTGCCAACGCTAATCTGGTTGGACTCTTTCCGGTAGAATTTACGTTAGACGCGTACGCCAAAACATTAGTCAACGAAAATTTCTTGCGCTCCCTCTGGATCGCGGTACAACGAACGATACTGGGAACGCTCGTGAGCATGATCGTTGTGACTCTGGCGGCATATCCACTATCCCGGGAGAATCGTAACTTCAAACGTCGGAATATTTACACGTGGTTTTTTGTATTCACGATGTTGTTCAGTGGTGGATTGATTCCATTTTATATTTTGATTCAGAAGCTGAATTTGTTGAATACGATGTGGGTGCTCATTCTCCCTGGAGCAGTATCCGTATGGAACATGATCCTGTTGTTAAATTTCTTCCGCAACGTCCCCAAAGAGCTGGAAGAAGCCGCCTTCATTGATGGTGCTGGTTACTTTCGAACATTGATTCTTGTGTTTTTACCTGTGTCGATGCCAGCCATTGCAACACTATCCCTTTTCTCAATGGTAGGACACTGGAACGCTTGGTTCGATGGATTGATATTTCTGACGGATCACGAAAAATATCCACTGGCTACCTTTCTCCAGACAATCATTGTACAGCAAGACTTTAGTAAGGTGTCCGTGCGTCCCGAGGACCTGGAAAACATCTCGCAACGAACGATCAAATCCGCTCAGATTTTCATTGGCATGGCGCCGATTTTGATTGTATATCCATTGCTGCAACGCTTTTTCGTTAAAGGTATTGTACTTGGTGCTGTGAAGGAATAACACGAGGTCAACTTGTTTGATAGGTTAATCGAATTAATTTCATTTATGGGGGAGACAAATATGTTTAGAACATGGAAAAAGCCGCTTCGTATTTTACTCGCTACCACGATGTTGTCCGGTGTACTCGCGGCGTGTAACAGTGAATCCACATCAGAAACTGAGACTAGCAACGGTGATGGTTATTATTCCGCCCAGTTTGAGAATGGGAAATATGTAGAGCCAGTAACGATCTCAACGGTTTTTCCGATCACGAGTAGTCTGAAATTCAAAAATGGGGAGAATATCGAGAATAACGTCCATACCAAGTGGGCCAAAGAAATGCTCGGAATTGACATCAAATATCTGTGGACTGTCAGCGAACAGAATAATGCGTACCAGACCAAACTTCGACTCATGTTGACATCTGGTCAGAAAATGCCGGATATTGTCTCCTTCCGCGGTGATTCTACGCTAATCAGCGATTTAATTGAATCCGGTCAATTCACGGATGCGGGAGAACTGTTCGATAAATATGCATCGGATACGTACAAAAAAGCGATGGTGGAAGATCCGAACGTGTGGAATCCATATATCCGTGATGGTAAGAGAATGGCACTCCCTATCTTGGAGAACGCTTACAACAATGATCCGGTGATGTACGTTCGGGAGGACTGGCTCAAAAAGCTTAATTTGAAAGCGCCAACTACAATCGCCGAACTGGAAACAGTAATGGATGCTTTCGTAAACCAGGACCCGGATGGAAACGGTGTGAAAGATACCATTGCTTTATCCGTAGGTTTTAAGAATAACCTGAATACATGGATGTCCGATTCCGGCTGGATTTTCGGAATGTTCGGAGCGATGCCTAATCAGTGGAACAAAGCACCGGACGGCTCGCTGGCTTACGGCTCGGTTCAGCCTGAAATGAAGCCAGCACTTGCCAAGATGAAAGAATGGATGGCTAAGGGATATATTGACAAAGAAGCAGGCCTTTATGACGAGAACAAGGCAACTGAAGCGTTTACCGCAGGAAAGTCTGGCATTATTGTTGGTCCATACTGGATGACAGGCTGGCCCATCCCGGATCTGCTAAAAAACATACCGACTGCTGAATATAAGGTTCATCCGCTTCCAGCCGGTCCTGACGGCAAGATTGGACGTCATGGAACTCCAATTAGTTCAGGAGCTGTTTTGATTAATAAGGATATGAAACATAAAGACGCTTTCTTTGTATATCAGAACTATCTGTACGATAACTGGGCTAATCCGGAGAGCACAACATTCGTAAACGGATTTGCTAAAGGCTATGACTATGAGATGGGTCCAAACGGAGAGGTATACAAAGAGTTGCAAAGCGACAAGATCCCAGGTGGTTGGATTGATGCTATCCGTTATACGTTAACGTTTGATGGAGCGATAATACCTAATCTGATGATGAATACATTGGCGAAACTTGCAGACGGTCAAGAGCCAGCCAATCAGTATGAGAAGAACTTGTCAGAACGAATACCTGAACAGATTATAGCAGCCAAGATCATCATCGATCAGAAAGATATTGTTATGCCTGAGATGTTCACGGGCGTGCCGACTAAAACGCAGGTGTCTCGGGGCGATATGCTGAGTAAGTTGGAAAAAGAAGTATTGAATAAAATCATTTATGGCCAATCGCCAGTCGATGATTTTGACAAATTCGTTGAACAATACTCGACCTCAGGAGGTAAAGAGATTACTGAAGAAGTGAACGCCTGGTATGACACTGTGAAATAATACTAACCGCACTCGATACACACGGGCGAATGAAGCCTATGTGCGTCATGTGCGGTTTTTACTTCATTGCTCCCGGTAATCTTGAGGCGTCATACCAAATTTGTCACGGAATACCTTGATGAAGTATTGGGAATTGGCGTATCCCAGTTTGTTGGAAATCTCATAAATTTTATCCTGCGAATGGTTAAGAAGGTACACGGCAAGGTCCATTTTGACGCTTAGAATATACTCACTCAAGCTTATCCCTTGAAGTTGTTTGAACAACTTGGAGACGTAGACCGGATGCAATGACAGATGATCTGCAATGGATTGAAGACTGAGCGAATCCAGATTGTTGGAAACAAACGTCTGGATTTGATGAATGACGTCATGTTGTTCATTGAAAGACTGTTCTTCCAACTTCGTTCGCAGCCGTTCAAGAATGTTGCCAGCCCAATCCGTAAGTTGAGATACTGAACGAAATGGAACCCGTGGAATCCATTCGTTACCGACCAGATCTGATAACAGCGCATGATTTTTGTGGGCAATGTAATGATAGGCGGATAACAATACAATTCGAATCTCATCCAGATGTTCTTCTGTTTGTTCAGGTAGAGCACTGTACGCAGCCTCAATTCGGTACAGGCGCTCTTGGAAAGATTCCCACTGTCCTGTCTCCAGCAAGTGATTGAAGGTTGGTGGTTCGTACAGAATATGCAGTGATCGAACGGAAACGGTGCGCGACCTCTCCTCGAGAGAGAGGAAATACCCTGTGCCATTGCCTACTTGCTTTTTTAACGCCGAAATGGCTTGCTCATGCATATCACGGATATCCTGCTGAAGTGTCCCTCTTTGGCTGAGAATAACGGAAATACCTCCGTTCAAGTATTCGTTGACATTGTGATGCAATTGCAAGGAAAGGTGTGTAATATCCTGATCCTGGATTATGGGCTGCACGCTGTGCATTGTTACTGACGGGGGATTTAACGCACTTGTCCCAACAGGCTTCAATAGAAATACCAGGTAATCGTGATTATCGCGACAATGCCAGGTATGAAATGCCGTGTTGAATAACTCACATGCAATATTGGTCACTGCATATTCAAACAGTTGCAGACTGCTCGTTGTAGATCGGGTGAAATGTTCTTCCAGCCGAACGAGAACGAGCTGCACGTCATCTCCGTCTTTGAAGGGGAGATGATAACGTTCCAACTTGTCGTTTAGTACATCTTCTGTATAACGGTTGCCCTCAAGCAACTGATTCAGCAGCTTGTCCTTCAGCGAAGGCAGATGTTCTCGAAACGAGTTCATTGCTTGTTCATAGGATAAGGCTCTGCGAATCTGATCTTCGATCAACAGAACCGTTTTTTCCAGACATGCTCCTAACTTTTCCACATCAAGCGGTTTCAGCAAATATTCCACAACACCATGTTTGGTCGCTTCTTTGGCGTACTCGAACTCGGCATAACCGGTGAGCAAAATGCAGGGCAGGTTGGGTTTTACCGCCTTGATCTGTCGGATCAGCTCCAACCCATTCAAGACAGGCATTGAAATATCGGTAATGACGATATCGACGGTCTGTTCATCCAGAATCGATAATGCTTGCATGCCGGAATAAGCCTTGTGAATGCGCTCAATACGATATTGATCCCATGGAAATGAGATCTCAAGATCGTCAATAACATATGATTCGTCGTCAACTAACAGTACCTGGTGCATCTGCAATATCCTCCTTATGTATGGTAATGATGCACAGTGTTCCTTCGGATAAGCTGGAATGAATGAACAACCCTGATCGTTTGCCGTATGTAAGCCTTAATCGCTGATTCACATTACGTACCCCAGTTCCGATCTGTTCTTCCGGACGGGTTAATTCATCCATATGTTTGCGAATCTGTGCCAGCCGCTCCGCCGACATTCCTACACCATTGTCTGCAACCAATATACGTATTGTCTCTTCATTTTGCTCCGCGCGAATCGTGATTTGGCCTGAACCCATGGAGGGCTCAATACCATGTTTGACTCCATTTTCAACCAGCGGTTGCAAAATCATGCGGGGGATACGGATGGAGAGAAGTTGGTCTGGCACATGGATATCAAAGGTAATACTTTTTTTTCGCATATGAATGATGGACATGTAATGATTCACAAAACGAAGTTCTTCACCCAACGTGGAATCCATATCTTCAATTCGGTGAATATAACGGCAATAGGAAGCCAGCTCCAAGGTCATGGCTGTAACGGATTCATGATCTTTTATACTCGACTTACTTTGAATATAGTTGAGGCAGTTGTACAGGAAATGTGGATTGATCTGGGCTTGATATTGCTTCAGCCGTGCCTCTTTGACGGAAATTTCACCAAGCAGAACTTGTTCAATCAACGTCTGGGTATTCTCGGCCATTCGATTGAATGATCGACCCAATATTCGGAATTCAAGAGTGTGTGTTTCATCGACACGGCTTGAGAAATCTCCCTGGTCAAATCGATCAATCGCTTTACGTAATCGAATGATCGGCTGTTGAACCTGATTGCGCAGAGCCAAGCTGTACAAAAGAGAGAGCAGGAGCATAGCTATAAGTGCTAGCACAAACAAAGTGTTGTTACGTGAAATTGATTCTCGAAGCTGACTGGTGGGAAGATAGTCGATAAAGTACAACTCCAGAATACTTGCTTTCTTATAACTAATGAAATAATCCCTGTCCTGAAATGAGATATCGAAGAAACCACTATCATTCCTGATCTGTGGAATAACCTGAGAATCGGCTTGTACAAGTTGAAGGGAGCCTCTACCCCGGATCGCGGTCCCATAATGGGAATCATACAGCATCAGGGTCCCGGAAGTGTATTCTGACATCATTTTTTGCAGCACATCCAGTGAGATCCTGATCTCGATGTACATAGGGCCTCGATGTCCTTTAGTAAGATGAGAATAATACCCTGTGCCGTCCTTGTTCATATGCAGCGTCCATTGATTTAGCGGATCTTCGGACATGGAGAACGGTCGAAATGAAAATTCGGGATCAGAAGATACTGTATCTTCTTGGTCCGGATAATAGAGAATGATCGTATTGTTCCATGAGGTTGAAGCACTGTTAAGAGCCAACTTGTCAATCAGCTCAAGCTTGGCTTTATATTTCGCAAAATCATTCCCGTAATGAAGTACATAAGTGTAACCCCTGACAGATTGATCCTCCGATAATGTGAGCGCATTCATTAATACCTGTTCAAATTGATTAGACAGTTGAGAGGACATAAACCCTACTTCACCAAGTTTGTTCTTTTGCAACTCACGCTGTATTTCCTTTACGTTTAATTGATAGATCCACCAGAAGATTAGCACGATGAGCATAAACATCAAAACAAGACCCAGCGCCAGTTTTTGAAAAATAGATCCATTCTCCATTGCATACTTTGCTTTCAACATGTGGCTTCCTCCCATACAACGGAACGATAAACTCTAAGTTATATTTTACAATAACTTTCTCTATTAATCACCCAATTCCCTAATCTGAAGATAGTGCAATGGATTTGAATATTCGCAGAGTGAAGGAGATGAACTTAAATATGATTGCTATATTAAATTTATATAACAACGATATGGGAGGATGAATACAAGATGCAGCAGGGCAGCCTTGTTTCGATTATACCGGGGAGATTCCATACTCCTTCAGATTACCTGAAGTGAGCTATTAAATTACCAAAGACTTGTGGTTCCTGTTTGGAAATTATCAGCTAACACTTTTTACACATGATGTGTCGAGGGGCAAGAACATGGTCTGATTGCCGATTAGATGTGTATCTAAATATTGAGCATACACTTAAAACCTCATTAAGTACCGTAACACATGAAAATGTTCGTATTGTTGTGGAACAACTGACACGATGAGAGGTTAAACACGAGCGGCTAGTTAGACTAGCTGCTGAGGACAAGAACTTGTACCGATTACCTATATAGACAAGAAGATGTTCCCATTTCCAATTAGATGAATATTTAAATGTGAGTAGTGATTCTCTTTTGAGCGACTAACAGGCTTCGAGGATGGAAAAATTGTTTCTCCTATGCGGTTAAATCTATGGCGCTGATTGACAAAGGTATTCTTGGTGCAACAAACAAAAACTCGCTTCAACCTAAGGAAGGTTTTTAGTAACGATACCAAAGCTTTAATCAAAAGCTGTTACAGTCAAAGCTTCATAATTTTGAATTTATTCAAACCTTATATTAAGGCGGTTACCCGAACGATCGTTTTTTTCAGGGCATCGTACTACTTTCGAATGACTACAACTCTTATAATTATTTCTATAATATCTACGTGGAGAATGATAGGATTCTTTTGTTGCTCTAAGATAATAAGGAACGTTCTATCCGTAGTTTTGAGCTTTAGTTGAAATCGGCGGACTCGAATTCTGCAGATGATCGCAACCGGGAGTAAGGGATAAAATTCATTTATATGGGGGAAAGTTAAGTGGTAAAGAGATTGAAATTATCCATTGTATTTGTGCTTGTAATGACGTTGTTTGTGGTTTCTGCTGCTCAGGCGGCTCCAATCGGCCAAATAGAGGAGATCTCTATTATTGTTAATGATAGTGTAGTCCCGAGTGACGTCAAACCGATTGTCCATAAAGGAACCACACTTATACCTTTAAGGGTCCTTGAAGAATCGCTCGGTGTGTCTCTTAACTGGAACAGTTCTACACAAACCGTAACGGTTTTTAAAGGAGATACATCGGGTAATCTGGTTATTGGCAACCCGAATGCCAGCGTTAAAATCGGTGATGTAGAAGAGAAGGTCGCGCTCGATCAACCTGCTAAGATCATTCAGAACCGGGTTATGGTACCAGTGCGTTTTATTGCGGAATTATTCGGAGCAAAAGTAGTATGGAATTCCACCGTCAAAACCATCATCATCAGTACTTTGCAATCGGTTGTAGAAGAATCGCAGAATTCTACAGGCGATGGAGTCAAGGGGGATAAAGGCGATACCGGGGCGACTGGAATAGCAGGAGTACAAGGTCCAGCAGGCCCCTCAGGAGCGCAAGGAGCTTCGGGGCCAGTAGGAGCACAAGGTCCAGCAGGCCCGGCAGGACTGCAAGGAGATCCAGGGCCAGCGGGAGCACAAGGTCCAGCAGGCCCGGCAGGGCCGCAAGGAGATCCAGGGCCAGCGGGGACTTCATTTACCTCGGAAGGATTTTCTGTTACCGGTACGACATACTCAATTAATAGTAGCACGTTATTTTCGAATTGGAGCGAGGCATCCCCATATTACGGTAGCCCTACATTTAATCCTGCTACAGGGATATTTACGGCACCGGACACTGGCAGATATGCCATACATGCAACTGTTAATTATAAGATTGACGCGCCAATCAATATAAGCATAGGAAGAGGCGTTGATCCGACATTTACTGTAAAGAAGAATGGCAATATTGATTTAATAAAAGGTTATATGCCTTTCCTTGACGTTAATATACCGTTAATTTTAACTATGAGGACTGTACTAGGTAGTGCGACGGTGACTTTAACCGGTGACGTTGAGCTGCAGGCAGGTGATCAAGTCGGGATATATTACGAATCTGATGGTCTACCCATTGGATTCAGTACGGATATAGTATGGTCGATTCATCGGCTATCCTAATGCAAGGTTACATGAGGTGCAGTTGGACCTGTGGTAATAGTAATACTTCTAACATGTATAGAGTCGGGCCTTTCTCTTTGGGAGAATGTCTGGCTCTATTTTTTGGTGGTGGATTTACAATAATAGAGCCGCTGAGCGACTTTCGTATTATCAGGTTAGCAGTAATTACTGGTTGGCCTTTTTTAGTCGTTTTACGATGGGGGGAGCTGGGAGAAAGTAACGGCTTTAGGGGGAGTAACCCCGTACAAAAAAATGTTCTATCACGACCTCCAGCTGGTGGAGGCGGTAGACCCCGCATAACAAGCGAAGCTATGGATTTGGAACCATCTTGGAAAGAGACAGTGAAATTAAAACAAGGAGTGATAGGATGGAACCTGTTGTTGGAGTGGATGTCGCTAAAGATTCAAGTGTAGCTCTGTTGCTTCCAAAATCACTACGGGAGCAACATCCGTTTCAGCTTGAAGGGTATCCAACATATCCGCAAATTTTTCGAACCCATTTGTTCCATACACAATCTCTACTGCTTTTCCAACAGGCTCGTTTCGTTTCCAAAACGCCGGGCATTACCACATTGCATTGGTTTCTTATTTGGATGGACGTGGATACACCTACTATATGGTAAATCCAATGCAATCCCAACGAGCACAGTTGCGCAAAGTGAAAACGGATACTTTGGGTGCCTTGCATCTGGCTGAAATGTACGATCGTGGTGGTGTGAAGCCACACCATACCTGGGATCAGACGTTAACGGAGTTGCAGCATTTGATCCGGCAGCATGAATTCGTTACAGGAATCTTTGTGCCTTCGTGCAGCGGGATGCCCCACGTAAACTACTTTCCAATGACACTGATCGACAGTCTTCGCTCTCCCAGCTCTCGGAGAGCCATGGAGCAACCGTCAGATTCTCCATCTAAGCGAACCAGCGTTTCCGTAATACCCGCGCGTAGCGGCACATAGCTGGAATCCACATGCGGATCTAGCGATCTGGTGGAGAAGTTATATAGGAAGTGAACATTTTATTATCGGTGGATGGTTGCGCAGCAGGATTGGACTCAGATGATCGGCAGGCGCACAACAGTCCAGCTCCAGCTCTAGTAGTGGCGTCTTTTTATTCAAGGTAATGCCCTCTCTCTTAATCGTAATGATCACGTTTTGAAAAGAGTTATATGGGTAGTGGAATGAGAGCGATTCTTAGTGCTAACCCGATGTAAATATTCTATCGCATACGCCCTATAAGTGATAAATTATATATCTTTTCTACCAAGTACTACTTTAGTGGGATTCCGATTCTAACTTCCTGCAATATAATCGCTAAGGATTAAGCAGATGTATTGAGTATTTATTAAAGAAATGCACCTTAGATGCATTTCACATCAATGAGGAGGAGAATCATGCAGGTTTGGGTTCGATGTAAAAAAGTAGTAGCTATTGTGCTTATTCTAGTTATGTTATCTACTTCCTGGATGCCAACGTTTGCTGCGGCAAGCGAGATCGTTGGTTCATCAGGAATAGAACAAAACCATTTTTCAGAGAGTGAGCTTATGCGTGTACTGACTGAAAGTTATGGCGCAGAGCAAGCTCCAGTTGTACTGGACACGTTGCAGAAGTTAGGTTTGATTGACAGAGAGGGTGGAATTGTTCAGGTACCGATTCTATTTAACGGTAAATCCTATACTTTGGAGGAGATTAAGATTTTGCTAGCCGACCCTGCAACCGATCTTACCCAAGTTGCCGAGGTAGATGGACAATCTATTACTTTAGAGTCTCTTCAAAAAATCATTGCCATTGAAACGCAACTCGCTGAATTGGCGAAACTGCAGGACACGTCTGACGTCCAGATTTCAGAGGAGCATCTGGACAATCTGGAGTCCTTATTTGAGCAATCGAGCACGGAGGGATTATATACTGTACCCGATGCCGTTTATTCGGAGGCCATGAATTCACAGGCAGTGACTCTGGCAAACACGGCCGGAGATACATATGAGGATGAAGTATATGCGACAGTGACGAATATTGAGCTTAATATTGGCAATGGCTCAAATGCATCCAATGTCCCTTCTCCAAGTGCTTACGGCACATTTTATGTGACCTTCCAGTTGAACAGGGCGTTGGATAAGGAGGCTTCGTTTGCTTATGAAATGATTGGAGGCTCTCAAGGGGGGCTTGTGGAACTGGTCGATGGAAAGAGACCAGTATTTCAAGGCGGGGGATACATTTACGAAGACGTGGTCAATGCGCAAGCGAAGTCTAGCATGACGGATGGACCGCTAACGCGCTATGTTACAGATACAACTTCGGGTGTGGTCACCTTTGCGCCCAATATAACAACAGCAACCTTGGCAATATCTAAAAGCGCGGAAGAGCTATACGGGATGACTGAATTTTCCGGCTTTACACCAGATGGACTTACAGAGAAAGCGTTGGCCAGAGAGGTTATGCTGAACTACTTCTGGAGCAATTTTGCCAGAGGCGACTATTTGCATTTCCATCAGTTTAAGAATTTGGATGGAATTCATTTCGCAGCAAATCTGGGAATCAAGTCATCTTATGATAATGATCGTACGTTTACCAGCCTCTATACGTATTCGGATGGATCACGCAGTACAAGAATCCAGAATCGCTATTATTACCCTTTTGTTCATACCTATGAGGGAGGTGCCTATCTAGCTTTTACGAATTATCGCAATCCTACGGGTTCTCCAAGCACGGATCCCTACGGAGCCGAAGGCTTTCGAACCAATTTGAAAATATTCAAGTTAACGGATATTTTCCAGAAGTCAGATACTCCTGATATCTTAGAAGTACAAGCGAAGCCAGGAATTTATTCAACCGGACAGATTGTTCCGATGATTGCCAAATTTAATCGTCCGATGGCGCTGGGGATGTTATCAGATAATAATTTGTCCAAAATGGATGATCAATACCAGGCTCGATTTACCCAAGGCCCTGTG
Organism: Paenibacillus sp. CB74; assembly: GCF_055687625.1. NCBI lineage: Bacteria > Bacillati > Bacillota > Bacilli > Caryophanales > Paenibacillaceae > Paenibacillus > Paenibacillus sp. CB74. The sequence goes on along the minus strand of NZ_JBVMUS010000002.1, from coordinate 291,766 downwards.
CTTCAGCTTGCAAATGGAGACGTTGCTATGCCCGAATTGTTAGGGGATGCGGCCAGCAGTAATTATTTTATGACTCATTATACAGGCGATTTCAGTCTTAAAAGCGGTATTCGCGGGCCGATGAATGTGAATCAAGGCTCGCTGTCACCTGTGTTGGGCTTCAATGCGGTTGTGAAGAAAGGCAGCACGCCAGATGATCTGAAGGTGCTGAGTGCACATCAAATGATTGATGGGTATGTGCATGACAGAAATTATACCGATCAGAAGGTTGGTGGCTCAGATTTTTCGCAAAATACACTGTCGGATATTGCGTGGAACAAGGATTTCAGCAATCAACCTAACATAACTGTTGTTCCTGCTCGCGCCGATGCCTTCGCATCTTTGAAAGCGGACAAATCCGATTATAACGTAGGAGATACGATTACCTTTACCATTGAGCTTGATCCGACGAATGGAGCGAGCGATTGGGTCATTAATGGCGCAATGACTGCCGAGGAATTGAATAAAAGGCTGCGTCTGTCCATCGGAAATAAGGAGCAAGGACTGGTAACCAGTCTGGACTGGAAGAAAGGCGAAGACGGTCTGGCTCTGGACCCGCCAGTGCTGGAGGGGAAAATGTCTGTCACTCCAGACACATTGGATCTTGTGACCAGTGCCAATACGTCTACAGGATCGCTTCGAGCTAAAATTTACTACAACCAGGATAAAAATAATGCAGATGCTATTGAGAATTTCATTATACTTCAAGACAAATTTGCTCCGTTCCAAGTTGCGAATGTGAAATATATCATGCCTGGAGACTTGCAAATCGAGTACCCTAACTCTTGGCCTTCTGGTGAAGAACATGTGGTATCTCTAATCGATACTGAAGCAACACAACTGAAATTTACTTATCCGCATGATGCGACATATACTTCCGCAGATCAATTTGAATGGAAAAGCAGTGACGATACGATTGCATCCATTCTAGCTGATGGAACGATTGTACCCAAACAATCAGGAACAGTAACCTTTACGCTTATTGCCAAAAATAACGGCGCACTTTCACAAGAGACGTCTGTGGATACTGTTCCGATCGAGATTACAGCAGATGGTGTTCCTTCCCTTGTTATACCAGCCTTTGCTAACCAGGTGAAGACCCAGCAAAATCAGGCTGCAACCATCCTTTGGATAACGAATGTGATGGACAAGTATAAGGAACAGGCTACGTCAGGACAGACACCGAAAGCAGCGAACTTTACTGTCGAGCTGTATGCGGGGAATTGGTCCATGCAGGATATGCAGGGAAAAACCCCGTTGCATACCTGGTCCGCACCTGATACACCCGCATTGAGTAATGCAACTTCCTTTCAGATTCCAGGAAGCTTACTCAGTCAAATTTCAGCACCATCCCAACCAAGTTATACGGTTAAGGTCAGTACAGAAAATCCTGACCCGTCCAAGCAAGGGAAGCTTCTGTCCGCAGTAGCATATGTTTTTGTGACATCACCCGCAGCCAAAGTAACGTTGGATAAGAGTATAGGGCAATTTATTACGGATGATAAAGGTGTCCTGCCGTTGAGCTGGACTCTGCAAAATTTTGACCCTCTTAATAAAGGGGACTTTGAATTTCAGGTGACCAAGAACGGACAGCTTCTTCCAGATAGCGTCATTACGTTTGATGCAGCGAAGGCTCAGTTTGATCGATCCGGCATATCGGAGACCGGGGGAAGCTACAGTCTTTCCATTGATCAGGTGACAGGTGCCAATCGTGCAAAGGACGTTTATGCCATTACCTTGAAGGCAAAGAACAGTCTGGATTCGACATGGTCTTATGATTCACTCTATTTGCAAGTGTACAAACAAGGGGCATTTGACATTCAGGTGGATGGACAAAAGCAAAGCTCCTATACCATGAGTAATATACCGACAATTGAGTCGATGAGCAGTGAGCAGATTCTGGCGCTCAAGCGCAAAATCAACTTGGCCCATACCATCGGAATCAATCATAAGGATTTTTCTGATTTAGGTGCCATTACAGACCAATTTGCCTGGAACGCTGAAGACAACCAGGTGGCAGGAGTGTTCTATCAATCCGGGAAAGATATCGACGATATAACGAATTTCTCAAACAGCTCTTATCAACCCAAACAACAGTTAACACTTGGAGGCGTAGGCGATGGAGATACGACGATTACGGCCAAGCATGTTAACACAGGTATAGAAGCCAAGCTTGATCTGGAAGTCCAGACTTTAAAGGATAAGCTGTATTTGTTCCAACTTTATCCTAAGACCACCTCAGAGATTGCATATACAGACAAGGCAGGCGTTGAGAAGAAGGTACTCACTAATGCAGATGGAGAGCTGGCTTTATATGATGAAAAAGGAATCGGGAGTGATGTTTATATTACTTCTTCCTTCAATAACACGACCTATACCGGCGTGATGAGTCAGGCGTCCCTCAAAAGCCAGGAGGGTAGTACCAAGACGATGGATCTGTACCCGGTCAATATCCTTCAACTTCGTCAGTTGTCCAAGGTTGAAGTGTTCTTCAAGCAACCGGATGGTCAGCCTTATACCGGAAAGGTCACTTATTATGGTGGGGTGTACAAAAACGGATTCTTTGCTGAGAAGACAGAAATCGGCGGGGAAGGTAGAACAGAAACGTTGGGTGCTGACGGCCGTCTGGAAGTTATTTTTGACACCACAGATTTCTATTCTGCTGAAGCGGGAGAAAGTAATGCAGCCGGACTATCTGCCAAAGATCAACTGGAATTTCTCATTGAAGCTCATTTTGAAGGAGATCGTTACTATCCACAGTTGTATAGTCTGAATGGCGATACAAGCCCGGTTGACATGGTTGCCGTGGGATCGAAAATTTCTCGTTTGATGGACAATGAGAGCGGCAAGCCAGCTTTGTTTATGGTTAACCAGTACGTGGAAAGTGAATTGTACAAAAATCGCAGTTATATTACGGATTACAAAGGAAGATTCGGCCCGAGCACCAGCAATTCTTCGATTAATCTGGTTACCGAATTTTTATGGTGGGGACAGCAGGTTGATGAACAAGCGTCCGCGACCTTGCAGAATGACCTGGGTACAACCACACAGGGGCAATCTTACCAGACTTTTCAATATCCATTTTCGAAATGGTATACAACAAAGCATGTTCAGTTGTTGAACAAGGATACGATATGGCTGGACAAAGGGAAATCAGGGTCTACTTCTTTCAAAGTGTATGACACGCCCGATCATTTTGTACAGAGCATGACGACATCGGCTACACTTGTGAACATGATCGGTGTTCAGGAAGCGACAGCAGCTGAGATGAAGGCCAAGCTGCGAGACATCAAGCAGGAGATGACAGGAGCCAACGGACTCTTCAAAGGTCCGAGCAACAATGATAAGGTCACTCTCGATACACTGGCATTGCTCTCCAAACTGAAGATGAATGTTGGCCCATTATCGATGACCGTTGTGCCAACGGATGACCCGACGGTATTTAAAACCTTTATTCAAGTCAATCAAGGTAACTTGACTTCAATTGATAAGGAAGGCTTTGCCATCAACACCATGAAAACGGGGGCAAAAGACTTCACGCCAGGCATCGGTGATATTAAGAGCTTCCTTCAGCCTTCTTATGTAGATCGGCAGAAGGAAACCGCGAACAAAAGTCGGGCTGGTCACGGCGGAACAGATACGGATTTCAGTTTCGGCGGGTATTATATTGGCGAGATCAAATTTAATACGCAGACAGGCAAGTGGGAAAATACATTACTTGCGGGTGGATTCCACGCGGGCGGAGAATTTTCATACAGCCAGTCCTGGAATATGACAGTGGGTCCTGTTCCCGTCACTTTTTCACTAACGGTAGGCGGTGGTGGCGAAGTTAATTTTGCTACAAGTGTACTGTTTGATGAACTTCCTGATCTTGACTGGAGCGATCCTTCTCAGGATAGCGTCAATGACTATCTGACTTCACTGCGGGTATATGCTTACATTGATGCGTTTGGAGGAATTGGCTTTGACTTTTCCATTATCGCTGCCAAGATCGGTGTGTTCGGAAAGATCACTGTCGAAAATACGAGCACCTGGCTGAATCGCAACTATTTGGCAAACGGAAATGACCGGGTCCTGTATGGTAACAAGCTCGCTCTTGAGGGTATTGTCGGTGTACGCGTGGTCCTTAAATTTCTATTTATCTCCTTCAGTCATGATTTTGCCTCCTTGCGGTACAGTCATTCTTGGATGTTCAACCACTGGAAGGACATTCAGGAATATTGGGAAGAGAATAGCATACAGCCCCTGACCGCCGCCAACCTGGAGTTTGCTACCTTCGCATACATGAAATCAATTGGCGAAGAGCCTATGCAGGTAATTGAATCGCAAACATTAGAGAATCGAGATTATTTGAATGAATACCAGCGAGCATGGAATGCTTCAGGGCAAAGGTCTAGCACACTCAGAGCAGATTCCTCACTGCAGGCTGGTAGCCTGACCGCGGGAGCAGCCGCTCCACAAGTAGTGCAAAGCAATGCTTATCCTTATTCCAATCCAGAGACAGGAGCGGATGGCACGATTGCGGTCTATCTATCCGATGGAGGTAGTGCCAACGTTGAAGATACGGTCGCTTCCTGGATGTTGAATAATGGAAATGGCTACACAGATCAAGGCCCAATTGCAACCGATGTTCCAACGGGTTATGGAGATACCAATCTTCATGTTGCCGGAGAAGGAAATTTGATTGCTGCAACATGGGTAAGGCAGAATCAGACACTGAACAAAAAAGCAGGTGCTGATCTGACGAATGAGGAAATCATGCTGATGAACAATAGTGCTGAGGTCATGGTATCCATCTACGACGGAACAAACTGGAAAACCTATTCTTTGACAAATAATCAGACACCAGATGTAGCCCCTGTGGTTTCCGTAAACCAGGGTAAGGTGCTGATTGCTTATCGAAGCGTTATTGCAGGCAACGTTAATAATCCGCTCGATTTTACACAGTCTGATCAAATTTTTTATACGGTGTATGATACTTCTACACAGTCTTGGAGCGATACTGAAACGGTATATAATGGAACTCAGGGGCTTGTTAGGGGGTTGTCCAGTGAAATGCTAAGTGACGGACGAACGGCTATAGTATATACCTTGAATCAGGACAACAACCAGATTGTGTATGCCGTCATTGACACTGACAAGGATGTTTCGGCAGTCGCAACAACCTGGAGAACCAAGGGTGTCATCAAAAACCTGCAAGTTACTGAAGATCAACATGCAAATGAGAATCCGAAGCTTACAAGTACCCGCTTCCAGAATGGAGAAGAAAAATTCATTTTAGGATGGTACACATTGGCTACAGACCAGGATGGTCTGACTAATTCGAATATCAGGTTAGTTGCCTTCGACAGAAATGGTGAAGTTGATCCAGACTTTGTAGATAGCTTGTCTGCCATTAAGGGTGCAAGCGAAGCAAGAATTGATCCTAACTTTACCTTTGTTCGCAATGCCAATGCAGATAAAAATTTAGACAAGCTTTCAATCATATGGAAGACGTCAGAAATGGACGTTGACGATACCATTCTTACAACGCGAGACGCCATTAAAGCGGTCAAATTCGGTGAGGATCATGACGGCTTGTACGTCTCCGGTGTACTATCACTGGGAACGCTTCCCGACTATACAGAGGTAGATAACATTAGTGCTAACTATGTGCAGTCTGGACAGGGTTATCATATTAAGGCTCTTATACTTGGAACCACCTATACAACGGATACACAGACTGTCGGGGTGATTCAGCCAAAATCCACTGCTGATGTTGGCGAAGAGATCCCTGTCCATATATCCAAAACGGTTAGTGCGATGTACACGCTAAGTGCATCTTATCAGAACGGCTTCGATGCCAGTAGTATCGTATATAACCCGGAAGAGATCATTCCTGGATTTGATTTACCGATACAGTTCAATGTAGTCAATTCGGGGATGAGTAGAATTGAAAAAGTGGATCTGGAAGTTGGTGGCCAAACAACGTCATATGATCAATTATCTCAGGCGCCAAATGTAACCCAATCCTATATTGCAACCTATAACGTTCCAAATCAGATTAAGGATGAACAATACACAGTGAATGTTCGATTCACCGATGGAACACAGTTGTCTACTTCGGGCACTGTAACTCTTGCCATCCCGGACATAGGTATTTCCGAAGTCAAGATGCTGAAGGAAGAGAATGGGCACCGCATGTTGTCTGTTCCAATGTATAACCAATCCAATTCCAGTTTGGCTGGCAAGGGATATAAGGTGCGATATGGATTATATGCGGATGGCAATATGGATGAAAGTCGCTTGATTGGCAGCATTCAAGAGATCACCGATGATGCATCCTTACAATTGATGGATCAAGGTGGATTCGCATCCAGCTATGATTTTGATGTCAAAAGCTATTTAAAAACATTAGGCAAGGATGAAATCCCGGATACAGGGCTGAATGTATTTGTGCATGCCTCGGTCGTTGATTCACAGGGAGCCACAGTCAAGGAGTTTGAAAGCTCCAATAACAGTGTGAAGGTGTCTATAAAGAACCTCGCCGTTCAATATGCAAGTGATCCGGTTTTGCTGACGACAAGCTTAAGTAGTACGCAGACTGGTTCCAAAGCGTCCATTGTCATGCAAAATATGAACATGGTAACACTGGATTCAGGCAACGTGCTTGTTCATCTATTGGATGGAGAGGGACGAATTGTGGAATCGAAATATCTGGTGAATGAGGCTTCCAAGCTTCTGGCCTTCGGCTCGGAAGAGATCAAGCGTGGAGATATTAACTTTACAACAACGGGAGAAGCGCTGCAGGCGGTATTCTTCCGCGAAAGCTCTGATAAGCTGGATGCATCATTAAGTAGCGTTCAATTGCAGGGAGTTCCAATGACCTTTGACCCTGAAACCACCATGTATACGTTGAATGCTACTGATTTGAAAGAAACGGAAATCAATGCTATTGCATCTAGCAAACAGGCTACCATTCAAATGATGGATACAGATGGTAAAATTTTAAATACGGGTACCGGATATATTTCCATCCGTCAAGCGTTGGAGCGTTCGGTCAAAGGGGCTGTATATCGCTTCCATTTAGTCGTTAAACCTGTCAGCCCATCTGGAAAAACGAAGACTTATACCTTCAAGGTAACGAACACGCAGACTGAAAAACCTGAGCTTGCCCTTCAGACGAAGGGAACAATGGTTGGAAAAGGGAAATATACTGGAGAGGTTGAACTAGGTTTATCCGCGTATAAGGTAGAAGGATTCGATCTGTCTAAAGCGGAATATAAGGTGAATGACCAAAAATGGGTCACGCTGGACTACGATGGTTCAAGTGAAAAGCATTTGGCCACTTTGTCAGAAGAAGGTGCCTATAAAGTGTCCGCTAAGGTACATCTTCAATCGGGACAGGAGTATACACTGGAAGCAATTACTCTGGAAATTGGAAAAGCGGTTGGTTCGACACCAACTCCCTCACCAAATCCAAATCCAACACCTTCACCAGAGCAAGGTATTGGATTAGATAACGGCAGTGCGGGCTCGGAGACAGGTGAGCCGAATCCGGATTCGGCTCCAACTGATCCTGAGGCTCCCCTTGCCACAGATCATCCGTTATTTAAGACCGATCTGATTGATGTAGAAGCTACCAAAGCAAGGCTCCTAACCAACTGGCAGGCGAATGCAGCCGCTCAAAGCACCTACGCAGATACTCGCCAGCATTGGGCACAGAGCACGATCAGTCAATGGATTCGCTTGGGTGTCGTTACAGGTTATCCTGACCAATCCTTTAAGCCTGATCGCTCTATAACCAGAGCGGAATTTGCGGCCTTGCTTACCCGGCTCTTCGTATTCAAAGATACAGATGGAACCGCAAGAACTACAACGGTTAGCTTTAAGGATGTAGAACGCCACTGGGCCATGGATGCTATTGAGACGTTAGCTGAACGCGGAATCGTCAATGGCTACCAGGATGGGAGCTTTAAACCCGACCATACCATCACACGCGAAGAAATGCTCGTAATGCTCATGCGTGTGGTCCAAACCGATGCCCTGCCTAAGGGGCAGCAGTTGAAATTTACGGATGAGCATCAGATAGCCTCCTTTGCCAAGGAAGCCATGAATCTGGCTGTTCGGGCAGGTATCCTTGGAGGTTACCAAGGGCTGTTGCGTCCAAAGGGAGCAGCTTCTCGCGCAGAGACAGGTATCATGCTACTTCACTTATTTGAGCTCGAACCCCAGTTGGCATTAATATTGCGGCAGGACTAACCCTATCACAGAGCATACAAAGAAGCTGTTGAGACGAGACTCGGCAGCTTCTTTGCTATGACATCCGTTTATTGAATTAGGTTGAGCTGTTTAGCTTGTGCAATCGCCTGTCCTCTTCGCTTCACTTTCAACCTTCCGAAAATATTAAAGATATGATACTAGTGACACTAATTATTAGTGCATTTAAAATACATTCAGGAGTTAGCAGATGAATGCGGTGTATCCCGTGGGACGATGATCCGCGATGTGATGGAGTAAAGCGAATTCTATTCCGGCATCCGGTGGGGGTTACCGTGTGCTATGAGACAAGGTACTTCCGCCCATACTGTTCACCGAGCACGAAGCAATCGCATTATTACTTGCTGGACAATCATTGAAGAACTATCGCTATCTTCCGTTTGATAATGAAGTAAACAGCGCTCTGCACAAGTTCTATCATTACCTTCCGAATGAACTGAAACAGAGGACAGATCATATGCATTTTGTCTCCACACCCAAATCCGCATAGGAAGGAGAATAGCAAACAAAACTAAAGGAACAATTTGATCAAGTTCTGTCCAATTTAGGTATTTGCTTACTGTTTCATTCCAGAAGGGAAAGATGAAAGCTGTAAAAATAGCAAAAGGAACCCATCCATTTTTTTTATTGTTTCCCCTTCAATGGAATAGTAAGCAATGAGATCATCTAGTGCATTATAATCGTAATCATTGTTCTTCAGATAATAGTAAACTTGATCACATCGAATAGAGAAGAGTACCTCTCGATCCAGCTTAATTTTACTCTTACCAATCATAAAAGCAATCCTTGTACTGTGATTTGATATGTATACGAGAAGACGAAATTATAGCTAACATACAACAAAAAGAAATAACCAATAAAACAACCAAAGTTATTCCGTACATAGGGCTTAGATCCGTGTTCGAAAAAGCTATTAAACCCCCAGAAACGATGAGAAAAATAATACCAGCTGCTAGTGAGAGTATAAAAATACCTTCAAACCATTTTGCACGCTTATTGAGTAGCTTATTTTGCAATGTAACAACTTCGAAGCAAATCTTGTACAATTCTTTTTTTAATTTTTGATCTTGAACTGAGTGTCTATACATCTCTATCAACTCTCCTTTATATACCATATCGGAGGAAGATAATATAAAAATTACTGTTGGGATGAAAGCGAAATAAAACACTTTAATTGATATAGCGATAACTTTGTATAGATTATCCGAATACGGATATAAAGATAGTAATAAAGGATAGGGGAGGATGAAGGATGGATGTTAGAGTTGTGGACCAGGAACAGTTCGCATTAGTCACAATACAAGGGATTTGTTTCCGAGATCAATACTACTCTTGTAGAGAAGCCTTGAAGGAACGCTGGTACGAGAAAGCGATGATTAGGGGTTGGATGATAACTATTTCTAAATACAATGTACATGAAGACAAACTGATTCTAAGACCTAATCAAAACAAACCAGATATTATTTGTAGTCGTATCCACGATGTAGAAATCAATACAAAGAATAGGGAGGCATACTTTACACAAATGCAACAACTCAAGAGGATGCCACGAAGAAAAAGACAGAGAAAGGATCGTAACAAGCTGTAGATGTGAGGAGAATATATCTAACTTGCCTATTAGACAAGTTTTTACAAAAAGAGTTAAAAATTCTATTTATCTGTGATATGATGAGGAAAATATACACCATTAGAGGGACACATAACATCAAAGTTATGTGTCTTTTTTTAAGGAGAGTGTGAGAATTGTCAGTTAATAAGACTCACGTTAATCGATTGAAGGATGGACGAGGGCAAGGTAGAGGTGAACAGTATGTTCCTTTCATCAAAGCGAATGACAATAAAGTAGCTTCAGAGGGATGGCTTACCCGTACTTTAGGGTGGCACTCTAATCGGATACATCACACACTCTCAAATTATGAATATCAGTATTTACTTGTTCAGGATTGGTCTGATCAAGTCGTAGATATTAGGGAGCAATACCCTCTAACACCCATTGAAGCTACTCAGAAAATTGCAGCTAGGCTGAATATCAAACATCCTCAAGATAAAGGAGAGGATGTAGTTATGTCCACTGATTTTATGCTTACTACGATGAGTGTACATGGTGAGCTTCAGGAGCATCCACGTACCATCAAACCTATTAATAAACTGAACAAAAGAACTTTGGAACTATTCGAGATTGAGCGCCAGTACTATAAAGAGTTGAATTTAGAGTGGAAAGTTGTTTTTGATGTTGGGAGGCCTATTTCATTCATACGAAACATTGATTGGTTATACGACGCGAAGCGATTGGAAGGTAGGCCGGGTATGGATCTTGAAGTGGTTAACATGTTAGCAGAACCTCTACTGTATAAACTTCAATCTCTCAGTCGGACAATGTCGATAAGCAAAAAGTGTCTTAACTCTGATAATCAACTGGGTGTAGAACCTGGGACATCGATGTTTATGATAAAACACATGTTAGCTAATAAGCAATGGATAACTTCAATGATGGAACCGATACGAGAGAGTGCTCCTCTTCAAATTGAACGTTCAAAAAGTAAATAGGTGGTGTAAATCGTGATTTATATTAACTCTGTTGTTGCTTTTCAAAAGTATATCTCGGATGACCATGAGGAGATCTCGCTTGAACGGGTTCTCTGGATTTCTCCTGATCAATCATACGTGGTATTAGTAAACATAGATGATAAGCGTAAATTACAATTACCCTATTTTCGAGATTATGGAGAACTGCTTCGTTTACTTGAGATGGAGGAAGCCAATATTTCCTCTTATGAACCGGATCTATTGTTTTTAAATCCTACTGATGAGTATTTAAACAAATATGGAGCTGAGAGAGACCAGAAATTTGACTTAATAAAATCCATTGCTAATAAAGAACCAGAAATTTTCTGGAGCGAATCAAGGGGGAAGTTAATTAGAAGTGAATCAGATCGAACAGGAAAACCACAGAAAACAATATATTTACTACTGAAAAAGTATTGGTTCTATGGGAAATCAATTAATGGTTTATTACATGACTATACCGATGTAGGGGTCACTGGAGACAAGAGGAAAATAAACATAAAAACAGGGCCAAAAACAGAAGACCACAACTTTATTGTGACAGCTAAAGATAAAGAAATATTTAAGTCTGCTATACAAAAATATCATTCGGCATTGAAAATGAATTTAACTGCTACGCACAAACATATGTGCGAAGAGCATTATAATGAAGGATTCTATAGAAAGCATGAGGTTAAGGTCCCTATTATAAATATGACTAATTGTCCATCAATAAAGCAATTCAGATATTGGTATCAAAAAGAGTATAACAAAAAAAGTCGTTTGGCCGCTAAAGTAGGGAACCGAAAAGCAGAGATAAGAGCGAGAGCTTTACTGGGTTCACCTACTGAGGAAATTCATAATCCGGGAGCATTATATGAAACGGATTCTACACCTGCTGATGTGCTTTTACTTTCTTCAGATTATCTTACAGTCATTGGGAGACCACATGTTTATTTTGTCAAAGATGTAATGAGTCGTTTAATTACGGGAATGCATATATCTAAAACGAATTCCTGGGTAGAAAGTATGATGGCGTTAGAAAATGCCTCTACGGATAAGGTGGAGTTCTGTGCTAAATATGGAGTGAGCATTCATGAAGAGGATTGGCCATCTAAACATCTTCCTCAAAAGATGGTTGGGGATCGTGGAGAGATGAAGAGCAAGAATTCGAATAATTTAGTGAATTTAAATGTTCGCTTAGCTAATCCTCCTTCGTACCGAGCAGATCTGAAACCGTATATCGAACAGCAATTCAGAAACTTTTGTGGACGTGTGAAAGAACTGATACCGGGAGCGGTCCATAAGGAACATCGTGAAAGAGGGGAACTTGATCCTTCCAAAAAGAGTGTCTATACCTTCGAGGTATTTACCAAGATCGTTATTTTATTTGTGCTGGAGTATAATCGCAAAGCACTTAGTGACGATTTTCTAGTAACCAGTGAAATGGCTAGAGATAATGTGGATTTAACACCAATTTCCATGTGGAATTGGGGAGCAAAGCGAAGCTTACTCCATGAAGAACCTCGAGAGCTGATTCGATATGTTCTCTTACCTAAAGAAAAGGGAGTTGTAACAAGACGAGGAATTAATGTGAATCAACTAAATTATGCATGTGAGCTTGGGGTTAAGGAAGGTTGGTTCGAAGATGAACAAATAGAGGGTAAACATCAAATTGAAGTTAGCTACGATCCTAGAAACTCCAGTAGTATTTTCATTCGACTCAAAAATGGCTCTATTGTGCAATGCAGTCTAACGGCAAAATTTAAGGAATATGAAGGAATGCATATTGATGATGTGAAATCTATACTAAATTTCAAAAAGAAAAAATTACAAATTGCAAAAAACGAGCGTTACCAAATTGAGTCCGAATTAGATGCTGCTGCTAAATATTTGACCAAGTTAGAAAGAGAAAAAATGAATGAGAGACAAAAGGGACTGCCTAAGTCTAATAAATATAAAAACAAACGGGCTAAAAGAAAACTAGAGTCTCGTATTACTGGTAGTGAGACTTCTTGGACTGCCCGACGTCAAACGGATGAAAAGATTTTCACATGTACTGAATCTAAATCAACGTTACAGGAATCTTATACTTCCAATCCCCCTTTAAGTAAAATGCAACTTTTTCTTTTAAGTAAAAGTAAAGAGAGGCGGTTACCGGATGAACAATGATTCGGATCGTTATGTATATCTTAAAGGAAGACAAATAGAGGCAGAGTATTATCCACAAATTATAGATGCATATCAAAACAATCCTTTCATAGAAGCTATTCCTCCAAGGTTAAAGCAAGAGCAACTTTATCAACTGTTATATTCAGTACCCCGATTTACAGGTGACCTATCTCAACTTGATGATGAAGAACGAGTAGAACTTGTGCAACAAATTAAACCGATGTATTGGCAACCGATGGTATCACATTTTGAAAAATATAGGAACCTGTATACGATGATTAAGATTGGGTATCAATCTAGAAATCCCATTAGTCCCATGTACCAAAGACAACTTTCCATTGGATTAGATAAAATATTGTCCGCTGGAACCAATGAATATGGAGAAAATTTAATGGGTAATGTCCAAACAGCTCAACAGATGGCTGATATAGGGTTGAGTGGAATGGGGAAATCCAAATCCTACGAGAGAGTTCTGAGTTTAATACCTCAAGTAATTCACCATACCAGGTACAAATCAGATTATCTAGCCTGCAAGCAGGTACTTTGGCTTCACATCGAATGCCCCAGTAATAAATCTGTGGGTGCACTTTGTCGAAATTTCTATTTTGCTGTAGATAAACTCTTAGGCACTTCTTATTACGAGGATCTGGCAGAGAAGGATGGTCGAGCTGAGGTGCTAGCGAAAAGAATGTCAAAAGTAGCTGGCCAAATTAATTTAGGTGTGCTTGTTATTGACGAAATCCAACGAATTCATAAAGGACATTCTGGTGGAGAGGCAAAAATGATTGATTTTATCACCGAACTTACCAATTCTATCGGGATACCCATCATTATGATTGGGACATTTAAAGCGTTGTACCTGTTTAAAAATTCTTTGGCGAACACTAGAAGGGGTATACCGGATGGTTATGCTGAGAACATTACAGATCGTATGAAAGATGGATTAGAATGGGAATTGTTTGTCGAAGGGCTATGGGATCTGCAGTATACTAAAAAATTCACTCCTCTCACACCTGATTTAAAAGCAGCGTTGTATTATCATACATTGGGAATTCCTGATTTTGCAGTAAAATTATTTATGCATATTCAGTGTCATGTAATCTTGTATGAGGAAACAGAATCGATCACTCTAGAGATGCTTGAGTCCGTAGCAAGTAAGACTTTCCGACTTGTTCAACCTATATTCGAACGTATACGGGAAGGTGAGGAAATTGACCCAGCTGAGTATGAAGATTTGAAACCAGACTGGATTGTTTTCAAAAAGTATATCATGGATGCTCAGCATCGAATAACGATTGATGGGCAACTTTCTGAAGAGCATAAGTTAATTTTAATCCAAAATAATCGAAAAGTATTAATTGACCAATTATGTACTTTTGCTATGAAGATGGGGACTACTTCTGAGAAAGCGATAGCTTTTTCAGAACAAATTGAATTAGAGAATAGAAATGTAAAAGTCGATGTAGAACTCCTGTATTCGCTGGTCGCCCAAAAAGTACTCGCAGATAAAGACTCAGCAACTGAAGAGCAGGTTGAGCCGATCTTACCAAATAAGCTTCGTAAAACCAGTTTGAAAACCAAAGAAATCTTAGAGACAGATGATATACGTTCCATTTCGTATGAGGCCAATAAACAAAAGAAAACCAATGAAGAGGCTCTCAAGCTAGCTGGACTTGTTGCTGACTTTACTGAGTTTATTGAATTTGAAACTGAGGGGGACGTTAGATGGGGAAGATAGTTTATTTTCCATCCACCTATATGGATGAAGATTTCCGAAGTATCGTCCACCGGTATAATTTACAATCGGCCAAAACGTTCGAGCTTAGTAAAAAAGAACTTTTAGGTAAATCAGTACCTAATAGAATCATTTATCCTCAAAACCTAGATAGTATAGTAACAGATCTAGGTTTTGAGGATGATTTTGCAGAGCATATTATTCTTAAACATAGTTTTTACCCATTTATAAGCCCCTTTCTCTCAAGAAAAAAACAGGAGGGTGTTTGGAGAGGAATGGGATCAAATTCAGAGAAAAACGAATTGAAAATACATGCATTATACTCGTTTATTAGTGATGAATGCAGATACTGTCCAGAGTGTATGTTAGAAGATTTTAGTCAGTTTCAAGTCGTTTATCTCCATCGTATGCATCAGTTCGTTTTTTTAAAACAATGTATGGTCCATGGAAGTGAGCTTTTTACGTCTTGTAACGCATGTGGAACAACTCTTGTTGATAAAAAGGCAACATGGATGCTATTTGATCTCGACTGCCCCAAATGTAACCAAAATGTTTTGAATGATAGGAACTCTATTAAAATCAAAGCGGATCATGATTTGTTAGATGATATTAACACGCTAATGAGTCAACGGAAGTTGGATATAGATACTTTGCACCTCAAATTTATGATTAACATTGGGAAACGCAATTACATGCATTTTCGTGGAGACTACATTTATAAAAGAACCTTGCTAAGTGAGTTCATTAAATTTTATGGTGAGTTGTATTTATCCCAATTAGGTATTTTCACTGATGAAATACTGGAGACTAAGAACATAACTAGGTTGTTTGATAAAAGATATATGGGCAGTCTTACCATTGTGTACATCCTTCTAATGAGATTTTTATCAGGCTCTGTAGAAAGATTTTTAAATAACAAGGACAGTTATTCAACAAAGCTGCCTTTCGGCTGCGGTCCTTGGCTCTGTCTTAATCCAATTTGTCAGTACTATAATGAACTTGTTATAACAGATATTAAACGTAGAGTTCACGAGTGGGCAACAGGTAGATTTACTTGTTCTCATTGTGGTCTTATCTACACTCGTAAAGCTATACCAAATGGAGAAGAAAATGGAGGGTATAGCATTGAAACTTGGGGGTTTTTGTTTATACAGAAAGCTCAGGAATATTATGATATGGGAATGACGTTTAGAGAAATTGGTGAAAGGCTATCTTCAAACCGAACCACAGTACAAAAATATCTCAGACCGCATACTGGTCGTCGAAGGAAATCCAACTACCCTGGGGGTATTAAAGAGGAACTGGTTTTAGAAATGGGCTTTTTCGAGGCCGCAGCTACTTCGGTAGATAAGATAACATTATGTAAGGAAACTGTATTAGAAGCGATAAGAATGTTAGGGCATGAGGCGACAAGACCAAAAATTCGAAAGTACAATATCCATAGGTATGATTGGCTTATGAAGAGAGAGAAAGAATGGATGGAGGAACATCTCCCAGAAAGAAAACCTTTACCTAAGGCCATAAACTGGGAGACATTAGATGACGAAATCTACCAAGAACTGAAGGAGGGTATAGCTAAAGTGTATAGTAAAAATCCGGCCGAGAGAATATCTGGTTCTGCATTATTTCGAGAGCTTCCCAAGGAAAAATTTAGACGTTATTTTAACAACAGATCGATTCTCCCCCGTACTAGGGACCTTTATGAATCCAATATAGAGACAATGGATGCTTATGGTTTACGTATGATAGATCGGGTAATCGAATGGTTTAAACAACAATCAAAATATGACACGCCAAGTCTTAAAATTATACAAAAAAAATTTTCTCTTTACAAAAACTGTTCAAAAAAGGTTCAAGATTGGGTTGTAGCCGAAGTAAAAAACAGATTAAATAAGTGTAGAAAGGATTAAAGTTAATGATAAATTTCCCCACTCCTTTACCGGATGAATTATTATACAGCGTTTTTGCTAGGTACCATGTCAATTCTGGAAATGAAAACAATAGAAAAACATTATCAGATCTATTTTCTAATTCAAATGTGTCTGCTATAACGGCTTACTCTGGTTATCTTCATGCTTTAAACACTCACATACCAGGGAGGGCAATACCTATTGTGTATTTATTGGAGCATCACACGCTAATTCCATATTATCGTCCCTTTATTCAAGAAGCTCGATTTAATCGAATATTTTATACGTTGGTTCACTCCAATTGTCAACCTATTTATATGTGGTTAGGACTACCTCCAAGCGGAGTAGAGAGGCCCCTTTTTCTTAGATACTGTGGCCAATGTGCTTTAGCGGATCGTTTAAAGGTTGGTGTTGCTTACTGGCATCGTTCTCATCAACTAACTGGTGTTTCGGTATGTGTTGAACATCAGTGCTACCTTATAGAGTCTTCGATTCACTATGCACAAAAAGGAAAGAAACATGAGTTTATAACATTACAATCTATACTTCCAGAAAATATTCCGCTCGCTCTCGAGGGAAGTAATAAGGAAGTTAATATTGCTCAAAGATCTATTGATCTTCTTACAACGACTTATGAGCCACTGGGGCTTGGAGCAGTCAGAAAATACTACTTATACAAGCTTCAAGAGATGGGATTTCTAACTACTGGAGGAAACATCAGATTTATGGATCTTATTCCCCAGTTGAATTCCTTCTATGGTTCGACTTATCTTAGAAATCTAGGCAGCCCTCTAGATATAGGTAGCCAGTGTACATGGCTGCACAAAATGTTGAGGAAACCTCGGCATGCAACACATCCTTTAAGGCATATTCTAATGCAGTATTTTTTAGATATGAATACTAGGGACCTAGTGGAGAAGAAACAGTACAGTAAGGCTAATGCTTTTGGTAATGGTCCATGGCCCTGCTTAAACAAAGCAGCATCCCACTTTGGGAGCAAAGTAATTGAGTCTGTCCGTGTGACAAGGTGTTCGGATACCTCCAAACCTGTTGGTACGTTCCAGTGTAGCTGTGGTTTTATATACTCACTTAGAGGGCCGGATCAAACTGAAAACGATATTTTCCGAGTTGGAAGAATTAAGCAGCTAGGTGCCGTTTGGATGGAGAAGTTAAATGAATTATCTTTAAATCCTGTTTTGAGCTTACGAGAAAAGGCGAGAAGATTGGGGGTTGATCCCGGAACCGTCAAAAAATACTTGAATTATTCAGAGTCAGCTAAGAATTGTTCAAGTACTAATAGAAGTATTCGTCACAAACCTAAGCGTCAAAGGGAAAATTATGATGATAAGAGAGTGCCATACCAGCGTGTAGATTGGAAAAAAAGAGATGAAATTTTAGCGCAGAATATTGAAAAAACAGCTACTACATTGAAATCAAAATACAATCGTCGGATATCCCGTTCAATAATAGTACAAAAGCTTCATTGTACGACGATGATTCACACTAAACGAGAAAAATTACCTCTTAGCCGAGCGAAGCTTGAGCAGGTAATCGAAACAATGGAACAGTATCATGAGCGTAAGCGTTTGATGGGATAATATGAGTCTACAACAATCTAAATGAGCAGTGTATGTATTGTTTTGGATCTGTTTTTTAATTAAACTCAGATGGTAATAACAATATTGGGAGTGTGAATTAGGTGATATTCGAAATAACAAATGATATGATAGAACAAATTAAAAAATGGGATTCATGTAAACCTATTGATGTTTCAGGGGCAAAGTTCTCGTACACTTTTATTCCCACAGCCATTGGTCTTGTGATTCAAGTAGAATGCGATGTTTGTAAGAGAAAATTAAAGTTTTGTGATGATGATTAAAATAATCATTTTGGATATTTTCAAAAGGAGAACTAGCTGATGATAAAGTTTGTAATGATTAATAAGAAAAACAGCAGGAGCTTTGATTTTTATTCCTATACAGAACAAATTATGGAAAAAGTGAAATTAGATTTGAATTCAAATAGTTTAGAGTTCTATTCAAATAAAGAGACAATACGTAAAGCGACTTTTGAATACAAGCAAACGGATTTATTTGTTAACTTTACTGTCCTTGCTACTTATGAAACCATCCAACTTAAAGTAGATGTTATTCTTCCATCTAAAGATCCATCGAATCTTGAATTACATGATTTAAAAATAAAAATTAAAGATGAGATGATTGATGACTGGGAGCAATGTGTTTGGTTGGAGGATACTCAATCTGAACATTTTGCCGAAGAATTATATAAGAAAGTACATAATGTAGAGAATTCTCTGAGAAGACTAATAAACAGTATAATGTTCTTTGAGCTCGGTGGGGACTGGTGGGAGCAGTATATGCCAGCTGACTTGATCAATAAATATAACGAAAGAAATGACCAATATAGACGTCGAACCCCTAGTTTTGACAATATACATACAAACCTAATGTCTATCGATACAGGTGATTTAATTAGTATTTTGAGTTTTAAGACATATAAGATGAAGAAAAATAGCATCTTTCGCGATCCTGATAGTTTGGATCCGTTTGAAGATTCCGTTGAACCGATAAATGTTTTTTCTCGAGACGAAAAAGAAAGGCTTTTTATTTTCCAAAACCTAATGAACAGTATCTTCTTTAACACTAAATCAATTGATAAATTACATCCTAGATTAATAGGGGAATTGAAAGAACAAATGGAAGTAGATAAGAATTTTTGGGAAGATTATTTTCTTCCATGGTTTTCGTGTGATTTCAGAAAATTTAGTGGTCTATGGAGCGAGTTTAAGACAGATCGTAATCATGTAGCTCATAATAAACTTATAGATTTAAGATTAAGGGATAAGTTCAATAAAAGCATGAATGAGCTCGAAAAATTGATTGCAGAAGCCGAGGAGAAGTTTGATGCATACACGGAGACCGAAGCAGCAAGTTATATGGAAGAAATAAGATTTGAGGCAGAAGTGATGGAAAGACAACAAGCTGATGATTGGAGAGATAATATAGAAGAAGCAACTGGTATTCGTATTCTTGATGAGAGTGAGATTATTTTTGAATTCCATGAACATCTAAGTACCATTTTTGATCACCTAAGAGACATGTTTTATTATCGCTCTGATTTGGAGATCTCATATTTTGAGACTACTCTTAAAGAGGAAGCCACTATCTTCATAATTGAGCATAATATAACAAGAGATGATATAAAAGTGAGGGTTTTTCCCGATATTAATTCATCTACAGGGGAACTAAGTACAATATCTTTTCAAGTGATAACGAATGATAAAGAGGAAATGTTTGATATATATTATACGAATGGAGAAGCAGAGTATAATGACGAGCAAACAATTTATATGCCTTTAGTTCAAGATCACTGGGAGGTCACATCTGGATTATCTAAAATGGAAAAGTACATATCATCTTTGGTATCTTCAGATTTTCCAGAAATCACAGAAGATCAAATCGCTAGTGTACCTTGTCGTTATTGTGAATCCTATTCGGTTTATTTCAGCGATGAGGATTCAGACGTAGAAAGTACGTTAAGATATAAGACCGGAGAATGCCTTAATTGTGGAAAAGTAAATACACTAGGGTTTTGCATGAGATGCGATAAAACTCTAAACCAAGAAGAGGACGGACTTTGTGATGGTTGTGAAGCTTACATTGATGCGCAATGAAGTGATTTAATTATAATATAACTTATATGTGACATTGGTAACTGTTAGATCAAAAGAATCAGTAAATAAATAATGTCAAAACAAAATAATGGTCCTGATCACGATAAGTCATCCGGTAAGTAAGACTATTAGAGATATGAGTGGTCAAAAAGCTCATTATAAGGATCTATTTGAGAATGAATATTTCGAAATTACTAAATCATAAATAACTTTTAGAATTCGACACCATGATTATATTTATAAGCGATGTCTTTCATTGATTTCAATTCAATACTTGGATTAGTCCTATAAGATACACCCACATTTGCTCCTTTTTGATTCACCATACTAAACAAAAAGAAACCTTGCGGAACAAGGTTTTCTTTTTGTTGTCTTTTGAAGGTAGATAGCATTTTTTTGTCGAAATACAAACTCAGCATGATGATTGAGAATATGGATATGAAAAAGGAGTTACTATGAGCACGACTCAATATAATTGGACCCGTTATTGTTATCCAAGAGGAATAGATCCCAACTCTTTTTTGCATGACGGTTTTCTAGTTGACCCAGATGAGAGCTTTACGGCACAGCAACATCCTGAACTGGTGACGTTATCAGAACTGCAGGACCAGCAATGTCTAATTTTGCTGGGTGAGCCAGGCAGCGGTAAAAGCACCGTTTTCGCTGAAATGAAAGATCAGTTAGAAAATACAAATTCATACGTAATTTTCGTAGATCTAAAAAAGATTACCACCGACCAATTCTTAAACAACAGCATCATGAACAACGAAAAGTATGCGGAGTGGAAGCAAGAGCAGAACAGTAAATTATATTTGGTGTTTGACAGCTTTGATGAAGGATTCATGCAACTACAAGTTCTATGCAATTTGTTGGAAGACATTTTGGATCAACTGGACGTTTCCAGACTATACCTCCGAATCGCTTGCAGAACTGGGGCGTTTCCGAGTGGCTTGGAATATAATCTGGAGTGTAAGTTCTCAAAAGGCAACGTCCATTTTTATAGACTTGCGCCGCTCAGGGAGAAAGACGTGAAAGAAGCTAGCATTAATCACGAGCATGCGTCTCAAACATTTGTTTCTCAAGTGAAAAAGCATCGAATTGAAGCGTTAGCTAGCCGACCAGTTACGCTGCACATGCTTCTGAATACCTGGAACGATCAGCCGATAGTCAAGAAGGAGCTATACGATCGAGGTTGTTATAAGCTTTGTGAGGAAGTAAACCCGGATCGAAGAGCAAAGAGGTTTATTGCTGGGCGACTATCCGTGGCGCAAAAACTGGAATACGCAGCGAAGCTGGCAGCGGTTTGTATGTTGACGAACCGACATATCATTCACACTGGCTTGGAAGGAGGAGCGCACCAGATCGGCACCATCCAATTACGGGACGTACAGAGCGAATATGACACGAGAGTGATTACTGAAGCCGATTGGAATGAAGTACTGACTACAGGGCTATTCGTCGATAACGGACCCGAGCAGTTAACGTGGGCCCACAAATCGTATGAAGAGTTTTTAGCCGCCTATTATTTGAATGCTAGTGGAGTGAAGACAAAGCAACTACTACATTTTTTTATGCACCCCGGCGATTTTGAAGGCCAATTCGTTCCTCAACTTCATCAAACAGCAGCCTGGCTCGGTGAATTTAATGAGTCTTTTCTGAATGAACTTGTTGACAAACAGCCGGAGCTTCTGTTTCTTTTCGATCGGTTTCAGTTAACAGTTGATACAAAGAAAAAATTCGTTTTGTCGGTGTTCAACAAGTCGGATCCGGATTACTCCAGGCATTATTGGGATAGTGATCTCATTAAAGAGCTTAGGATTCCAGAAATCATAGATATCGTAAACCATTGTCTTAGCGATCCGGCAAGTTCGGATTTGGCTAAAAGATGTGCTCTGAATTTTGTCTATTACAGCGATATGACCGAGACGATAAGTACGATACTTGATTGTTTCCACGACTGGGATGGAGACTTGCTAGACGATGTATTCCCCGTCCTGTATAAATTATGTCTAGATGAGCAGTTGCGGCCGATGAAGTTTTTTCTTGATAACTATACCTATCGGTACGATCATATGTGCTTTCCCCTGTTAAAAAGATTGTATCCGAATCATCTGACATTAATGGAATTATTGGAATACATGCTCGACTTATACGTTCGAGAAGACACTGTTTCCGAGCATATTCGTTCAATTGTCCAATCATTATGCTCGGAACAACTAGTAATTCTTAGTGATACGATACTTGATTCACCCGAATATGTGAATCGGAAGAATTCATCCTCTGTCTATTTGGAAGTGTACAAAGTATTTCTCAGTAAATTTGACGAAAGCGAAGAAGAGTTGAAGAAACGTATTGTGAGGCTAGAGGACAGCTTAAGAGAAAACAATTTCCTGAAGTGCGCGAGTAAGCCTGAAAAGGAACAGTTCACTGAAAAACCTGAAAAATGGTCGCCTACCCCGCCAGTTTTTCAGCAAGAGGCAGCACTGGAACTATTAGATCGGATGGAAAGTGGACAAACCAATGCCTGGGACACATTAATAAAACAATTAGATCCTTTTGATTTGACGAATTTATTAGATTCTGATCCAAGTGATTTCTCGCAATTCTTAGGTTGGAAACAAGCCAACGAGGATTTGAGGGCGCGTATACTGCTGGCAGCAAAGCAGTTCATTATCACTCCTTCTGCAAGTATAGAAAACTCAGATCAGTACGGGTACACAAGGAACATGCTTGATGCAATTCAGCTTGTTTTTATGAATGAAAGGATGTTTTTTGAAACGTTGTCTCCAGAAGCTGTGCATCAATGCTTAGATGCCGTCACCGAGCCACAAATCAGTCAATATATGGATGGTATGGAGATCCTCAAGTGGTTTCATCGTCTACACCGGGTGGAGACGTTAAATGGTATTTTTCGTTACGTACGCCAGTTATCTTGGGGATGGGGGGCTCGATATACAGTAATCAGTCAACTCGTGAACTGTTGGGACGAGGATACTGCTTCGCGGTTGCTAACGCTAATGCAGGAAGAAACGATCGATCTAGAAGCTTTTGGGCTTATCATCAGCATCTTACTTGAGCAGCGTCATCCTACGATAAAGCAAATCGTGGAGTCACTTGTAGACAAAGGACGGAACCCTTCCAACTTAGAAGTAAGAGAACGTGCATCAGAGGCACTGGCAATTATGATGGATTTCTCAGAAGACGCAGGTTGGGCACTACTGAGGCCGATCTTGCAAGAAGATAAGGAATACGGCAAAAGCATCATCGAACGTTATTTAGCAACATTCCGAAACTATTCCTTTCAGGACAGGTGGTCATCCGAAGCAATTGCCGAGCTGTTTGAGTGGCTAAACGTTAACGAAATTGATTACTCTTATAAATTTAATAATTTAAAGGCACAGTTACTTCGTGAGTTGGAGGATCGTAAAACGGAGGAGTCCTATAGACAGATCAAATTTCTTAGTAACTCAACTTTCGCACCTAGAAAAATGGCTTAAACCCTTGAGCGCGTAAGGGAAATTCAGTAGATTCACTCGTATTGACAAAAAACACCTCGCTTGTTTGGTATCATGGAAGTGTCGAGCTTACCATGCCAACAAGAAAGGTGCGTAACCCTATGTTACAACAACATTCCCTGTCTGAACAGTCTCGCTTTTCCAAACTTTTTGCCACTCTTCACATTGGAAAAACCTTACGGCAATCAGGTATTTCTAAATCTTTCGGTCTTTCCAGTTTAGCCATTTTTCAAATCGTATTCTCTTTGGTTTTCGAAGGAAAGAACTGGTTTCGGCTTCTGGAAAGCGATCGTGCAGCAGATCTTCCTGGTAAAGATGTTGTCTACCGTTTTTTAAATCAAGCTTCGTTTGCTTGGCGACGCTTTTTGCAGGCTTTAAGTCTTCGTGTTGTGCGTCATTTTGAATCGCTTATCTCTTCTCAGCGCGTACGCGTGTTCATTATCGACGATTCTGTTTTGAGCCGAAACCGGAGTAAAAAAGCAGAGTTGTTAGCACGCGTTTTTGACCATTCCACGGGCAAATTCACTAAGGGCTACACCATGCTAACCCTAGGTTGGTCGGACGGATTTAGCTTCGCTCCGATTGACTTTGTCATGCTGTCTTCAGCGAAATTGGCCAATCGCCTGTGCGAAATGGCTTCGACTCTCTCCAAACGCAGCCATGGATACAAACGGCGGATGGAGGCCTTTTCCCGAAAGCCGGATGCGGTTGTTGCCTTGCTGGATCGGGCGCTACGTGCAGGATTCACCGCCGACTACGTGCTTATGGATAGCTGGTTTACACAAGCGCCGCTACTTCGTCAGCTTACCTCTAAAGGGCTTCCCGTGATCGGCATGGTGAAAGAGATGAAGCAACGTTACCTGGTGCAAGGAAAGCGACTGACGCTGCGCGAAGTCTTTCAAACCCTTCCCCAATCGAATGCCAGAGACATTAAAGGCTCCGTCCTGGTAAAAACTGCTTGCGGTTTGCCCGTGAAACTTGTTTTTGTGCGCAACCGGAATAAAAAACGGGAGTGGCTGGCGATTTTGAGTACAGATGTCACGCTGGATGCTGCAGAAATCGTACGAATCTACGGTATGCGCTGGAGTATTGAGACTTTTTTCAAAGTCACCAAAAGCTATTTGAAACTAGGGACTGAGTTCCAGGGACGCTCTTTTGACCAATTGATTAGCCATACCACGATTGTATTCAGCCGATATTTGGCAATGGAATACGAACGGCGTCAGTCAAGTGATGACCGAACACTTGGAGGACTTTTTTTCCTCTTCGCCGATGAAGTCCGTGATCTGGATTACCAGACCGCTCTTCAGCAGCTCATGAGTTTATTTCTCGAAATGACCCAGGCAAAAACCAAGAAGAACAAAACAGCAGTTTTTTGTCAACTACAGGATTGGATCTCCGGTTTACCCAGCTATATCAAGGGTTTGTTTGGGGATTTGAGCTGCGAAAGTTGAGTTAGTAAGAAGTTGCCGAATTCTGAACATGTGCAATCAGTGTGGTCATTCATACGCAATGACTACTTGAAAAAATCGTGGAATCCTCCGCTGCCTGAAGCAATTATAAAGACGGTTCACGGGAAAAGGAGGATGCCGATAATTAATGGGCAGCAACTTATTGAAGTCGTCAAAGACATTTTGGAGGACTACGAGAGAATGCTTCACTCGGATAATCCGCTCATCTTTACGATGTGGAATAAAATTGACGACAGGCAAGTTCCAAAAACGGAAAATGAATTTTCCGATCTAATTAAAACGCGATTAGCAGAACAACTGCTCGAATATGGAATCATCGTCAGTCGGGAAGTGGAACAAAGTCGATCTGATTACGAAGGAGGGAGAAAGGGAGAGCGGATCGATATTAAAGTGGATTTGTGTACGACCCAGAAAGAAACGATTTCGCTACTGATAGAAGTAAAAGGTTGCTGGAACCGGACACTGAAGACTGCAATGGAGAAACAATTGGTCAGCCGTTACATGGAGAACCAACATTGTGACTACGGCATATACCTGATAGGGTGGTTTTTATGTGAGGGATGGAAGGATCCTGCTGATATCCGACTCAAGACGACTCCAGATATGCAAATCAACGACGCCAAACAGTTTTTTAATCAGCAGGCTGAGAATTTGTCTTTTAAATTTAACAAGCATGTTAGTTCATATGTCTTTGATGCCACGATAAGAAGTTGAACCGGCGAGACATACATATGAATTCGAATTCATATTCAAATTCCAACTTTTTAATGGTTAAAATTTTTACAACTGAATTGAAAATTTCAACATATTCAAACAGGGAGTCCGAGACATTAAGTTGGGCTCCCTTTTTTAAATTTTGAAAATATATTGTACGTCTTATTGAGTTCAAAAGTGATGATTCATAGAGAGATTTAAGTATCGAAATGAACATTCCAGAAAGCTGTAGAACATTTCTTTCTTCAGGGGGAACAGTAATGAAAATTATTTATTAACTACTACTTAGTGAATGAGAAGAGGAATAAGTACACTAGCAGATCAATTCTCAATTTTTCAAAATACTTTATAGTTCTTACTACATGAGAACTTTTGTGAATAAAGTAGGATTTTCTTGCATGATGTCGAATTTTTACAGTGAAGATGTAAATATATAGTTTGTTGTACATAGAGGTATAGTGAGGTGCCTATGGATAAGATTGTTGAGTTAATTGAATCAGGGTATGAGTGCGAATTCCTGGACTTTAAAGAGAGACAATACCATAAAGACAAAAGTATGGATTTGCTCATGGATATAATGGCAATGGCCAATTCTCGCCATAATGGAGATAAATTCATTATTATTGGAATCAAGGATCGACCAGAAGGCAAGGAGATAAAAGGAATTGATCCAAAAGAATTTATAGACTCATCTAATTATGGGCAGTTGGTCTTAAATAATATCGAACCCGAAATACAATTTGATTATTTCAAATATGAATATAAGGGTTTAGTGTTAGGTATTCTTAAGATTTACGAAACTGACAATAAACCATATATGATGAGAAAGAATTTCAGTGGATTGAAAGAGGGACTTTGCTTAATTCGTAAAGGAAGTATGAATACAATAGCTAAACGAAATGACTTCGACTATATGTATTTAAACAAAGGACAATTTGAAATAAGATTTCTTGAACAGACACTACATGCCGTACACGATACAGAAGGTTGTGCTTCTATAGAAGTTGTATTAACAAATACAATAGAATTGCCTATTACGATAATTGGTGGCACCTTATATGTCCGCAATGATCAAGGAATAGAACTCTCAAGGCATCATGTATATGGATTGGATAAATTCATAGGTGCAGACTTCAAATTAGTGTTACCACCAAAAACCGAAAAAGTTGGACACTTAATGGTTGGCTTTGAATCATCAGATCTATTTAGACTGAATATTGATGAACACGGAATATGTGCTGAGGAATACGTATTTGAGCTTCTATTAGTGGATGCACGAGAGAAAAAATATTCTGTAAATATCAAAAATGCGAAAATTTTTGCAATCGGTGACTTTCTTTGGAAGGTGAAACGGCAGAAGGGGATCCCGCATAAGTTTCGGACGCATAGATAATTAAAAATACTGAATAGTTGGGTGGATAGTTTATGGAGAACGAACTTGTTAGATATTCAAGGGCTGGTGATGTTTTTCACTATCGATGGGCTGCCCGCCGTTGTTTGCAATTAATCTCACCCCAATCTCGAATCAATAGAATTGTAATTGAGGGGTCTAAGGAGAATAAACTTGCAGGAGAGTATGTTATTGATGTTGCTGAGTACTCTGACTCTTTAACGAAAGATGGATTCCAAGATGTAGCATACTATCAGTTAAAACACACTACGGTTCATAAAAATAATCCATTTGATCTTAGTGGACTTAAGGGAACATTTGAAGGATTCGCAAAGAGATTCCAAGATATGAGTGGTTCCACAGCCCAAATTGATGGTGTCATTTTTGCTATTGTTACAAACAGGCCGATTAATTACAATCTTAAAAATAATATTGAGAAAATATCTGCTGGTGAAAAATCCAGTTTGAATTATATAAAGACATTAGCAAAATATACTCAGTTAACCGGTGAAGATCTAAAAAGATTCTGTTCTTATATAAAATTCGTTGACGGTGAAGGGGACTACAATACACAGAAGTATAAACTTCATGTAGAAATCTCTCAGTTAGTTGCAGGAATCATTGATAACCCAGAAATAGAGAGTATAACAGGGCTAGTTCGCGATAAGGCATTACCTGGTACCAATGGTGACATTATCCGTGAAGAAATACTAGAGAAATTTAACATAACCTCCGAACGTGATCTTTTTCCTGCTCCAGCTGAGTTTGAGGAACTTGAAACCTTCGTACATAGAGAACAACATGAAGAGTTGTTGAAAACCATCTTAGAATCATCTGACCCCATAATCATACACGCTCCTGGAGGAGTAGGAAAAACGACATTTTCTCGTCAGCTAGCTAAATCATTACCTGTTGGATCTTTGGGTATAGTATATGATTGCTTTGGTGGTGGACGTTATCGTAACCGAAGCGAATTTAGGCATCATCATCGCCAAGCATTTGTTCAAATTGTTAATGAATTGGCTGTACAAGGTCTTTGCGATCCACTTATAGTGAATTCCGGTGCATCTGAAACAGATATATTGAGGAAGTTCCTCGATAGAATTGAAACTGCAGTTATTGCTATGAAGAAATCAGATAGCAAGGCAGTACTGGTGTTCCTATTAGATGCAGCCGATAATGCTGAAATGGCTGCGGCAGAATTTAATGATAACTGCTTTGCTCATGAGCTTCTCCGTGAACGTATAATAGAAGGAGTTAAAGTAGTTGCCCTTTGTAGAACTGAGCGCATACATTTACTCCAGCCGCCTAGTAACATCATAAGGCTTGAGTTGAAGCCATTTTCGGAGAAAGAGTCTTTTGATTATTTAAGGTCCTATCACATCCAAGCATCTATAGAGGATGGATTGGAATTTCATAGGCTTACCAGTGGCAATCCACGTGTACAGTCAAATGCCTTAAGTTTAAATGGTAGTACGCTTACTGAAGTATTCACCAGTCTTGGAAAAATGGGATCCACTGTCGATGAACAAATTGAAGGACAATTAATGTCAGCAATCGATTCAATAAGAGATAAACTTCATGATAACTACAGAAAACAAATCGATTCCATATGTATTGGTCTTGCGACATTACCTCCCTTTATTCCTCTGAAGGTGCTATCTAGAGCAGCTGATGTTGAGGAATCTACTATAAGAAGTTTTGTTGCAGATATAGGACGTCCCTTATGGCTTTCTGATTCCTCAGTTCAGTTTAGAGATGAGCCTACGGAAACGTGGTTTAGGGAAACTTATGCAGCATCGAAGGAACAAATAGAGTTTTTAATTGAACAAATTAAACCATTTGCTAACGAGTATTCATATGTCGCTTCTGCTATGCCTTCTCTGTTATTACAAGCAGGGAAGAACACCGATCTTGTTGAATTAGCTTTATCCGATAATTATCTTCCCGATAATCCCATCGATAAGCGAAATATTCGAGTATTTCGTCTTCAATTTGCGTTTAAGGCTTCGTTGAAACAAGAAAGTTTTGTTGAGGCAATAAAATTAGCTTTACGAGCAGGTGAAGAAGCAGCCGGTGATAAACGACAGTTCGAACTTCTTGTAAGCAATATTGATCTGATTGCGCCTTTACAAGATGAACAACGTGTACAGGAATTTGCTTTTCGTCGTTTGTTTAGTGGTTCTTGGAGAGGATCAGAGAATGTTTACTCAGCAGCGTTGTTATCAACAGTCAATAATTTTAGAGGGGAAGCCAGAAGCTTTCTTAGGGCTGCTGAGAACTGGTTAAGTCTATACTTCCAGGATAGAGATAAGAAAAAAGAAGAAGATATTCCATTTCATCATGAAAAACTAAAAAATGAAGAAATTATGGAACTCGTATACGCACATTTTAATTTACATGGGGTAGAGAAGGCCTTCAAATTTCTTATGAGTTGGCGACCGAAGAAGGTTATCTATCATGTTTCTAGACAACTATTTAAACGGCTTATGGACCTAGGGGAACTATCTGCTGCAATGCAGTTTGCAAAACTTGGTTCACGTAATCAGTATTTAATAATTGCTTTTGTACATGAGTTCTTAGATATCGGACATATTCCCAATTCTGATGTAGTCTGCTCTTGCCTTGATTTACTCACTACAAAACGGGCTAGAATTTCAAAAATACAAAATACCTTTCAAGACACGACACTTCAATCTCTTATCTCATTTCTTGAATCTTGCGCAGCAAACAAATTACCGAAGGGGAAAATCATCAGGGTTCTGAATCATTATTTCCCTCAAAGTGC
The DNA here is from genome assembly GCF_055687625.1 of Paenibacillus sp. CB74. Lineage (NCBI taxonomy): Bacteria > Bacillati > Bacillota > Bacilli > Caryophanales > Paenibacillaceae > Paenibacillus > Paenibacillus sp. CB74. The sequence continues at coordinate 261,534 of NZ_JBVMUS010000002.1, read as the reverse complement.
CTCACGGTCTATTACAAGCGATTACGATAATAAAGATCGTGCAATTTTTATGCGTGCCCTGGCATTAAAAAAAGTATTACTTTCAGATCTCGAATTTGATATTAATGAATTGCTTCCAAAGGATCTACAACAGAATAGAAAATATAAGGATGAACAAGAGATACGGGAAATAAAAGAGGTAATTGGAGGATTATTACCTTGGTATGTGCTGCGGATACGCTGTTTAGCAGGGGACATTCTTGATTTTGATAATGAAGTAGGGGAAGTGAAAAAGAAGTCAGGATCAGCAACATCAATTCGATATAGAGACTATGATAGTTTACCAACGGAAATAGCTAGAGTATGTTGTGACATTTTGATGTTTCATCAATTTGCCGGTCAAATATCAGTTAAAAATTTTTGTGAAGATTATATAAAAAATAAAAAAATGTATCTTCCTGATTATCTGAAATTAGTTCGTTCTGCTTTCCGATTAAGTCACTTAGCTGAACAAAAGCGAGACTTTGAAGAAAGTGCTTATGAAGCAATCCGTTCTGCTACAGACATTGGCCCAGAGGAAAGGGCAAACTGCTACATTGATCTTGCACGAGCATTAATTAGTGTAAATCGTGATGATGCGGCGGTTTATTTCAATTTTGCTATCGATGCTGTTTCGAAATTTGGTGATGAGATCGTCGAGAGATGGGAAGCAGTTGTTTCTCTAGCTAACCAAAGAAAAGTAGATGAGTTTGCACCTCATGATTTAGCTTACAGATTTATACGTTGTGCAGAGCTTATCGGAGAAAATGTTGTCCGAGAAAAGTATTGGAACAGAGACGAGGCTATTAGAACTTGTATTCGATTGTCTCCGATAACTGGAATAGCAGCATTGAGTAGATGGAGAGACCGGGAAGTTGGTTGGTTTAATCAACAATTAATTGCTTTATCTGAGGAAATTGTAACAAGAGGGTATGTTGGACCAGCAGTAGCATGGTCTCTGTCTGCATTTATGACAGAGTTTGAAATAGGGGATTTCTCAAGACTATGTATAGAGAAGGAAACAGAATATCAAAACCGGAAGTATATTTTTGATTCAGTCATTAGAGAACTAAGGATAAACGGAGTAGAAGGGGAAGTTTGGAAGAGAATTAGTGAAACGGCTAAGAAGTATTCTTTACAAAGTAATCTGTTGGATGAAGTTAATGCTTATAATCGCCAGTTTATTGAAGAAGAATCTAATGCTTCAAATCAAGAAAGTGAAAGTACTTTCTCGCTCCCTGTTCAGTTGGAAGAAAGCGCAATTGATTGGAGCGAACTACTTCATGATTTGGACTTGGTCTCATCTAATGGATTAAGACAAGCTATCCTACGTTATGAAGGAATTCCTCAGACTTTGCGAAACAGCAATTCCTTATGGAGTGAAGTCTACAAACGAATTCCGGACAGTGAAGCGAAGAAATTTTTGTATGAGCTTATAAAAGTTGATGAAGCTGATTTCTATGATATAGAAAATGCACTTTGGTTAGTGCCCGATGAGTGGCATCGCAAAATGAGTATTAAAATTGAGTGGTCTCAAATCTTACAATTCGTTGGAAAAAGATTTGCAATGTATCTGCTCGAGAGAGGATCAATTTCATTTTTCACTAGAAGACTTCATCTAGGAGCGGAAAACATACCCTCTATTCAAAAAGGAATAATCGAAGGGCTAGCAACCCATGGAGATTTGGTACATGCAAGTACATTTTTTGGATTTGTAGCCGTTGCTTCAAAACATATCTCGACACAGGAAGCAACTGATTTACTTGACTTTGCATTAACAAGATTTGAACTTCATATTGATCCTGATTACGCTGATGGACCCTTTACACAAACGCTCTTACCGTTAGTTCAAATGGATAGTGCGTTTGCAGGTTTTATTTGGTCGGCTTTAGGTTCTCCAAAATCTTCAACTAGATGGTGTGCTGTTCATTGCGTTCGTAGACTTGCAGAAGCTCAATGTACTGGAGAAATCGATGCATTAATAGAGTGGTTAGAAAGGGATAATGTTGATTTTTTTGGGGCGACTAAATTTCTTTTCTATAACTTACATGCGAGACTATATTTATTCATTTCACTTGCTCGAGTATCCATGGATAACCCGCAAATTTTACTACGTCATAGCAATGTGTTCTACAAATATGCCTTAAAATCTTCTCCTCATATGCTTATTGAAAAATATGCAACTGATATTGCACTCAATATCGAGAAGGCTCATCCAGGGACTTATTCGAAAGATGTGGTTGAATCATTGCAAAAAGTGGGGAAGAGTCAATTCGATAAGGTTGAATTAGATGGCCGTTGGGACAAGCGAGATAGTTATTGGCATGCTAACGAGATGATTGATACTAGTTTAGATTTTCATCATGGGTACGATATTGATAGCTACTGGTTTGAACCATTAGGGAGAGTATTTGGTATCTCCAATAAACAAGTGGAGGATCTTGTTACCGATATTGTTATTAACGAATGGAATGTGGAACATGATGGTGGGTATAAAAATGATCCGCGTCACTCATTGTGGAGATCGTCTAGTGAACAACAACAAACTTATCATAGCTATGGAAGTTATCCAAGAATAGACAATTATAATTTTTATCTGTCATATCATGCCATGCTTGGCGTAGCTTCGAGGCTGTTGGAGAAGATGCCCGTTGTTCACAGTTCAGATTGGTACCAAGATGAGTGGTATGAGTGGTTACACAGGCACTTATTGACTCGTATTGATGGTTATTGGCTATACGACCGTAGAGATCCTATTCCTCTGTATAGAAGGGATTGGATTAATGAAGTGAGAAATCCAGATTGGCGCGAAGAGTTATCAACTGATGATTTTCTTGATGGTGTATTGTCTGAAAGAAACGGAGAACTATGGCTAAACGTGTTCGGATCTTGGGAGGATGGGGATAGTGAGAGATCCGAGAGTTTCAACATTGCAAGCTCTCTCGTATCATCTGCCACTGCTCAATCCCTTTTGTATGCATTGAGCACATGTTCAAATCCTCATGATTTTAAGTTGCCTGCTTACGAAGAAGATGAAATGGAAATAGAAGTTGGTTCTCATAAGCTTAAAGGTTGGGTATATCAAGAAGAAGCATATAAGCGTCTGGAAAAGTTCGATCCACATTCTGCTAAAGTAGACTATCCGCCTTATAAAATAGGGAGCTCAATCACTGAAAGAATGAAGATATCTTCTGACTATGAGAAGAGAGAATGGACTTTGGCTGATGAGAGTGGAGCATCAATAGTTTGCGAAATCTGGGCGCCTATTCATGATAGTCATGAAAATGAGGAAGCGCGCAACGGTAATCGACTAACAGCATCACTCTCATTTCTAAAAAGACTTTGTATTGAATTCCAAAGTGAATTAATTATTGAAGTTCAAATTCAAAGAAGATATAGACAGAAGCCATACATGAGAGGGAGTGAATCAGATGAGTATAAGCCACCGCTTAGCAAATTATTTATCTTCTCAGCCGATGGAAGACTCAGAGATACAGAAACGTACTATGAACTTAGGCAAATCGCTAGTCAAAGAGCTTAATTTGGATGACGGTGTAGATACTCTTGCTCGTTGGATGGTGCACTATATTTCGGAACAAATTGTAATCGCCGAAAATAGTTCAGGTATTCAGAAACAAGAGGCAGAAGAACGTTGCTTTGAAACGATATTAAAATTATGGAATCATAGATCAGCTTTCCCTAGGGGTTCAAGGCCATTTGAAAGTTTTGATCCTATACTTCGAACACTAGCGCGACTTGATCCTGAGAATGATCGTCATTTCTTCTTTGAAAATAGAGAGGATACAACAGACAAATTCCCGGAAGAAGTTCAGAAGTGGCTAGATATTGCCGATGGAATTGATGAAGCAACGCGTGTGTGGCTAAAATATGTTTTTGAACAAGCTGCCTTAGCTGCAACTGATGATTTTACAATTGAATGGTTAGAAAATTCAGCAGTACTCCAGGAAGAAGACAACTTCTCTCTAATATTTCGAGAATTGCATAGTGATATTGATGATATTTGGGGAGAAGGGCAAAAAGAAAATGAAAGGAAGCGAAAGATTATAGAATCCAGGATTGGGAAATTAGAGTCTTTTTCAGAGTTGAACGAATTGTTATTGGGTGAGTATAGGGATGAACTTAAGAGTATGAGTAAGGATACAGCGAGTAAGTAATATCAGTAAACTTATCTGTTGATTAAAAGCTCTGTAAAATATTTCACATCGGTAACGAATAATGATGTATATAAGTATCAGTTACTGAAGAATTGGATTAAAATGTTGTTTTCGTTAAAAGAGTGATGAGTATGTCGTTTCTCAATGAAGCACTTAATTTAGCGTATTTATTTAATTGAAAAATTGTATTATTATGGGTTTACCAACTATAATGTAACTTTTCAATATGGAATAATTTCATTTACCAACTATAATGGCATTGTAATTTGAGTCAAAACGCTGAAAAAGTGCGATAATACGCGATTTTTCATTTACCAACTATAATGTCACTGAACAATTGATAGGCAGATTAACCCGCGATCCTGAGTTGAGATATACCCCAGCAGGTGTAGCTGTTACGCAATTTACTTTGGCCGTGGACAGACCGTTTACAAGCCAAGGTGGAGAAAAGGAAGCGGATTTCATTCCTGTCGTAACTTGGAGACAGCTTGCTGAGACTTGTGCAAACTATTTGCGCAAAGGACGACTAGCAGCAGTCGAAGGACGCATTCAAGTACGGAACTATGAAAATAATGAAGGCAAACGTGTCTACGTGACCGAAGTTATTGCAGACAATGTCCGTTTCTTAGAGTCTGCTAATCGAGGTAATGGAAGTACTAATGAAGGAACTTCTAATGGAAGAGGTTCACAAAGTAACAATAACAATTCACGAGGTAACAATCAAGATCCATTTGCTGATGACGGAAAACCGATTGATATCTCGGATGATGATTTACCATTCTAAAAATATTGATTGCAAGATGTGTTTAGGTAATTGTTGTTACAACTGACCAATATGCTATAACCCTTGCCGTAGGGATAATTTTGAACCCTGCGGCATTAGGGTTCACATGGAGGCAGTTAAATGAGTGGAACTATAGGATTATCCTTATTTATTTTACATATTGTTGATCGTGGTGGTCAAATCAAGGTGATATATCCAAGCTTTTCGCTTGGGTCACTAATAGAGGTTACTGAACGAAAAGTAGGAGAGTTCAGTTTAGAAACAGATGGCTATGCTCAGATTATCCGGATTGATATGAACAATCCCGAAACGGAAGATCGAATCTGGTTACATGATTTTAAATGTGAAGGTAGTTTATCAGATTCAATCCGAAACATTAGCACATACAATGAGGCATTTAAATGGACTAACGAAGCAACCATTCGTAGTGCTATTTACTTTGCTCTAGGCAGAAATCTAGAAGCGTGTGCAGATCTGGTAATGGATACATTGCATTCGACTTTACAAATTCCTACTTCTAAAAGGGTATAGGAGGTTTTAACATGAATAAAAACGTGCAAAAATCAGAAACGAATCATGTACTAAGTGATAAAGAAATAAATAGTCTTTATATCAAACTTAAAGAAGATCGATATCTTGCGTTATTTAATGTTTCAGGGCAATTTGTGAGACATCACTACCAAAAGAAAAATGAAAGAATTCGACATGCCTCAGTTGGCACAAATCGATGTTTAGCACGAGTTTGTAAACTCCAATCAGATGAGCAGGATCTGTTCTTTGATTTTCTTCCGCCAGACGTTATATTCGTTTCGCAATAATACCAAAAATGACGGGCTTGTATTTCACATTTTTTAAAACAAAGAAAAAGGTGGGTTACTTAATGAATACAACTTTAAACGAAAAACTTACAGACAAACTGTCACTGATCGGATACTGTTCTGGTATCCTTGGACATCCGTCCAACAGACTTGAGCATGTGATGCGAGCAATCGAAAAAGCAAAGTGGGTAGATGAGGCGCTTCACGCTTTTGAAACCATAGATCTAAGCAAGGAAGACGAAATATACAGAAATATTCATGATCAGCTCATTCAGCTAGCTAAGTTTACAATTCATTTTAGAGAAAATACGTTACCTGAAAACACCTGTTTAAACCCTTGTTATATATGGTATGAGCAAGTGAAAATAGGTAGGCAAGCAGATACAATGCTGAATGAATTTATCAAAGCATTTAAAGACTTAAATTAATCATTGCAATAGCAACATCCTTTACCCAATGCAACCATGCATTGGGTTTTCATTTAATAGAAAAGAGGACATACAGTTGACTTATTACAAATTCAAGGCGATGGAATACGAGAAAAATTTCGCTAGGAAAGCCAAAAATGGAATGCAGTTTTTCACTGGTAAAGGGAAGATAAATTTTATCTCCAAAATTACACCGAAGTATTATCACTTTGTAACGGAGAAGAGTAAAAAACCGATTGCTGTCTCGAGACAAAAAATTAAAGAAGCAATTGAATATTTCTTATATCGAAGAATGGTAACACGTGAACAGCTGGGCAAATTCAATCAGTACAACAGTTTCCTAATGGGATTGCTTAAGCTGATATTTTGCCAATCGAGTCAATTGGCCTGGATTAAGAAAAGCCTCAGTGCAACACCACTTATGAGACTCGTCCTTAGAGGCACAAGATTCTTTTTTGCCGGCCTTGAAAAGTCACCTACAGATTTATACAAGGTTCATCAGAACGGCGGTCGTTTTACACTATTCTCATACTACAACTTACGAAATGATGTCCATGAGACTTGGCTTTATCATTTAAAGCGACTCCGGAATATGAAAGTGTTACTTGACTCTGGGGAATATACTTTTCACCGGATGCGAAAGAAATTAGAAGCCACACGAAAGAATATTTCCTCTCTAGAGACTGGGTCAGTGAGTTGGCATAATGCGTGGGAATTAATTCAAAAGATCGAAACAAAGCTGAAGAGTCCAATACGCGTCCAGGAATACGCCCAGTTTATAAAGAGACATCAAAGCATTTTATATGATGTCTTTAACCTGGATCGTACCGGTGACCCAGAAGAAAGCATGCATAATCTAAACTTCCTTCATCGCCAAGGAATTAAGGCGATACCCATTTGGCACCCTCAATCACCAGAAGAGAGCCTTGAAGAGTTGGTAAAGGACCCGAGAAATTTTGAAGTCATTGGAATCGGAGGATTATTGAGTTTAGCTGAAGCTGATAGAGTGAAGGTTATACACTCCCTCTTGGAGAGATATGGAGACCACCAGAGCTTTCATTTGCTTGGTTGTAGTAACACCCAGATATTCAAAGGAAATGTCTTTCAGTGTGACTCTACTGGACCGTTAATGGGACGTAGGTTTCAAACGATAATTACGGATCAAGGCCATATCAAAATGGATAAGGCCTATCCAGAACTTAATTGGAGTAAAGAGGAATGCTTTGCCTTTAATATTCGGCAGTTAGCCGCGTTAGAGGAGTATAAACCGATTGAACAAACAGAGTTGCTGCTTCCAATGAGCCTCAGTTATGAGAGTAAACCAATTTTCTAATTCGAGGAGTTGCATTTTTAATGGAGACCATTATTCAGTTTATTTTAAGTAATCAGTTTTATCTGTTGCTTTTCGTAGGTAGTATTTTTGCTTTAATGTTTGTGAGAGCATTCCTGAAGAAAATAGTGGGTACAATATTCAGTGTGATTACAATCTTCAAGTTGCTCGTTTATTTAGGACTCATTTAATTAGTTTTGTATTATAATGTCGGTTTTAAACATATAGCTTGCTATTGCTATGTTACTTTTATATTCGCAGCATGTTCCTACTATGGGATATGCTGTTTTAATGTGAATTCTTATAAAAGGAGTGACACAGCTCCAATAAACACTATGGAGCAGATATCTTATAATATCGTTACATGTATATTTAGGAATAACTGTTAAAGACAAGAGTGGTAATCCTGAATCTTCATCAAAATCGTTAAAGACCCACACCGGATTAGTGGGTGAGCCATAACATCACATTAAAATGGTACGGGGAGAATCTCCTAAAGAATCCTTATAGATCAACGAGGCCGATTAGACATGAATATCTCAGGATTCTCAAAATTATTGAAATAGGTCTTTGTCGAATCGCGGCCAGACTGAATTAAAGCATCCTTTTCCGTAGGAGTGATATCAAAGTTAATCGCTGAGGTCTCATTAGTGTTAATCACATAGACCGTCCGATCTGAATCTAGATCATGTAAACTAATGTTCTGTTGAAAGTCTAAAATTGTTCCAACTAAATTCTTCGTAAACTGATAAACATTTTTAATTTCGCGTCTTTCTGGAGGTTGTCCGATCAGGATATTCCGCTGCGTGTTACTTTCAATTCGAAATCCTAAGGTTTCCGTGTTACTAACGAAAGGATTCTCAGCACTTTCTAATTGATATTCTGCATAGGCTTTAGTAACGATCCCATTTTTGTTATCCTCGAGATAGCTTTTTCTATCGAATAGTTTAATGGGAAAATTCATTAGAACACCGCCATCCACATAAGTATCGTTCTCGAATTCAACAGCCTCAAAAAATAAAGGAATGGACATCGAGATGCGGATTGCATCTGCTATACGCATAGCACTGTGTGTCTCATGAGAGAAGACAGTTGAGAAGTGGGTGTTGGTGTTAGTCCCAATGATGTAAAGATCTTTAAACGATTTTTCTTCTTTATCGATCTGCATCTGGCCAAATGTTGTATCAGGGCTACCGGTCTTTCTATTAACGATGTCTTCCAGCCACTCCAACATGGCTTTCCCCTTATGCCATCCAAATTTATTGAAAAATCTGCTCGTATCCCGTATAAGTCCCCAGTCGTCATCGGCAAATTTCTTTAGATCCAGCTCTTTGAGCTCCTTCATAATTTCTGTAGAAGAATAATTGAGACTGATTAATAAAGCCACAATGGAACCAGCTGACGTACCGCCCACCCTTTTAATATTGGGTAGAATATCTTGTTGATGCAGAACCTCCACAACCCCTACATAAGCGCATCCTAATACGCCGCCACCTTCAAACACCAGGTTCTTAAAATGATGCGTCACAAATCTTTCCTCCATTCGATAGATGAACTGAATACAAAGGTCAACAGAGACTCTTAAGTGGCCGCACGATTGAGTATCTGGATGTGTCAAACTCATTACACCGCGCCTGGAGATGCACGCGGTGCGAAAAACGGCAGTCAAACGCTAGTTACAATTCCTCAGATTCACTCATTCTCTCCAGCAGCATCTCCTGCGAAATAAACGCTTTTATTAATGGAGCAATGACCTCAGCCCATTTTTTGAACTCATCGGGTTTGACTGCCTTTAGGGTTTCCGTGATGTGAAATTTCATACATTTACTAAACATATGCATAAACGAAAAAACGTCTTCCCATAAGGAAAGACGTTTTCTATATGTATTTGCGCTCCGGTCACAACCCCTTGATTCCGGTTAAGCTGCGTAATCGATGCAATGATTACTACTTCATCATAAATCATGTCGGTGAGTAATCCAATTTTTGAAGACTTTTTCTTTGAGAAAATAGGTGGTCATATTTGCTGCGTGTCTATGAATGAAAAAATCATCCATATTAAGATGAAGAACGGAGCATAAGAAAGTAAATAAAAGTGATGTATGTTCCCAGATCCTAGATTAAACCCCAGAAAAAACGAAAGAGCACCTCTCCAAGGAGAGGTGCTCTCTTTTGAATCTTTTGCGCTCCGGTCACAACCCATTGTTTCCGTTACGACAGCAATCTATGCGGGATTGCTATATGCACTTATCATAAAACACTGAGATGGAAACGTCAATTATTTCTTAGTTTATATTCGTTCAAAGAAACAACATTCGTTTTGCTATTCAGAACCCATTCTACCTGGTTATGTTTTGCGAAGTATTCGCATTTTTTCTGGTGATATATCTTATCAGCATGAGATATCCATTCAGGTATGTCATTCTCATAAGGTTTTGACGCAAGGCTAGGACAATCAAATTCGGTGTGATTTTCTCCTCTCCTTAGAATGTGGTTGTAGAGGTTTTGCCTGGATAGACATTCATCTTTCCAAACCTTCATTATTGTTCTTCCGAGATGTTTATCTGCTGAAAGGTCAGACCATTTGATTTTTGGTTCTGGATCACCATAGTTATCTTCAAAGAACTTGTGGACTGATAACATGTCGTATCTAAAATTGATATATGCAAAAAGATAAGTGAAAATCCTTCTTACTACATAAACAAGTGCTGGAGTTAACCATAGTACGTACAGACTGTCACCGGTACATAGGTAGATGATGAGCGTAAGAGTGAGAACTAAGATGAAAATATAGCTGAACACTTTTTTCAAACTGCTGCCAAAAAGTTTATGTAAAGCACCTCTGGCTGCTGGAGAAAATTTTGTGTAATTTACATTGTTGTAGATTCTGTATCTAAAGTAGTCTACCGTGTAACGATAACTGAAATCATTTATTCGATTCTGCAGAGTTCTTTCAAAGGATTTGGGAAAGAACAGATTGTACAGGTGAGCCGGTGCAATGTACGGTGTTTCGTTCCATCGAAGAACTTCAGTATCCAGATAGTTTTTTCTAAGTTCAGTTCTTAATTTTGGATATAAATTTCTGCTACTAGCCAGATAATAAGCTAGGAATGAGACTAGTATCAGAAAAAAATAATCGGATATGGAATCCCAAACCATGGTACGAAGAACCTGAACCTTCTGATAATAGTAGTTATCAGGTAATAAGAAATTCACACATAGCATGATGGGGTATGAAGCCATTATCATCAATAGCCCCTTTAAAATGAGCCTTTTTATTTTAGCCCAACTGTTCTCTAATTGATTCATGAAGATCACCTCTAATTTAGTATATGTCTTATGGAATATTCATACAAAATTATGGGAGAATAGTTTGCTTTACGTGTCGATTATGGTACAGTCAGAATAACTTACAAATTATATATTTTCTCAGCGTCAAGCGACAATCTGAGTTTTAAGGGATCTTTTAATGCATGTGCTTAGTTTATGACTACGTCATTTCTATGCGCATCTTTAGAAGGTCCCTTTTTTGTCGCATAAATTAATAAGGAGGACGATGTTCATGGAATTCAAAGTATCCTTACCCGTCAATGGAACTGCATTAGCAATGGGCTGCAGCTTGGACAGCCTAATCAAACAATGGAAATCAGCACCTGAAGGAGCAATAAGACGAGGGTATATTCATCAGCGAAAACTAGTAATTGAGATCGGAGATTATTTTGAAATTGGTGAAGAAGGCTACCGAGGTCTGAGTACCCAAGAACTAAACCAGCAGGGAAATACATACTCTATAGATCTGGTAGGAACTACATTTGAAAAGATATCTGATTTGTTTAGGAAGATCAAAAAAAAGATACAAGAATTGAGTAAGCATAAACTAATGGAGTTTGAAATTGTCGAAGGTGAAGGATTTCAATTTCGTATCGTTGAATCTGCGTGGCAGCAGCAAGTATCTAGTGAACAACCTTCCCTGCAGCGTCCAGCCGTAAATAGCTTGCCGGCCAATGAGGAGAAAGGTAAGCATGTATTACTTTTGATCGACGGGATGAATTTAATCAATCGATCTTATCATGGATCGGCTTACAAAAAAGAAGAAAGTGAGCTGTTACGTTCCTCTAAAGGTGTCTTTACGAATGGGGTAAAAACGTTTGTAATCAAGTTATTGAATGTACTACGCACGTTTGATCCCACTCATGTTGCAGTACTATGGGACCCAGAAGGGGGAAGAAACACTCTCTGGAGAAGGCAAGTTGCAGCATATTACAAAGCTAATCGTGATGAAACTGTACAACCAGTTCCACTTAAGGAACAAATTATAACTTGTAAGGACGTATTGTCTGCAATGCGTATACCACAATATGAGGTTCCAACCATGGAAGCAGATGATTTGATTGGCAGCTTGGCAAAGCGATGGTCAAATGAAGGAATGGGAACATGTTATATGTGGAGCAATGATAACGATTATTTCCAGCTGCTTGATGATAACATCATTCAACTACTTAAGGATAAACCTTTCACAGTTGATGATTTCAAAGTCGAATACGATGCCATTGACCCGCAGTTATTCATTGACTATAAAGGCTACACCGGTGACACATCGGATAACCTAAAGGGTGTTACTGGCGTAGGAAAAGTGGGTGCGCTAGGTTTAATAAAAACATATGGAGCTATGTCAAAGGCTATAGCTGAAGCAGAGAATGGTACTCTTGATAAAACGTGCTCAAGATATAGGGATAAACTCATCACGAACAAACAGGTAGGTGAAGAGTCGAAGTATTTGGCCACTATCCTGACAGATGTCCCTGAAATGAATTCAATCAAATGGGATGAATTGATGAAAAATATAGATCGAGCTGGTTTCAAAAGTATGATGAACCAACTTGAGATAAACCTTTAATATATTTAAAGGCAAAAACATAAGCGCACTATCCTTCATTTTATCTCAGTTGATTTGTATTGAGATATACAGGGGGATAGTGCGTCTTCTTCTTATGTATTGCGAAAACTATAGGGGTGCGTAATTTATTTGGTTTTGGGTTAAGTGAATAGTACTTGTACTTTTAATATTGAGACTTATGCTATAATCAGTCTACGGAATGATCCAAGGAGGAAACCACTGTGAGGAGAAAATACAGTAAATTAAAATGGTGTAACCTAATCGGGAAAGAAGAGAGTCAGTTTAGCCTCCTATTCGAATTCTCTTTAAATCAGAAGATTAGTACAGGTGTCTTATTAGATGATTTTTTGAAAAGATTGCAACTGATTCAAGAAGATGAGAAGAAAATCGTGACTGTTGAAATGGAAATGCAGAATATAATTAAGAAGCGAACTGAGGTTATATATAATCTATACATACAGGGTCAATTTGAAGGAGTATGCACTGAGGAATGGATGATTGACGAGGTCATTAACAGCTTAAAACAATCCTTAGTCTCTTTTAACTGGTACTGCTTAAAAGCAAATTAAAATACAGGGTTTGCATCGGATAGTTTCTGTTATGATGTAATCCCTGTTTTTTTGTGCGAAGATATGCTATAATCATTTCAATTATTATTTATTTACTTTATTTATCTCTGACCTGGGTCTTAAGAGATTTATCACGATTTACACACACACCTATTTTTCAAAGGTGACCAATTCTTCTACTTTTTTTGTAGACATTCTTTTTATTGAATGTAAATTGGTTCTTCTGAAAAGTGGGTGTTTTTTTTGCGCTCTCACTTTCACAACCCAAAATTCGAAGGAGGAAATAACATGTTTAAATCAAGAAGAGAATACATTCTGGCGGCTTCAAAAATGCAACGGGTCCTTGCTCAAAAGCAAAAACTCGTAGTCATTACCGGAAAAGTATCCAAGTAATTCATTTTGATTGAATTCTCACCTAAAGAGAGATGCACTCTTACGTGAGAATTCAATTACCCAATAATATTGAATATTCATGCGATTAAACGACAGATAAAAGTTGAAGATAAAATATTTAAAAGAGAGCATGTAGCATTAAAATGTACCCTATAGTATAGACACTAAAAAAAGTCTATCTATAGGGTATTTTTTGTTATCCTAGAAGGACAACAAGATGAACATAAGAATTGGGGAATTAGGAATGAGTAAAAAGTTATTTACAGATAAAGAGATCAAGCTCTTATTAGCTAATCCATATGTGAAATCAGTAAGTTCTAAAGGAATTACCTATACGGATGATTTTAAGCATATTTTTGTTACCGAGAAGGAGAAAGGGAAATTCACAAGAGAAATATTTGAAGCGTATGGATTTGACCCTGAAGTTATCGGTAAAAGACGAATGGATTCAGCTAGTAAGCGATGGAGAGAAGCATTCAAGAACAATGGTGTGATGGGATTACAGGACACGAGAAAAGGGAATTCAGGGCGTCCAAGAGAAAAGAATCTTTCGCTAGAGGAAAAGAACGCCCGGTTACAAGCAGAACTTCAATTATTGAAAGCAGAAAATGAACTGTTAAAAAAGATTCGTTTCGGCGAAAGGAGGCTAAAGAAGTAACGATCCTTCCTAGCCAAAAATATATTCTTATACAGTCTGTAATAGAGAAATATCATTTAAAACATATGGTAAGCTACCTATGTAAAATAGCCAATGCTTCAAGAAGTGGTTACTATCAATACTTCTCATTAAGAGCCCAAGAACAGAGGAAGAAAAGAGAAGAAAAAGATGAAGTGTTGAAAGAAATAATCTTAAAAGCTTTTCACTATAGGGGACGAAAGAAAGGCGCACGCCAAATTAAAATGACATTGGCAGGTGTATTTGGTGTTGTTTATAATTTGAAATGTATAAGAAGAATCATGAAAAAGTTTCAAATCGTTTGTCCAATCAGAAGAGCGAATCCATATAAACGAATCATGAAAGCCACTCACGAACATCGTGTCGTACCAAACCTTTTGAATCGGCAATTCAAGCAAGGGGTATCAGGTAAAGTCCTCCTAACAGATATCACTTATCTGAATTACGCTCATAGTCAAAGAGCTTATTTATCAACGATTAAAGATGGGTCAACAGGTGAAATATTAGCTTATCATGTCTCCAATCGACTCACTTTAGATTTGGCGACAGACACTCTTCAGAAGTTAAAGAATAACAAAAGGTTTAAGAAAGCAAAAGACGCATTTATCCATTCTGATCAAGGTGTACATTATACACATCCTGATTATCAGAAGATGGTTAAGAAAATGGGGTTACGTCAATCCATGTCAAGAAGGGGAAATTGTTGGGATAATGCCTCTCAAGAATCATTCTTTGGTCATTTTAAAGACGAAACGCACATAAAAGAATGTTTAACACTAGAAGACGTTACGAAAGAAGTTAAAGGCTACATGATCTATTATAATCACTACCGATATCAATGGAATTTAAATAAGATGACCCCTGTTCAATACAGAAATCATCTTATTAAAGCTGCTTAGCTTTTTTTAATTGTCCTTTACAAAGGGTACACTTTACATACCAGCTACTGCTCTTTTTTATTCTTTCGAGTTATTAAGTATGTGCTGATTTTATAAAAATCGATTTTTTTGGAGGAATTATTATGGATGGTTATTACGGAGTAATTTATTTTGTAGCTGGTAAGTACCCTAAAAACGTCATGGATCGAATTAATGAATTAAGTGGTGTCGATGCCCCTATTGTTATGGAGGATACGTATTATTCGATAGACAACCCGTATGCTGCAAATGGATGTTTCGAAGAGCTAGAAGATTACTTTATAGAAATTGGAATTCCTTTTGATCGGGATTCTTCTTCCTGGTATGAAATGCAACCCGAGTCTCGTATCTATCGACCAGATGAGTTAGATAGTACTGTTATCAAAGATAACGAGGGATATGAGTACGTGAAAGCATGTCAGATAGAAGACATTCTTAAAGATAAAAATTTAAGTGACGAATCCAAACTTTTGAGCATTCAAGAACTGGTACAAGAACAAATGCCTTCGTTTACGAAGCTCGCTGACTACCAAATTCTTTGGAAAGATGAGAGTAATAGCACCCCATTTACGCCAAGTGAAGATTATGAAGCAAATGGAGAAGTAACATTGATATTCATCAAAAGCGAAAAAACAGATGGAATGGAACATAACGCACAAATTGAAAGATCTGTGGACGAAATCCTTTATCCATAGATCCTAATTTAGAAAAGGTCTTACCTTCAATATTGAGGTAAGACCTTTTCGTCTTATTTTGCATACTAATAAAACTATATATATGGAGGTAACACATGATGATACATCAATATGAAGGCAAGGCCACATATAATGGTGAGAGGCTATACTTGGACAAAACCGAATTAATACAAGCAGGTTTTCATCCAGGTGTTCGTTTTAGTACAAGAACTGACAATACCTTAATCGAATTATCAATTAGTGAGACAGGCAGCAATCGAGTATCTCAAAAACAACGAAAAGATAAAGTCATACCTATCATAGACAAAGCAGGTTTGGACATCCGTGAAGCTCTTGCTGACTGTAAACACATAATCGTGACGATACATTCCGGAAGGGTCACGATAAAGGGTGTCAAAAGCACAGCGGATCAACTTAAAAAGGAGCTAGCTAGTAATACATCAGACAAACGAACAGAACTCACCACCATTTCTTTCTGTGCTGGTGCCGGTGTTAGTTCAAGCGCACTTGTAGCAGCAGGTTTTAAGGAAGTAGCTGCTGTTGAATACAATCCAAAAGAAGGAGCAGAGAGTAAGTTCTCCGATATCTACATGAAGAACCACTCTGATACTATTATGTTTAACCTGCCGATGCAGCATCTGAAGGCGAATGATTTACCACCAGCTGATGTTTGGGTGGCAACATTGGATTGCAGCGACTATTCTAAAGCATCCAATGGATCAAAAAAATCGTTCGGCACAATGCATCTTTTTATGCATCTAATGCGGTTATATTGGGAAAGAGATGAAAAGGATCGACCAATAGCCCTTTTACTTGAGAATGTAAGTGAGTTTGAAAAAGTAGCCGGTACGAGCCTTGAACTTTGCTTATTAGAAGAAGGATTCAATGTTCAAATGGCCAAACTCAATAGCCTCGACTTTGGCAGCCGTACAAAGAGAGAACGATTTTTTATGGTAGCTACCATCTTTGAGGGATTTACTTTTCCTGAGGGAGAGGGCAGAGCGAATGACTCCATCCATGATAGTGGGGTTTTGAGAGTCGAAGATCTGAAGTGGGTAACTGCTGAAGATCACGGAACTCTGAAATACTTCCTAGAACGTCAGGCTAAAGGAATAACGCATAATCATTTTATGACCTTGTTTGATATAACTACAAATTCTTCAATAGGAACCATAACTAAGTGTCATCATAAAATACAGCCTGAAAATTGGATAAAACATCCATATAACCCAGAATTATATGCATACTTAAATGGAGAGCAAGTTAAAGCCTTACACGGTTTAGATCCAAACTTCTATGCCGGTGATAGTAATAAATTGATTGTTGAATCTATCGGTCAGTCTGTGTGCTTCAAAACGTTCAAATCAATCGCGCTGAAACTACGTACATTCCTAGAACATAAGATTAACAATTGTAAGAGAATCGCGGTATCCGAGTCTTCTACTTTTAATGTAGACGCTACAGGACAATTAACTATGTTTTGAATAATATCCATCACTCGAAAAAAAAAGGGGCCTTTCATATTGAAAGGTCCCTTTTACTACTCGATTAGTAATGTGTAGGTTAGAATTAAATTAAATCATGTGTTGTCATAATTAGTGAGAATATTTTCATAATTAATGAGAAAACTTTTTCACAATTAGTGAGAATTGTTCAATTATTCATCGTATACATCAAATTCTCACTCTACGTTCCCTTTATAGATAGGGAATTTTCGCACAGATAATATATAAACCGTTTAGTCACATCCGTTATTCTGCATAAAAATCCGAAGATGAGTATGTTCCTTTGTCTCATAAATTTTGAAAATGAATAAGAAATCTACAAATGTAACAACAAACTTTTCTCATTAATTATGAAAATGTGTGATGTTACATAAACGTTTCTTACCTATTCTTTCTCATTAAATGTGACAACACCGGTACGAGCAAAGTTGACGAAGGGGAGTGAATTTCAGCATGGAAGCAGCGTTTGTTGAGTTCAAAATCGAAGTGCCATTAAATGTTACAGGAGATTTAAATGCTGGAAACAAAATAGAGGAAATTCAAACTGCAATAGAGGAATATCTCATTCCCTTAGAAGCTGAAGTCCTAAGTCATACAATAATAAGTAAGGATATTGTTTACACAAATTTTAGAGGTAAAGCTTTTACATCTGACCAAATTTTTAGTTTCGTCGATTCATGGATGGAGGTAAATGAGCCCTTTGCTTCAATGAAGGGAACCATCTACAAACTCGCAAAAGATGAAGTCTATAACACAGTTTTAAACCTTCTGGATGGGAGAGATCCCAGTACAATCCATGATATGCTTGATCCGGATCATGTAATTTTCGTTATGGATTCAATCAACAAAAGAATAGACGTCATTCTGGCTAGGGAGTGAGTATGCTTAGACAAGCTGCCATTCTTTCAGGTATTCAGAGATAGCTGAAGATACTTTATTCTTCTGTTCGCCTGTGTTATTCTTAGACTATTAATTTATTATTTGCACAACTCCTACCACGCGGTACAAGGAGTCAAAAAGCGCTGTTCTATTCGCCAATTCTCTTTTCTTTTATGAGAATGGACGCATATGAAGAGCGCTTTTTTTGCGTTCCAACACAACCCACACACTAAACAATGAAAGGAAGTTTTACATGATTTTGAAAACAAGAAGAGCGAAAAATTCAACAAGAGGGATTTACATCCAGGATAAAATTTTACAGGAGACAATCTTTCAACCTGGTACGAACTACCGGTATGTGATTGATCAGAAGAACAGAAAGATAATTATTCTTTCTTCAGACGAAGCTAAAGGTAATGTTGTTAGTCGTAGGAAATTAAAGAACCAAGTTAAACCTGTAATTGATATTAGGAATAGAGCTGCTCAAGATGCATTGAGAAATTGCGACTATCTCCAGGTAGATATCTCTGGTGATCAGATCCTTGTACAAGGATTCATGAATGATGAATCTGTTGAAAATGCAACAAGGACAACTAATGAGTCAGGTAACAAAATAGAAAAACGTAAAGTTACATCCATTACTGATTTTACATCTGCCAGAAAGAGAATCGAGGTTCTATTCTCTAGAAAATCACTTAAAAAAGCAGCGGGGCTACTTGGATATGAGCAACTTGAAATGGATCTGTTCTCTGATGAAGACAGTCAGGGATTCTCAAGTAGTGGATTAGCTCATTCCCCACTATCCAATTTAGAAATACCCCTAATCGTAGCCAGCCTATTCTCAGGTGGCGGTATTAGTGACCTAGGAGCTATACAGGCCGGGTTCGATGTCGTGTACGCCTTAGAGAAGGATTTGGATGCTGTAAAGACATATAGACATAACATTGGAGCTCATATCCAACATGGTGATATTACCTCATCTTCAATTAAATCTACGATCCCACATGCACCCATCATGATCGGGGGTAGCCCGTGTCAGGGATTCACCAAAGAGAATCGAAAAACAAATTACTTGGACAACCCAAATAATCTCTTGGTCAAAGAATATATAACCGCAGTTCAATCCAATCCAAACTGCAAAGTGTTCGTATTGGAAAACGTACCTGGTATTCTAACTGCTGGAGACGGCCAGTTTAAAGATGAAATTTATGAAGCACTATCCGATTTTGAAATCTCTTCAGGCATATTAACCTCAACAGATTATGGAACCCCCCAAATCCGCAAACGTGCCATCTTTATAGGCAGCAAAATAGGAAAGATCAACCTCCCTAAACCCACGGTCACAACACAAAACCATCAAACAGTCGGTGAAGCATTTGAAGGACTTCACAGCATGATGCACAACCAATTGGACTATTCGAAAAGCAAACCTGAAACATTAGAACGCATGAGCTTCGTACCGGCTGGTGGCAACATATTCAGCATTCCTGAAGAGATTCGCCCTAAAGGTACACATAGTGACATGTACAAGCGATTAGAGTGGGATAAACCATCGATTACGATAGTTAATCCAAGGAAAGCTGTCCTCATGCATCCAGAAGAAGACCGTATTCTATCTGTTCGAGAGTGCGCTCGTCTTTTCGATGTTCCCGATTCATTTGAATTCAAAGGCAAACTTTCATCGATGCAGCAGCAGATAGCTAATGCTGTCCCTGTAAAATTGATGAAAGCAGTAATGAATTCGGTGAAAGAGGCTGTCAAAAGGTTTAATGCTGGGCTTCAAGATTTCAGCGGTTTAAAGCTAGTATAAGGGGAGTGTGGCACTGTGGGTGAGCAACTGATGTTTGCAGATATGGACTTACTGCTTAGTGAGGTGAGTACCCCCTCATTAAAGTGTAAAGAGCAGAGACCCCTTATAAACCCGTTTATTGAAGCTAATAAAGGTGTTATTGACGATTATGATGGACAACAGCTCAATCTGGAGTTTTATGACACTGGAATGTACCATCATTGGATGGAGGACTTAATTCAAGGGAAAAAGTACACGATGCTTACGTTTGATTCAAACCTTGATCCTGTATATATTCACTTCAAATTCATTTCACTTTTTCAAAGTGACAGTCAACTTATTTTAACTTTCCGTCAGAAGTGGAAAAGACGTGACAACGTAAAGATTGTTTGTACGAGTTCACCTATTGTCCTTTGGGAAAGTTATGTATCCATAGGAGAAACGATAAATACGACACCATTATTAAATAACTTAATTGCTCATGACCTGTATTTAGACGAAGTAAAAGAAAAATCAGCATTAACCGCAACAGCTTAAAAAATAACAAATAAAAATGCAAAGAAGACCCTTTGTTTTAAACACAAGGGGTCTTCATTTATGGAGGATCTTATATGTACATTTTGACTTTTTATGAGCCAAGGGCAGCGATGATCATTGAAGATGAACTTATTAAAATGGCTACAGCAAGTGAAATTATGCATACGCCGGTTGAATTATTAGAGGCAGATTGTTTCTATTGCAAAACTGCATTATCGATTAGAACATTAAACTTTGACCCAAACGAACTGAGACTAAGAGAGCTTCCAGTAGCTAACTTATATGCATACAGCAATCAGTCTTATGTTCAGATCGACTTGACTTCGAAGCAGCTGGAGGACGTATCATAATGGAACAATTGTATCTATTCGATCTTCATTCAACAGAAAGAAAATCAGACCAAAAGGTTATACTTCCACGTATTCCAGAGATTACGGGTGAAGTGCGCGAGGTCATTGATCAGTTAAAAGAAGCCTATGCAGACCCTTCAAATAATCGTCCCTGGTGCATCGCAACTAGTTGGGGAAAGGATTCAACTTTATTAAGTATTTGTGTCTGGGTCGCATTGCTAGAAACAGATCCAGAGAAACGTACACGTAAAGTGTTTTTCATCAGTTCAGATACTGGGCTTGAACATCCTAGGCTCACGGAGTATGTCCGGAAAACGATTGGAAAATTAAATGAAAAGGCAGTGGAACAGGGTCTCTCGTGCGTTGAAGGAAGGCTCGTAAAAACGAGAAAAAAAGATAGTTTTGCGTGTAAGGTGGTTGGTAAAGGCATGATTTTGCCCACGCCAAAGAGCCCCTTCAGGTGGTGTACGGACGCATGGAAGATCGCACCGGCTGAACGGTTTATAAAGGAACTGATGCACACGTATGGTTCTGTCTGCGTAATGACCGGAGTTCGATCAGCAGAATCAATAAAGAGGGCCACTTCAATTAAGAAGCACGGTTCAACAGAATTAGTATACCCTAAACTTGGGAAAAATAAAACAGTTAATGGAAGGGTTATTAGTACATTTATCTCAGGAAGGTATGAAAGTCAACCGATCGCTCACATCCAAGATGCTGATCTGTGGGAGGTTCTCATGAGTTTCTCCAGATTTCCTTGGGGCGGACGTTTCTATGAGATGTACTCCTTCTACTCCGATCAAGGTGAATGTCCAATGCAAACCGAAATGAAAGCATCTTGCGGGAGTAATAGCCGTAACGGTTGTATATTTTGCGGGTTTCATAAAGAAGATAGTATGCTCGCCTACTTCAGAGAGCAGAATGAGCCCTGGGCTAATCCAATTTCCGAACTTAAAAAGATAATACATGCCACATTATTTGATGCAAACTTCAGGGAACCTGTCCGGAGAAGACGTGTTAAAAAACTGGATACTTTTAACTCATTAAACAATAGATTGTATGATGATGTGGACCAGGGCACACTTTTTGACTTGGACAAGCATCTTGAACCAATCTGCATAGGTGGATTACCTGTAAATCCTGATCTAGCCATGGGTTCGTTAACTTTGGAGGGACGAATCTTCTTGCTGAAGAATATTCTTTACTATCAGAAGCTTGCAGGAATTGAAATCATCTCTACCGATGAACTTGAAGAGATTCAAGTGATGTGGGCCGAAGATGGTTGGAAGCGAAATGAACTCGATATTGAACCTGAGAAACTGTACTATAGAGGCCCACTCGTGCTTTATCCAGATTACACGCTAAACGCCAAAGAGACCCATATAATTGATGAAGGATTATCTTCAGCGGAGAATAAGGTGTTTTGGATTACAGAGGAATTTGGAGGCGGAGAGCAAGAAATTTGGGCTCATCTTGAAAAAGCTAAACGGATCAAAGGTTATGCAATTCCTTTCTATTGGCAACCCATACTCCACAATAATGAATATTGGAACAGTGTCGTCTTTGTAGTATGTAAACCTGGTATAAGGACACTAGATCAAGCCCGTTCTTTTGTAGATGAATTTATCAGCTGTGCAGCAAATGAAAGAGCCACTGAACAAATGAACCGGCCTCTAATGTACTGGAATCTTCAAACGAACAGTAAGTCACAACATCAATACCTAAGTGAGCTGCTATATCGTGGAGAATCTCCTGAGGACATCCCATTAGATACCATCGTATATTCAGGTTTAGACCATGGTTTGTTTCAAATAGCACATACCATTAAATCCTTTTCTGCATTGAGTGGGATTCGTTACTGTAACTTTTCCGAGGTTAAATTGCAGTGTGAAAACTCTCGGTACTGGAACAAGTACTATGAGATACTCCTCAATAGATTTCATCAGGATGAAGACAAAGCCCTCTTCCTACTGGACCGTGGCTATCATCATCTTCTTATCCCTAATAAAGTAAAAACTGCATTAGGATTGTCGGATTTGCAGTTATATCTGAATTACCACTCTAAATTCTACGGAAGCAATTTTGAAAATGTACTCATTAAAGGGGATACATTTGATAATCACGAACTGAGTTTGACCCTTCTTGAGGAGATCCGAACAATCATATCGAAGTGCTTGATTACTGGGGGAGATTCCAGTAATATAGAGGAATAATACTTTCCATAAATTTCTCGCAACCTCTTACCAAGCGGTAGATAGAGGCACATTCAACTGTTAGAAATACGCCCTGTGGGTGACTTGAAGCATTTTTAATTGCTCTTGTCATACACAGGGCTTTTTTGCGTTCTTTTTTTCATGACGCAAATTTATAACTTAATTTCAAATCGAGAGGATGAATTACATGTCAGCAAATTTTAAAATCAATTCAACTGTATTGAAATCACAAGTCGTCGCTTTAAGCAAAGCAGTCAAAGGAGCAGTTCTAGGAGAGTGTAATGTTTATATTAGAGATTTGGGAGATCATAGTTTATCGTTTTACTTTTCAACACTGGAGATCTCAGCAGAAAAATACATACCTGCAGATATTGTAAAACCACTACAGGTAGCAGTTTCCGTTAAAGAGTTAAATATGAAAGTCTCGGTATTGCCAGACAATGAAATGCTGTCTGTGACTCATGTTTTAAAAAATGAAAACACTCAGTACCTGAAATTTGAATGGGGAACGAACAGAAAGAACACAATTAATGTCCACACGTTAAATGAGCAAACCGATTTTCTGATAACGCCGACACCGAAATCATCGGTTGTAATGAACGTCAACAAGCTATTTAAGTATGTAGATCAACTGAAGAATTTTGCGTTGAAAAGTGGTTCGGATGATGCGAGAAAATACCCGAAATTAACCGGTATAGCTATCTCATCAAATGAGAGTGGTAGGGCGACATTTAAAGCATGTAATCGCCAGAACTCTGTTTATTTAAGTGACAATGATGTATCTTGGTTGCCAGAAGAAATTATCTTCGATGCCGGGCACTTGATTGCCGTGACTTCTCTTATTCAAGGAAATGCCGAGATAGAAATTGGGACTAATGAAATGAGTAGCTTAGTCATTGTAAAATCTAGCGACACGACGTGTGTGTTACGAACGTTAAGTGGAAAGTATCCAGAAGTTGAACAGTACCACAATTATGATATTGCAGTAAGTAGGTACTATTTTGATCGCAGCGAATTGATGGATGTATGTCAGAGAGCAATCAAAGTAACAGCTGCAGGAGCAAAAATGTTGAGAATAGATACATTAGGAAGTAATATTTTTGCTTCAGTGTCGAGTGTATTGGAGCAACAACTGAGCGCGACTGTCGAGGGAATGAAATGGTCCTTCACCGTAGATGCAGAAAGATTGTTCGATTGTGCCAAGTTAATGGAAGGTGTCGATGAGATCGTCTTGTATTTACATGATCCTTGTAAACCAATTTCGATTGGTTCTGAGGATCTACCTGAGATGAAAATCACAACTGCTCCTTACAGAACTTCCGCACAGACTCCTGTAGCAAGCACTTGTTAATAGGAGCTGTCGATGGTAATATATATTTAAACAATTTTTCAATTATTCCCCTCTGTCACGCGACTTATGAGGGCTGTTATGTTTCTACTTATCCACCCCAAAGGTGTTTTTGTGTTTATTCTGCACAATCACTTTTGGGGTTTTTTGCGTTCAAATTAAAGGAACTAAATTACAAATATGGAGGAATTAAAATGAATATTAACAGATCTAGCTTAGGAACATATGTACCAATGGACGAAGGATTGAACACTGTACAAAAAAAATATCTGCAAGAAGAAATTCTTAAAAATCACAATCGACCAACGGCAGAACTACGCGAAATAGCCATTAGGAAAGCCTCAGAACGTAAAGTAAACCGAGTTTTTAGCGAGATTATGGCACTGGTTGGATTGGGAATGTCACTCCTTTTCATAGCTGCCGTGCTTCTTGTTATCTTTGAATCTTAAGGAGTGATATGAATGCCAGCAGAGCTCATTATAATAATCGTATGTTTCGCTATTCCGATCATCTATGGTGCAGTTAGTGGTTTCACATCCAACACGATGACACAAAATAACATTCCATCGATGAGAGATGTGGATACGGAGATAGAGCAGGAGATGAATTGGGACCAATTCAGTGTAAGTGATCCTGTTGCCGAGCACGAAAACCTAGCAATGGATTTACCACCATTGTCAATTGAGACAGTTCATCCAACTGAAGATCAGACATTTGAACAGATAGATATCTCTGAAGTTGAGAAAACAACTTCTGTTGCAAGGACCGTTTCTATGGTGCCTGAGGAAGTAGGCGTCTTATTTAATAAGCAAGAGACAGAACCGGAACCAAAGATCACAGTAGATCAGATTCAAGATCAGAACAATAATAGTGATACTTCAACAACGGTCTCTGAGGTTGTTTTGACACCAGCCGTTGAACGGACCGTTTCAGTCTTGCCTGACGAAGTAGGAGCCGAGATCAACCGATTTCTACAAATCTTCAAAAAGGAGAAAACGGAACCTTCAGCTGTTTTAGAAAAGTCACATTATGTTGATCAGTTATTGGATCAGATTAACAGCAGTGATATTCCACCTCCTACCGAGGAGGATGTAGCAGCTGAGTCACCATTGTCTGACATTGCTTTTAAATCCATAGCGAAGAATTATGGTTTCGAAACGGCTTCGCAGATTACGACAACACCGTTGTTAGGTGCGAAAAATGAAGAAGA
Organism: Paenibacillus sp. CB74; assembly: GCF_055687625.1. NCBI lineage: Bacteria > Bacillati > Bacillota > Bacilli > Caryophanales > Paenibacillaceae > Paenibacillus > Paenibacillus sp. CB74. The sequence goes on along the minus strand of NZ_JBVMUS010000002.1, from coordinate 236,003 downwards.
TATCATGATGGGAAGAATACAATTTCATGATGGAGAGACTTGCTTAGTTTATGAGGATTCTTATGTTTTTTTGAGAGGATCTGCCATAGAAAAAGTAGCTTCAAATGAAGGAATTGTTGTTTTAGTAAAAGGATTTTTCTTTGATGATGGATTCATTGTTGGAGAGTTAATTAGGCAAGAAGAACTAGTTATGCAAGAAGCAATGTAGTTTTGGCTACATTCCCAGGGAAAGAATACCTTTCCCTCGCTTCTTTTAGCCTATTTTTTTGATAAATAGGCTAAAAGAAGCGAAGACCCATTCTTTCGCCTCATATTTATGTAGGCATGTTTTCCCATTTTGCTATCGACAAAATAGTAAATGTTGTAGTAAAATGGCATTCGAGGATGTTGAATGTTCATTTGAACGTTCAAATTCATTAGAAATCACCTACAAAAATAGATAATATACAATCACATAGGGAGTGTTCACATGTCTAATACATACCGTAATGAGAAGTCTTTCGAAAGTTCAAACAATGATTTACTGATCGATCAAATCAGGTTGTGTATCGTTTCAGATCACAATAGTGGGAATTATAAAAAATTCCCGAACGGACAAGGCGAAATTGAATTTGAAGTGAGAAATGGCCAACTCCAAAAAAATGTAATCAGTCATAGAGAAAACTTGATGGCCGATGGTGAAGCCAAAACTGTTCCAGTCTCACGGAAACATCTTGAAGTCATTCTGAGAAAAATAACGGATCGTATTACTACGTGGGACCCCATCAATTATGCAAAGATTAAGCTGGAGATTTGTTTAGAAGATGAAGTCAATCTACGCGATCTTCAAATCGGAATTCGTTTTGAATCGCATTTCAAAAGACAATAGCTTGACAAAATTAACCTTACCAAAGATAATAAGACGCAGGACATAATTCCTGCCTTTTCCAACAAAATATTGCGCAAATAGAGCGGAAGCACCGCCTAGTTTTGGTCAGATGACCAAAATTGGGCTGTGCTTTTTTTGCGTTTTCAGGAAAACGGGGATTAGGATCACTGTTTACTAATCCGTATTACACGAAGGGAGTTCACAAAAAGTGAAGAAGAAGATTTTAAGTGTGCTGCTCATGATGATGATGGTCATGGTTGTAGTAGCACCAATGAGTGCATTTGCTGACACGGGAGCATTATCGTGTGCCGATGTTTTTGGTGCAGCAACGAATGGTGGAACTGCTGGTACCACGATTAACAACACATTGAAAGATGTTGTTAAGATCATTGCCGGTGCAGGTGCGTCTCTTTTCACGATTGCAGTCATGGTTCTAGCCGTGATGATTATGTTTGGATCAATCAGCCCAGCGAAGAAAGGTATTTATTGGGGTAGTTTGATTGGTTGTGTCTGCGGAGCATTTGTATTCTTTGGCGCGTTCAAGTTCTCAGATGCGATCGCACAAATGGCACAGGGTGGAAAATGCGGCGCCTAATTTAACTCATTTAACTCATTCGGGTGGAAAACCGCCCGAATGTTTTCAATAGGAGGCTATAGTTTTGAACGAGATTATCGTACCCATAGATATCACACAAGAAGAAAAAAGTATTCTCGCAATTTTTTCAATCAGACAATTTTTGCTCGTAGCTCCTCCTGGATTCTTCATGGTCGGCTTTATCTTGTGGGGAAATCTCCCTTTTATCAGTGGGGTTACTGATTTAGTTTTTAGAGTCATTCTTTTCTGCATCGTTACAGGGCTTGGAGTCCTTCTTGCTTTCTTCAAAATAGAGAAATATGAGCTCTTTTTGAGCGACTATTTTTTAATTCGGTGGAAATTTAAAAAATCCCAAAAGGTATATACAAATCTGTGAGCAAAGTAGGGATCAACTGAAATGGAAGTATTTGATATTGTCCTAACATCATTTGTCGTCCTTATGGTTCTAACTCTTGTATTTCTATTTTTTGCTAAAAAGAGAATGGATCGGAATGAACCAATATTTGGGTGGGCACGTAAGCAGCACCTGGAAGAGACCGGCCAAGTAGATGCCAAGAGTGGAACGGTTAAGGTCAAAAAGGGTATGGAGAAAATTGTGGACCTGTTAGGGATTGAAGATATTAAAAATGGTATTTTCGCCAAGAAGAATAACGAATATAGCATCATCGTTGAATCCGACTTTGTAAACTACGACCTACTTTCAGAAGGGGCAAGACAGGCCATCATCATTGGTTACAGTTCGCTTTATAAAGTAATTCGTTTTCCGGTTCAGATCCTGGGTCAAGCGGTGAGACAAGATCTTCGTAAAGAAGAGGAGCGTTTTAAAGCCAATTTATCCCAATCCAATGAAGAAACTCGCACATATAATTTTGATGTGATTGACCATATCAAAGAACGATCTGAAGATGAATTACGCATTACCCGCAAAGTTCTCTATGTTATTTCCTACGTACCACAGGTAAGTCGCATGGGTGCGATCTCTCAAGAGGATCGAATTAAAGATATTACGGATGAGTTATATCAACGAGCATGGACGATTGTTCAAATGTTGAAGCAATCGGACATTCAATCTGCGATATTACCCTCGCTATCTGCTATGGAAGTTATGAAACGTGCCTTGAACCGCGAACGCATGGTCGTGAACCCGATTGACGATATAGCGGACCGTGAAAAGTTGACATCTCTTGTTGTCACGATGGACCCAACATCCCTCCCAGGGTATTCAACAATTGTTAATGATGTAGAAGAGGTGAAGAGATATGTTCAAGAAGCTATTTAACAAGAAGGCGAAGTCAAAAGAACCGAACGATAATCTCATATCTCTTAATCAATTAAACGATGATCACAATGATTTAGGATTTCCATCGATGATAGAGAATATCGCGAATGATGGTATGAAATTTCATGAAGATCATTTTGAGATGCAAACAGGCCTGGGCGATGTACGCCTCGGACGATCATTTTTCATAAAACCATCCGGATATCCACGAACGGTGAGGATCGGATGGTTGGAGGCGCTTTTCAGTGGAGATGACATGGATGTGGCGGTCCACATTGAACCATTGGATCGAAATTCAGCCATAAAGAAATTGCAAAAAAAAGTGGAAGAATTCGAAACCGTTATATTCTCAGCTGCCAATCGGGGTGATCTAGGGGTTAAGATCGAAGATGCCCAACAAAAACGGGAGGATGCTAAACACTTACAGCGACAGATCAAGAACAATCAAAATGGTCTGTATTATGTCTCCATTCAAGGTACCGTCTTCGCGAGTGATCTAAATGAGCTTAACGCGAAGTGTCGTGAGATTGAACGGAATCTGGGTGGTGAATCTATTGAGATCGTTAACTCCTATGGACGCCAAAAAGAAGGATTTATGTCCGTCTTGCCACTCGGTAAAAACTATTTAGAAAAAACGCAGCGGAATCTGGATCAACTTTCACTTACAGCGATATTCCCACATTCAAGTTCAAAGCTAAATCACAAAGGTGGCTTCCCAATCGGAAGGTATGGTAAAGAATTTGTTTACTATAACAATTTTGATTTAAGTCTTCCCAATTATAGTGTAGGAATTTTTGGTGTTTCCGGATCGGGTAAATCTGTACTCGTGAAACAGATTATCGGCCGTGGGTTCATGGATGGCATCGAAAAGAACGTTATCATCGATTGCGAGCCTGAATACATAGCTCTGACGAAGGCTCTAGGCGGTATAGTTATACCTATTTACCCGTCAAAATCAGATATAGCCAGTCGAATAAATCCGTTAGATATCTTCCCTGAAAAGGAAGTTGTTAATGAAGGTGAAGTCGATGAGCATGTCATTGAGAGAATCAATGTTAATGAGAAGGTAAAAGAACTACTAGAATTTTTCAAAGTAATGAAAGAGTCATTAAGCCCTAGTTCTCAAGGTTTGACTCCGATTGAAATGAACTTTTTGAATGATATTATCGAGGAACTGTACACCAAACGTGGGATTACAGAAGATCCAAATACCATTTATGCAAATGTAGAAACTGTTGACTCCATGGGCAATATCACTTATCAGCGGAAATACATTGATATGCCAACAATCAGCGAAGTTCTTGGAAGATTAAGAGAGGAACAAGACAAAGGGTACGATCTGAATGAGATCATCACCATCATTTTCCTGTTCACACAAGGTAAAGCGTTCGGGATGTTTGATGGCCAGACACAAATTGTTTCGAACTCCAATGTTTCTCTGGATGATGCACCTGTTGTAACCTTCGATATCTCAAAATTATCGGCTAATGGTATTGAGCGTCCGCTTGCGCAGCATGTCATCATGACGTGGGTCTGGAATAGGTTTATTGTCTCCAATCCCCTAGCAAAAAAACGAGTAATCATTGATGAAGCATGGATGATGATCAAATATAACACCATGATGGAGTTCCTTAAAGTCCTCTCGGCACGTGGTCGTAAATGGAACGTTTCACTTACGTTGGTATCCCAACGATATGAGATGTTCGAACGGACGGAGGCAGCGCGAGATGTTGTTGCTCAGTTTGAAACAGTTTGCTTCCTAAAACAGTCTGACCAAGATATCGCACCTATTTTGAATACGTATCGACTCTCTGAAGATGTAGGTAACATGATTCGAACAGCCGATAAAGGCGATGTCATCATGAAGGCAGGAAAACAGATTGTAAGCTTCCGATCTGAGCCCACACCGGAAGAGTGGTTGTACATCAATACCAACAAAAATATTGATATGACGAAGAAAGAGCAGACAGTCAGACGTTCAACGAAATTCCGAACAAGGGAAGAGATGATTGAGTTCTTAGATGCTCGAATAGAACTTAAGGCTGTCGAAGGAGGGTTTTAAGTGAAACTTAAAATCCCACTCTTCTTTATCGCAATCATACTCTCAACCTTTTTCTTTCATAGCTTTGCCTACGCTGAGGATACGCAGTTGCTCGTTACTCCAGGGGTCCGGGATGCCTCAGAAGATGGAGCATTGTTCAGCGATGATAAGATGTCTCAAATGAAAAAAGATAAAGAGGACGCTACCTTAACGGATGGTATCTTACTTGGATTTATTCTATCCATTTTCGATCTCAAGATTAGTAGCCTGCCGACTTTGATTTTTGGTAATCCCTACGGAGATACCGAAAACTTAGATTTTGGTATTTTTACGAAGGATGAAATGAGCAAAATAATTGATCCTATATTAGCAATGATGACGGGTATCTATGTGACCATTTTGACTGCTGCGATTATGATATCTGCAGCTAGATTTGGGGTCAAGGCCTACAGTCCTCAGGCCAAATCTGATTTTTGGACAGATGTGAACATGTGGGTGCTCAGTGCATTCTTTATGGCATGCTTCTGGTTAATCTTCAAAGTAATGATGTCAATTAACGTGAGTCTTGTAATTTCAATTTCGGATCTGTTGAAGTCTAACGGTATAGATACAAACGGTGTATCACTAGTCGCGAGTGCGGGAAATTTCAATGTTAGTAATGCTATCGTTTATCTCTGTGAATTTGGATTAACCTTGTACCTGAATGTCATCTATATTGCACGGAAAGTTATAATAACGTTCCTTGTCGTCCTGGCACCTTTTGCCGCGTACAGTATGCTCTTCGCCAAAACGCGTGCTTTCTTTGGTACCTGGCTCAAAGAGCTTGCAGGAAATATCTTCTTACAATCTATTCACGGAATAGCGATCTATATTCTGACCATGTTCGCTAGCCTTGCTACGGTAAGTGTATTTGGCACCATTTATAAATTAGGACTACTAATCATGTTCATCCCTATCACGGGTATGATGTCTCGGTGGATGAACTTAGGAGATTCCAGCACTAAGATAGGACAAGCTGCTACAGTTGCAGGTGTTGGATCTGTAGCGGGTGCAATGATGCTAGCTAAAGGCGCTGGAGGTATGATGGGTGGCCGAAGAGGTGGAAGTCTCCCTTCAAAAGGTTCGGAAGGCATGTCTCCTGGGCCTGGGGGCTCCACTCCGGATTACGGAAATGATTCTGGAACAACTGCATTATCCAAAGCGGCTTCAGGAGGAAGCGGTTGGCAACGGATGCGCTCAGTTGCAGGTGCCATGGGTGCTGTAGCTGGTGGCGCGATGGGATTAACGATGGGTCCTGCTGGTGTGGCACTCGGTGCTAAAGCGGGCTCAGTCATTGGATCTAAATCTGCGCAAGGTGCAAGGAATGCTTTCGCAGGAATGGCCAACACCTCTAGGACTGCATCATCAACTATGTTCCCTGAGGGAATAAAAGCAGGTTATCAGAAAGCCGACGGTAACGGTTTCTTCGGGAAGGTTCAAAACATGGCCGCAACAGGAGGGAAAAATCTGAAGGATACCTGGGGAAATCTAGGTGAACGTCGTCGGTTCATGGGAAACATGGGAGAGTCCATGGGTACTACCGTGGGAGCTGGAGGATTTGGCCGTCAAATGGGTCACATGTTGTCTGGAGCTAGCAGAGGAAGGGTACAGGGTGCCGGTGCTGCTTCTGGGGGTATGAACAATATGGCACTTCCTCAACTCGCCCAGAAATATGCAGGACAAAACGTATCGTGGGAACAGACCAATAGCGGATCTGCATTTTATGCAGACACTGCTTCCGGTAAGCAACGGATCAGTAATTTCGGAGCAGCTGATCCTAACTTAGCTAAGGGTGAAACCCGAGTTGCGAGTTACCAATTCCCAAGTGCTAACCAGAAGTTTGAGCGTCAGCCAAACGGCTCATACCGACTACCTAGTGCTCAGAGTGGACCGCCTGGAATGGGTGGATTTAATAATAATTCTGAGGGTCCGATGGGATTACCTGGAGGCTCAAACGAACATCTCGTTAGGACATCTGGTGCATTCATACGAGGAACAGATGGAGCTAAGTTTGAAGACAATCGGATGGACGCTTCGAAATTGTCTCCTGATAGCTATTTCTCGCACAATATCCGGGGTGCTGATCGACGAGATTGGTCCGATAAGGGTGCTGACTTCTTATCGAGAAAAACGTCAGCGAACACCCAATATTCACCGCCTTCTAATCATGCTAAAAAGCTTGAGGGTATGGCTAACCAAGTTAAGCATGAAAAAACAAGAACGAAAAACAAAATGATACTTTAATTCTTATGTAAGGATGGTTGGCTACTCTAACCATCCTTTCTTTATAAAGGGTGTGATTTTCATTGAATAGTCAGGATATGGTGAATGATACCGCAGGGAATGCCGGCAAAAAGGTAGCCGGTAAGGGCGCGAGAAAACTGATAGGAAAAGCAGGGAAGTTCGCCAGAAAACTGGCCATGGATTTTATGAAAAAAGTGGGCCTGGCTATCGGGAAATCACTTATTGCATTTTTTAGCACGTATCTTGGATGGGCAATACTCATCATGTTTATCGTTGCCGTAATACTTGCAGCCATTCCATTTGCAGATTGGTTCCTAGGTGGGAATGCCCGAAGTGAGAAGGATCGCGAACGAGATATAAAGTTCGAAACACGGTTCAAAGAGGAAGCAGATAAATCAGTTGCACCGATTATGAACATTGAAGCGGACGCGAAATGGAAAGAACAGTTAATGAATACAGTGAAACCAAGCTGGGGTATACCCACAGCACTCGTTCGCTATCAAATGGTTGTGAAAGAAGAGAAGGTCACTTTAAGTGATTTTAATCCGGTATTAATGGTGGCTCTATTTAAACCAGCTTTCGATTTCACCAAAATTAAGGATGATATAGAGACGACAAAAACCATTACGTATTGTACAAGTACCGATGAAGAGGGGAATACAACGACTACTGGTCCAGAAACGACCATTAATTCATTTAAGCGACCAGCACATGATGTTCTTTCCGGAGTGACACTCAATTATGGGGATATGACCGTTAATAAGTTGAAAAGGTACTATCCAGGAGGATCAGTCACACCAACAGACAAATGGGAAGAGACTGGAACCAGCTCTGGAGGCGACTGCACATCCACGCATTATAGGCAATATGAACATACAACTGTGGATGATCGCTTCGTGCCCCATTTAAATATCAATGTGACGTTGTTCCAGGCTATTTTAACCGCGCAAGGGGTTAAAAAAGATGATATGAAGCTACTCTACGAATTCATTCAGACTGCTGATGAAAACTGGAATCCCTATTTATATGGTGGAGCCGGTGCGATTGGTGGGGGATTATCGATGATCGGAGAGGCTAAGGTATCCGAGGCGGTAATGCGATATGAACCACTGGTCCGTAAGTATGCGATCATTAATGGGATTGAGGATCAGGTTAATTTGATCCTAGCAGTCATCCAACAAGAATCAGGCGGTAATATGTCCTTGGATGTAATGCAATCATCTGAGTCACTCGGCCTTCCACCCAATACCATTACAGACCCAGAGATCTCCATTATGTATGGTGTGAAGCACTTTGCTAATGTCTTCAAAGCAGCGGGTCGTGATACGAAATTAGCTCTACAAGCATACAATTTTGGTGGTGGCTTCATCAGTTATGCGCAAGCACGTGGAGGGTACTCCAAAGAAAATGCAATTGCATTCTCGGAGATGTGGAAAGCTAAAAAAGGTTGGGATAATTATGGAGATGTCAATTACGTTGATAATGTAATGCGATACTATTCAGATTGGACTAATCTCACCGTCACATCCGATGGACAAATTTTCGATGTTCAACAAGCGCTTGACCTTATGAGTCAGTACATGGGCATGCCATATGTCTGGGGTGGCCGTAAACCTTCTCATGGGGGATTTGATTGTTCAGGTATCATCGAATATACCTTTAATAAATTGGGAATTAATCTCTATGGGAATGCTGAAACTCAATATAACAAGACGGCAGCCGTTGATAAATCCAAAGCGCTTCCTGGGGATCTCGTCTTTTGGTCCACATACAAGCCAGCTGCATCACACGTTGGAATGTACCTAGGGAATGACAAGTTTATCAATTCCAACGGAAGTAAAGGTTTAAGTATTTCATCTGTATCACGGTGGAACAGCATTTATCCATTCTTGGGATACAGACGGATCGTGAAGTAAATAGAAAAGGAGTTTTATTTATGAAATCAAGTTCAATTCTTTTCCTAGCATCAACGCTGATTGCAAGTCAGTTCGTAATAACTCAGCTCCCTGTAGCTGGACAAGATGTAATGAAGGCGGAACAAAGTCTACACCAGGAGTTAAAGGTAAAATCACAGGTGAATCCAGATGAATTAAACCAGGTAATAAAAAAACAGATGGGTTTACCCTTCAAATGGGGTGGGAAATCCCCGGAAGCAGGGGGATTCGATAGCTCTGGGTTGGTATCATATGTTTTCAAACAACTAGGTTTTAATCTAGACGGAAATGTTAAAGCGCAATATAAGAAAACAGATGCAGTGGACATAAACAATCTGATCGTAGGGGATCTGTTATTCTGGTCTACGTACAAAGCCGAGTTGAGCCACGTAGGTATTTATATCGGTAAGAATAAGTTCATCACGGTGGGTGCCAACCAAGGCGTTGCTGAGTTCTCCATTACGAAATGGAAAGAAAAATATAAGTTATTGGGAGTAAGACGAGTGAATCAATCCAATCAATCCAATCTTATTATGAAGGAGTAATCCAATGAAAAAATGGTTCTATATTCTGCTCATTTTATCATTAGTTATCAATGTAGCATTGATCTCCAGCAGCATGGGTCTCCGCTCACAAATTAAAGAACAAACAAAGAACGAAGCAGTCGAACTCGCCAATAAGGAGTTTTTAACAAAGTTTTTCACATACAAGACCATTAAAGAAAGGTACGAAGGTATCAAGCCACTTATGACCGAGCAGGGATATAACTCCACATTGCCGGCAGGAATCGAACTACCTGAGGATACGGATGAATCTATGTCGGTATCTTCCCGGTTCGATAAACACATCCCGTTTAAGATAGTAGTCGATGAAAAAAAGGTTGAGTTTTTGAACCAGTTTAGTCTGACAACCTCTTTCAACAAGATCGCCAGTACTCAGGAAGTTATTGTTCGGACCATTATGGTTTATGAGGAAAGTGCTAAGAAGTGGAAGGTTGACGAAGTAGAGTTCATAACTACGTTAGGGGCACCAGACTCATAAATATGAGAAGGAAAGGATCAATAAAATGGAAGACATACTCTCCGGATTTTATGTACTCATACAACAAATAGTTCGCTTATTACAGTTGGTAGGTCTCCCTGTTTTTACAGTATTGTTCATCATCGGATTGCTTTTTCTTTTGACAGCAGGTAAAAATCCAATACGTAAAAGAAGAGGATATATATTTGCTATCATCTTCGGAGTCGGAGCTTTACTTATTGCATATCTCCCTGTAATCACGCATATGTTTGGTAATTCAACGCCAGCTGTTGTAGATAAAAATGATGATATTGTTGGTATGGTCGATAGTGCATCTATCCTTGGGCCGAATCTATTTAAGGGTGTGTGGTATGTTTCGGTACCCGTAGTGTTTACTATGTTTTATATGGGCATGCTTATGCGATCCGTGGCGGGGAAAAATCCGCAACGAAAACGGTTGGGGATAGGAATGATGATCTTCAGTCCCATTGTGTTAGGGTTGGCATACGTTGTGCCGATATTAACGACTATGTTGTAATTGTTTAATGAGAGGTCCGATGTCGGACCTTTTTTTGACTATACTTATTACTCATTTAATGGTAAATTATTCTTGTGCTATTGTGTTTTCTGGCGACATGAACGTGAAGGAGATTATCGTATGACACAATTCCCTATTTTGGAACCATTAAGCTACAAAGAGTACACGGATAAATATGAAGAGATCATGAATGTGTTATGTGAGCCGTTTCCAAGTGGCACAGTTAAGAAAAAAAATGATAGTAATAAAAGCGCGCACATACCGGTTCAGGCATACATTCAAAGATTAAACAAAGCAGCCGGTGGTTTTTATAGTTGGACTGTGACTACGGAAAAACCAATCTATCATCTTGAGCAAATGAAGCTCGAAATGAGAGGCAAGCTGCAAATTATGAATACATCTAATGAAGGTATGGGATTTCAAAATTTCTCTTACATAAAAGATTCTCGGAAAATTCATGATTTTGAGGGTACAGTTAAAGCTGCTGTCAGAAGAGCTTTAGTTGATGCATTGAATACCTTTGAAGCAGGGTGGAAGGATCTGGCCCAATATCGTGAGTGGGGTTATTTAATTGAAAATGAAGGTGAGGAGCATGAGTCGAAAAAAAATCTGACAGAGGGCACGAACATCCCATGTAAATCTTGCAACAGATTATTGACAAATGAAGAGTTAGAACAACTTCAAAAGATCAGTTGGAAGGTTATGTACTGTGACGATCATGTTCCAGATTTCGTCAGAAAAAGATTCTGAGTATGTAATTAGATTGATCTGAAACGTGATTGAGTGCAGTTTACAAATCGAATCACAAACTGAACAGTATTATAACAGCGTAATAAGTCACTTTTATAATATATAAATAGTTACTCATTAATAAAATCGTAATAAGATTAAGTAGGAGAGGGTGAGTTAAAATATGGGGCCATTCACAAAAGAGTGCTCATGCTGCGGTCGTAAAATTAACTTGAAAACCGGCAAAGAAAATGAAGATTTCACTATAGAGAACATGATGGAGAAGAGTGCTTCTTTTGCAAGGAATGTAATCCTTAAAATTCAATGACAATTTGAAAACGAATGAGAAAATAATATATTGGGAGGTAATATAATGAATGCCATTAATCAAAAAAAGATTAGTAATTCTAACAATGTAATACAACTTTTTAAACAAGGGGGTACTCCATCTGACCAGATAAAGACTGATCGTTCTATTTCTGGCCAAAAGTCATATTCCGACCAGAATGAAGGCAATACTATATTGAATCAAAAAAATGCCTCTAAATCTACCCCTCTAAGAAAACAGTTTTGGATGAGTGACACTCCTGTAGAAGTCTGGGATTAAGAGATGAAAAAGGAATTGATTACAAGAATACTTCCATCACTCTGGACTCAGGTCCAAGAACATAGTGAGAGATCTAAAGAAACGATACCTACATTGCTGGATAACTATTGCACGCTTTTGTTGGACGAACCGAGTTGGGACGTCCCGTATGAGATCAATAGGCGTATCACTTCTTATCATCTAAAAGAGAGGTTTGCCTTAGATTTCCCCTTAGTTCGCAAGTCTGTTATGGTCGATCCTGAGCTGCTTACCGATGTGGCTCATTTAGCACAAGCAAAAGTAAAAGCTCGATATAAGAACTCATCTGAGGTTAACTTTCCATCCGTTGTGAGAATGAGTTTTTACATGTTAATCAGAAGTAAAGGTTACGAGATAAAAGAGAGCAACTTCTATTCGGACAGCTATTTTGCAAAGAATTACTCTCTAGACTCGGAAGAAGGTTTTTTAGCAAAAATGGATGTCCTTTATCACAAGAATAAACGTATCCCTACAGCTAGAGAATATGCTCAGTTAGGTGGTAGCGTATCACTTTCATACATAAAGCGACGATTTGGCTCTTACAGCCAGTCGATAAATTTTTATCAACAAAACCGTTCAGTTTTATTACTCGATAATCAGAGCATCCCCTATAATAAGAAAATCACGACTTGAAATTCCTTTTATAAGCGTTCGTTTTATAACGTATACAACCGGAAGCACCGGTGAATGCCCCTAGGGCATCTTCACTGATGCTTCTTTTTTTATAAGGATGATTGTCGCGAGTATTTCAAATGCAAGAAGAGAGTAGGAGGGAAAGTAAGCCAGCCATTCGTTAACCTAGAGTTTAATCTAAATCATCAAAATTATTGGAGGATATAATATGAAAACGACAAAGAAAAAGAAGAAAAATAAGCAAGGGGTTAAACACGCGGTGATGGGTTTTTCAAGTTTAATGGTTCTTGTATTTCTAATCGCATTTGCAACATCCAAAACGGAAGGTGCAGCTAAACCAATCACCCTGAATGAGGCTGCAGTAGAACACTTAACTAAACAGCCAGTTCAAGGTGACGAAAACGCCGCTGTCAGTATCGTTGAATTCGGTGATTTTAAATGTCCAGGGTGTCAGTTCTTTGCAGAAAATATATATCCAATGATTATAAAAGATTTTGTTGAACCAGGTACAGCCAACTTCAAATTTGTAAATTTCCCGTTCCTTGGTCCGGACTCCGTAACTGCTGCAGAAGCATCGGAATATGTACTCGCAAAAAGCCCTTCAGACTACTGGAAGTATTTCGAAACGATTTATCAAAATCAACAATCTGAGTCTACCAATTGGGCAACAATTGATTATCTAGTTGAATTGGCTAAAACGGCCGGTGTTAATGTAGATTATACGGATATGCATACGGCTTTAGAAAATGGAGATTATAGCAAAGTGGTCACGGAGGATCTAGCATTTTCGCGTGAATTGGGAATTAAACAAACCCCGACACTTGTTGTGAATGGTATCGCCATTCAACCAGGAGGACTAACTTATGTCCAGCTCAAAGAGGAGATCCAGAAAGCAATCAATGGCCAAGAAAAAGGGGATTCATGATGAGAGACTTTTTTAGATCATATGGTTTGTTATTTGCTTGGTTTGTTTCAATCATTGCGACATTGGGGAGTCTTTTTTTCAGTGAAATTATGCATTACGAACCGTGTAAACTTTGCTGGCTACAACGGATCTGTATGTATCCCTTAACCATTATTTTGGGGTATGCTGCATTGAAGGAAGACCGTAAATATGCAACACCAGGTGTCTTATTAGCTGTGGTTGGGTTCCTGATTGCTGGTTATCATTATGCCGGTCAGAAGATCGCTAGTATTGGACGTGTACTGCCTTGTGAAGCTGGTGTGCCTTGCAGTGTAGACTATATCAACTGGCTCGGATTTATCACGATTCCTTTACTATCGCTTACTGCATTTGTTCTGATTCTTGCTTTATTATTTTTATCTCGTGATCCCAAGAATTAGGTCTAGGCAAATTTGTAAAGGTCACGGTCTATGAGTCAACGTTATAAGATGAAATTTAATCAATGACTCAACTTTCAGTATTTTTATTCACAGAGATGACAACCGACTAGTTTAGTTCTATAATAAGAAAATACAATTTCTTATACACAAGACTCAACCAAGCGGTACGAGTCATACTTGATATAAAACACACCTTCAGGTGATTTCATTAAGGTCCTCCTTAATTGATTTCCTGTAGGTGTTTTTTTATGTCTAAAAACCATAAGGGAGTGAAAGATATGTCTAAAATTATTGATTTTCCTGCTGAAAAGATTCCAAAAGGTATGCATCCTACTTACCCTGAGATGGGAGATCGACCTGTTAATACACAATTAGAAGCCGATTTTATTGGAAAATACTACTACGTGAGTAGCCCATTCAAACTCCAAACTAATCGGGGTGTTAAATTCCTCTGTATCTTAAGCGGTACCCATGCTCCATTAGACAAGAGACAGACTGGTTGGTATAGCTATCAAGTCACTACGAAAGCAATGGAGAAGTTAAAAGAATCTTATTCAATCGGACGAAAAGTCTTGTTGGATTAACAAAACCTATTATTAGAACACATACTACTAAATGAAAAGAGTGATCTCATGAAGAAATTAATTCAATGTCCTATTTGTGTTAGGAAAACTTTTGATTGTAAAACTTGCAGCGGACTGGGAGTCGTAGACCAGGAGGTTTACGAGCAGCTCACGGCGCTTGCAAATAAACTTCGTACGGAGACACAGATTCCCCATAAATATTTTGCTGTATCAACACTATTTTTAGTTAATGTCTCCTTAACGGAAAATCCAGATCACAATCAGGTATATGCCATCTACAAGTTTGATGAAATCAATAAATATATCAAAGTGGAAACATTGACTGTTAATGTACCTACTGAAAATGCTAAAGATCTGGTTGTGGCCTTATTTGAATTTATCAATCAGCCGATGAGTGAATATGAATCGGAAATACGAGCCTATGATGATCAATTGACAGTCGAAGAACTGGAATTGTTCAAATTACGTTTCTCTCGTTTCGAGGCTAGTTACTAATATCTGAGAATAGATTCACGAAAAAATGCACTTTGGAGCCATAATCGGTTCTTCAGTGCATTTTTATATTTATAGAAGTAGGATGTGATTGATATGACTGAAGTTAGTTTTAATGTTTCCGCAATGAGAGCGCTGATGAAACAAGATCGCTATTTAAAGATGATGTACGACTTGCAAATGAAAAAGGGGAGACAAGAGGACGAAACTCTTGAGCTTCTCTTTTGGGCTCACATCTTCGATGATTCTGTCTATTCCGAACGTTATAACGAGTGCATGAAGGGAGAGGTGTCCCATGGCGAGGCCCCAACCTAAACATGTCCACGTGAACAGTTTTGGGAAGAAGCATCACTTGATGCAACAATTTATTCATGAACCGAGGAAATATTACTACGTATCGTTAAACGGAACGGATAAAACCTTGCTCTATAGCAAGGTTCTATTAGACGGCCGTAAACGACCGGTACCTGTAAGTGAATCGCTTGAATATTGTGATGACGAGTGGGTCTTGGTTTTCCCAAGGTCACTTGTTCCTGCTCAATCGATCCTAAAAGGTGGGTTGTTCATTGGCTGCTTATCTCTAGATAAAACGTACATTATACGTCTATCAGCAGCCAACAAATTTCAATCTCAATACTGTTTTGAGTGCGAAATGCATCAAGTTGAAGGTTGCTATAAGATGTTAGATTACGATTGTGGAGCTGAAGATCGCGAGAGATATCGAGATACCAGTTGGTTTGAGATTCAACACAATATCCGAGAGGCAAGAGAGAAGAAGAAAAACACGGCATTCCCTGTATAACAGGTTGGGGGATTCGCAGACTGTTCCTTGCCACGGTAAGAGATAGAAATATTCTTGAACAGTACTGTCGTTCTTTAGTACCCCACAAAACCTTTGCAACGCCATTCTAGGGCCTTGAACGTATGGCGTAAGTGCAAAATACGTCCCTAACGTATTTCACCGTAGGTTGTCCTCGCTTAAAGCCAGTGAGCTTTAAGTAGATGAGGGCTAATGAATGCCAAATATTGATGGACAATTGACAGTAGCATCTTTTTTCTCAGGTGCTGGATTACTTGATTATAGTTTGATGAATGAGTTGAAAATCATCTGGGCGAATGAAGTCACTCCCGCAGCAGCAGAGAGCTATAGAGCAAATGTGGGAGATCACATTCATGTGGGGGATATAAATCAGATTGTATCAGCTGATATCCCGTACGCAGATATCTACGTGGGATGCCCGCCTTGCCAAGACTATTCATCAATAGGAAACAACGAAGGAGAAGAAGGCGAACGCGGGGCTTTGATCTGGACATATTTTGAGCATATCAAAGTTAATCGTCCTCCCGTTTTTCTCTTTGAGAACGTAATAGGCTTAATGAGACAGCACAAAGTTACCTTTGAAAAAATGTTGTCCATGTTTAAACAATCTGGATACAATGTGAATTGGCAGATACTAAACGCATGTCATTATGATACAGCACAAGACAGACATCGTGTCTTTGTAGTTGGTGTCAGAAAAGATTTAGGATTTACGTTTCGCTTCCCTGGTGAGGTTCTCAGCATAAGTAAAACTGTATATGATGCGATTGGTGATTTACCGCCAGCTTCTGGAGAAATCCCAAATCATCTCGCCACATGGACAAGTCCAAGTCCTGAACGGATCAAAGATGTCATGATGAATCCGCGAAAGCAATTTCGTGGAATGCGAAGATTGGATTGGTATAGGGAATCACCAACACTTACAGCACATATAGCCAAAGATGGTCGCGAGTTTTTGCATCCATCCGAAAACAGACGATTAACGGTCAGGGAGTGTCTTCGTATCATGGGAACGCCTGATAGCTATGTGTTTCCAGATACGGTACCCTTGAGCCATCAATATCGAGCTGTCGGTAATGGAGTGGCACATAATGTTGGCTTAGCATTGGCCAAAGCTATAAAAGAGCAACTTGGACAAGTTAATCTTCAAAACAGCTTATTTTGAATACTTTACACATCACCTATAAGATATTATAATTTTCTTATTAATTAATTTATTATTTCAAGGTGGCATCAAGCGATACTACCAGTTCATGACACCAATCTCAATCAGAGTTTTCTGTTCATTTTGGACAATTAACCCTGTTTGAGTTGGTGTTTTTTTGCTTACTTTTAATTGAACAGGAGATGAGGGCCTAAGTATTTAGAATCTGAAAACGCACATGACTACTCTATTTTTTGCACTTCAGTTAAAATGTTTGTAAGTCACAACCCATTATTCATAGGAAGAGGATGATTACATGATTACTCCAGAGAAATATCCAGATAGATTGATAGTTGATGCATCTGTGATTATGGCAGACGAAGAAAAAGTGGTAAACGGTGAAATAGAAGACATTGATTGGCTGTTCGGCGTAGACTTCTCAAGCGAAAGCTACACACTTGAAAAGTATATGGAACGTCCTTCTAAGTTTAAACATGAGGATCCATCTCAACGTGGAGAAAAAGCATGGTCACTCAGAAAAAAATCTGAAGCGATCTCCTCTATTTGTATGAGTATTGATTTAGGTCCGATCAAAGCACAGAAAAAGTCGATTAATAAAGTCTTATATCGTAATGTAATAGAGGGGAATCAACGAATTACAAGCAACCGAGATTACATAAAGAACCTATGGTCCCTAGAAGAAGAAACTTATATTTTTGGGGAGCATGAAGGTGAACGAGTACTTATCGATATCTCGGGTCTGTATTTTAAAGATCTGCCTAAAATGTTACAAAGAAGGATTCTAGGTTATCAATTCGACGTGTATTTATATGATATAGATGACAATTTAAAAGATGAGCTATATTATCGTTGGAACAACTATGAAGCACATAACAAATCAGAATTGAAGAAACCCCATATGACGAAACAAATCCAACTAACAGTTAACAAGTATTTGAAAATGAACTTCTCCAAAGTAGGTTTTAAGGTATCAAAAACAGATAGATCGGAACATATGGAGCCTGTTTTAGCTGTAATGGCCCTTGTGCAAACGAATAATAACACAAAACTGAACCAAGATACTATTGAAGAAATGCTTTACAAAAATAAGATTTCTGATGATACGTCTTTACTAGTTGAAGGTGCGTCTGACTTTTTAGAGCAAGTCTATGAAGCTGCTCAAAGTCAATATCAACCTAAAATCGTTAAAAAGTTATTCTCTAACAAACTTAAAGTATCTTTGTTGTATTCAGCCGTTTTTGCAGTCGCTGATGGTGTGAGTGTAGATGATTTCTTGCAATGGGCAGCAGATTGGTTCATTGTCGGTATTTCAGAAACCGATTATTTCACATCAGGTGGCGACGCCAATTTAAACAAAATTATCACACGTATAAACATTGTTGCAGACGCTTATAGAGATCAGTTTATGAGTCAAGAACTAAGTTAATTGAAATATTAAGTAAGGATGCATAGACCAAGTCCCTTGAGAACATCAAGGGACTTTTTTTTGCTTAAGCAAAGTTCGCTCTGCTGCTGCATGACCAGATTCCATGAGTTTCATCCATTTAGGTTATCTCCGTTACTGTACGTGAAGAATTGCACATAATTCTCAGATGTTCCAACGGTTCCATATACCTTTTAACTGATCCCCATGTTAAGGTCTTTTATGGAGGGGATTGTCATGTTAAATCAACCGTTAAAACCCATGCTCCTTCATCCGTTGCTTCCCTCTCAGATAGCAAAAAATTTCAAATCAAGTTTAAAATGGGATGGATTTAGAATTATCATACATTATGACCACGGTAAGGTGAGAGCTTTTACAAGGCATGGTACTGAGGTAACATCAAGATTTCCAGAACTGAATACAATTAATCTTCCCGTAAAGACCGCCATATTGGATGGTGAATGTATAGCTTTTGATCTAACACAGGCTAAGGATCAACCTCCAAAACTGTGGTGGGATGACGCGATGACTAGATTTCATACAAAAAAAGAATCGGCTGTTAAACAAATAGCAAAAACCTTACGAGCTCACTTTCCAGTATGGGATATACTATATCTAGACGGGAAACCCACGTTGAATAAATCCTTCATGCAGCGTAGAGAGTTGCTTAAGGCAGTAGTAGTGAATACCGAAGCACTTTCTATTACACCTTTATATGACGATGGAGAAGCGTTGTTTTTGAAAGCCAAGGAGCTTGGACAAGAAGGGATTATTCAGTATAATCCGGATGCGCCAATTAATTTGAACTCACGTTCGTGGAATATGGTTAAGATCAAAGCGTATCAGTCTATAATTTGCCAAGTATCATCCGTAAGGGTTAAAGACGGTTTCGGATGGGGTTTATCTGTAGATGGAAGATATGTAGGGATGTTGGAGTTCCCGCCAAGTACTGAAGTCCTACGGGCGTTTAACCAGGTGTCTAAACAACTCATTAAGCACGAAAATAAAGGTTGGTTGTACATTGAGCCGCTAATAAGTTGTAAAATTAAATTTCAGTGTTTTACTAAAGAAGGGAAATTACGATCACCGAAGTTTGAAGAATTTTGTACATCTATTTCAGTGTAATAAATAAGTTAAGTTCAAAATATCCCTTGATGGATCTAAGGAGATGATTTTGAGCTTTTTTTGTCTCTACGATTTTTTACATATGTCTTATTTTGAGCATTGAAATTAAAATTCCATACTTTTTGAGAGCCAGTAGACACGCTAAATAAGTAACTGAGTGTAGAAAGCCAGCATTGTAGAGGTGTTTTGACTTTGCTACTCGATGTCTGGGAAATATGTTAATCTGACAATTAATAATTCGATTCTACGTAGAGAATGCTTTAGCAGTAGTGCATAGATCTATATATAGACGACATTACAGTTCAGTTAATTTGAATACAAGAATCTATTCAAAAGAAGTCATTTTTTAGGGGTGAGGAATAGACGTGTCAGAAAATATTGAAAAAATTATTATGGATGACAGCTATAGAAAAAAGCAAACAGCAAACAGTTCATTCAGACGGGTGAAAAGTGGCAAACGGGGCATGGTCACTGCCTATCACTTGATGAGCAAGGCAGATCAGAGAGAATACACAAAAACAAATGATGGTCCAAATTATAATGTCTATGAGGAAATTGTTCCAGCCTCATATCTTTCACAATTACCCAAAGATATACGCGTAAAATGCTGGTCCAGGTGGAATGAGTTATTCTTTTTAGAGGACATAATGAAAGTATGGGCCGTTCAAACTTCAAGTGAACTTAATGATATATTGGAACAATTAGAAATCCCACTAAACGATTTGCTGGATGATAACGTAAATCCAACAAAGGAATACCAAAACGATGAATCAGCATTGGTATTGTCTTTAGACGATCTCATAGCAGGTGATAGCAACTCTGCTTATGTCTACAATCTTTCAGGAGTGTATGAAGTAGAACAAGTACTATCTCAATTGAAGACAATCATGGAGGATCTTAAAAAGCATCAGAATAAATGCGAGGTTCAAATACAAATAAAAACAGTGTAGTGCTCTAAAATAACAGCAAAAGCTATTAGACAAGTTATATGTTATTCTCATGGTTGGAGTGTGAAAGATGTATATATGGAGAGAGACTGTGAGCTCATCGATACATTAAGTAAGTATTCAATGAGCTGAATGAGTTAAGTCATAAGCATGAACCAGAATGCAACTAGCCAGGCTATTGTCTATCCTTGAAGTAAGCAAGCATGGTGATAGTCTCATTAGTCCCTTGGGGATCATCAATCCTGGTGCCCAGCAGTCGAAGAGCCAACTCCATGCGCTTATACAAAATTTCATTGATAGATATGGTCCATTGTTTCCTTTCCACTTCTGTAAGGGGATCAATTCCAAGTCGCGCATATTCTCTAGGAGAAAGGGTCTTCTCACCTTGATATCTTATAGCGATGTCCCCCACGCATGATAGTAGGTCTAAGTGAGTGTCTGTCGATCTACTTGCAAAATATATGAAGTAGGGATGTGCTAAGAGTAAATCGTTCACCCAATTGCGTACCTCAGGAATTTCGTATATTTCCTCAGAAGTGTCATTGTACCCATCGAACATGACAATCGTTGAAGCGAATGCATCCGATCCTTGTGACAATAAAAAATCGATACTTTGATTCAAAAATTCAAATGACTTCTGTTCAATTGAACTCCTCGAAACATTTATTAAATACTTAGCACTAAGGCTGTTGTGCGAATCAATATGTACCATAAAATCTTTATCAGTTCTCATCTACTATCACCATCCGTATTTTATATTATAATAATAATATAGAATTCAAAAATCGAGTAATTACTAATAGGAAACACTAGAAAGGACTTGATTATGTGAAAAGCATTGGTATAGTACGACATTTAGATAAATTAGGACGTATTGTCTTACCTAAGGAACTTAGAGACTCATTGGATATACAGGTTAGAGATGACATCGAGTATTTTCATGATACTGATAATTCTCTTGTAGTGCTAAGAAAATTTAGAAGTACCAGTTGTTTATTCTGTGCTGCTGCAGAAGATCTCAGCATGTTTAAAGAACAATTGGTTTGCAAAGATTGTGCGAGATCTCTTGTTTCTGGAGTTGATAATGAAAGCATTCATGAGAAGTCAGAAGATAAAAAAATGACCAGGAAACGAAGCATAAAGTGGGAACAACTTCAACACTTATTAAGAGCGAGTCCGGATATATCCCGTAAGGAAATAGCTGAAGCTTTAGATGTATCCATTGCACGAGTAAGTCAGATGTTCAAGGTATTAGCAGTATCATTCAATGAAGAGACTTTAGAAGGGAAACAAGAACAGAATAAAATGAATATTGCAGCCCCAGTGCTTCTCAAACATAAAATTGTAGAGCTATTAGAGGACAACCCTGCAATGAAGCAAAAGGATATTGCAGAGAAATTGAATATAACTCAAGGGTATGTTTCGCAACTGTTGAAAAAAATAAAGGAGTAGATTTTACACCTGCCCTCGATTTTAATACAATGTTAGTACCAAATTACATAAAACATAAAGCGAGGAAGCACCTCGTACATTCAGAACTATTTCTGTCTGTGCGAGGTGCTTTTTTTTGTACAAATCAACTCTGAGGAGGAGAATTATGAATACTATTGACGTAATAATGGATTATCTATACACAGCTAAATCAATTTACGAAAACTCAATAGAATTATCAGATCAGATCATACAGTTAGTGGAGTCAAAAAATGAGCTCATTTATAGCTTGATCATGTGCTTAGATACAGTGGTTAAATCACAAACCCAAGAACATGTTATGAATTTCTTGAAAGGTAAAGCGAGTCTTAACACATCTGTTCTACGAATTCTCGCAACCGCTCCAAAAATATTACCGTACGAGAAAAAAGAACATTGCAGAGAAACGAAGCCGCAAAGAACGCCGGTGTATGAAATCAACAAAATGAATAACCGATTGTATTCAGCTAAGAATTGTGTTGATGCATTGAGAGCAGCTGCAGATTATTACGGATCTTGGTTCACCGTGATTCAATATGAAAACTACCGAGAAGATGAGCTGAAGGCCAGAAATGATAAAAGACTTCCTTCTAGCAGAACCATAGTAAAGAACCTAGGCTACTGGAAAGCTGCCATGTGCGTAATTCATAACAATTCAAATAGAGAGTGGGGATAGTATGATTAGAACTTACCTTAAAGAAAGAAAAGAGAATTTACAGCTGCATAGAATGACTCGGCTCGGCATGGATATCACTTTAGTAACGGATGAGATAGGGAGAAAAAAATCTACAACTAGCTATCAAATTGGTAGACATATTCAACGCACAAAAGACGCAAAAGAGTCGGTAATTCGAGATTTTATGAAAAACGATGATTTAGAGCCTATGATCATGGCTAAAATCATAGAGCTGCGGGAAATGAAAATTATAACTCTATTAGATTGCAGACTCGCTGGGGAGAAGATTCTTGACTTAGTTTTGCATCCAAAAAACAGATTTGGTTTTATCTTTATCGGTGTTGTCAACCTAACTTTCATGGAACTAATGATTCTAGGCCTTATCCTTACTTTGATTTATTCTATTGTAAGTTGAACATTCTGGTTTCAAGCTAGGTATGTATTCATCGTAATTGGCATATAATAGTGATGTAGAAGCTGCTAGCAAAAAGAATGCTCCCTTGAACTAAAGGTGAGTGTTCTTTTTGCTGTGTTTTTATGTTCATAAGATGTTATGTCTTCGTTATTCTTATACCATTTCGACATACTTCAGATATAGAATTAATTATTAGCTTTATGTTCATCTTTTAATTGAATGGATTTTTTTAAGAGATAAAAATCTTATTCATCTATTGACCGCTGGTTAACTTTTACATATTATTTCTATATAAGAGGTTATATTGAAAATTTTGGGTGAGACGATGTGGATTATATCATCAATTGAGACTAGTTATATCATCAAATGAGACAACTTATAACATAAAATGAGACAACATAATACGCGGAAACCCTGTCAGGACGGGGATAAAGGATAAATATATTCTCAAGTTCTGTTAATCGTCTAATTAAATTCTCTTGTTTTTATACAAATAAAAATCCGCCGATACTTATATCATCAATCGAGACTAGTTATATCATCGAATGAGACAACCTATATTATCAAATGAGACAGACTAAATATTCATAAATCCAGTTTCTTCGGTTGTAACATTAATTGAGACTACTTTTACCAACATGAGACAAAGTCTTACCTGGAAACCAAGATAGAATGGTTTAGGGTAAATTTCCGATTTGGAGGATGATTTATTTTGGAACAGAAATCCAAAACGATCCGATCAGAACTGTTCGATTACATACATCACAATGACATTGTACTTTCGCATTTTGCTGAAACCGCCGGGATTAACTCTGGGACCTTAAGTAAAATAATTAATGGTGTCATTCCAGTGTCCGTCCGTGTTCTAGATGTGATTACGGCAGCTATGAAATTGGAACCTGGGGCGCTATACAATAATTATATTAGTGAATGCATTAGCGAAACTACATCGAATTGGAGAAGGTGGAAACCTTTAATTATCAGATGCGCTGAACTAAACAAATTGGACTGTCTTGATCAGGTGGCCGTCATCGTAACGGACAATCTTGCTTATTCACCGATACTGTTTGAGGTTGCAGAACACCTTGACAATGAGGGATATAAAGAGGCTGCTCTAGTTATGTATAAAAGAATAGCCGAAAGTGAGAGATATCAGCATGCAGAGCGTTTGGCTACCTGTCAGTATAGAATATTTAAATACTCTCTGACAGATAACCAGGAGATGAACTTGGAATTTGCTGCGCTGTTCGAACCTTACATAAAGAGGTTAGGTGAGACTGAACAATTGGATGCGTTAAAGGATTTGATAAACCTGCTCATGTCTCTGCATAAGTGGGACAAAGCAAAGTACTTAGCAGAAGAAATGGAACGGATTGCAACGAATCTGTACGAACATAAACATAAAAAACCTCAGAAAAACCATCAGACATCGAAACCAGCGAAACCCTTATTCGGTTACATTTTATATTCAAATCTAATTCTTGGTACCATAGCTGAAGAGAAAAATGATTTTGAGAGTGCCTTGAATTATGTCTCACGTTACGAGGATCAGGCATGGATAATTGAAACGGATGATATTGCTATTGCTACCAAATCACAATTTTCAGAATGGGCCAAAGCAAACCGCTATTTATACAGACTAATGTCTGGAGAAGTAAGTGTGCTACATGAGTATGTCGCTTATATTGGCTCGAATGAAGCTGAAATATTACGTGCACTTTTCAAGATTGTGAAGGCAGCTCAATTATATAAAATTAATATAGATGAAATTCTCCATCAATTTGAGCAAGTTATTTTCAACCAAATCAACGAAAACGGACACGTAGGGAGCTATACAGCTGAAATCATAGATGATGGTCTGGCTAATTTCTTAGCTGATGTCGCTACTTATTACATTCAAAAGGATGAGTACAGAGTTGGTATTAATTTTATCCTAGAGAGTTTGGCAATATCAGCTAGAATTAACAATACCGCATGTATGGTCAGGAATATATGTATGTTTGAGAAAATTCGTCACACCATAGACGAGACTTCCTTACATCGCTATTCAACTATCATGATGAAATACGAAAGGGGTATATAGACATGAAGAGAAAGATGTCCCTGCTCACCTTGGTTTTCAGTTTGGTTATCATGGCACTACCGATTACAGCCTTTGCTTCAGAAGAAGTTCCACCACCGCCACCAATCATAAACACTACAAATAGTCATGGTTCAGGCGGCTGGTAAAAACTCGCTAAACTATCGAAGGCACCCATAGGGTGTCTTTTTATATTGAAATTATGATTTACATTTGAATTTCTAAACTTTTTCATAAATAGATAAAATATTACAGTATGGGAGTGTGATACTGTGAATAATCATTCTAATGAGAATAAAATCTTAGAGACAGAGCGACAAAAATTACATAATTTATATGAAACCCATGGTTTAGGACATCCGTTAGTCATAAAGCAATCCGAGCGTCTGGATAGAATTATTAATGAGTATAATGATCAGACGAAGAAAAGTGGGCACCCTCAGGTGAATTACGGATTAAAGAATCCCAAACGGTAAGCTGTCGCTGTTTACCAGTTAAATTACATACAAATTAATAGGGCATTTCATAACATGAAAATGGCACCTGAAGATGGAACACTAAGTTTTATTACCAATATTTTATGTGTAAAATATAGCTTTGAATCCAATATGGTAAAATTAGATGAAGTACCAGAACAAAGAGACTAATAAAGGGAGATGATCGTATGTGTGGGCGCTTTACACTGGCAGCAGATTTTGAAGAAATCCTTAATGGTTACAAGCTGAACAAAATCTTGTATGAACATAAACCCCGATACAATATCGCTCCGACTCAAACCATTGCTGGAGTTAAATCTGAAGGATCAGAACGAATACTGGATGGGTTTTATTGGGGACTATTACCTTCTTGGACCAAGTCTAAAAAAATGGCATATAGCACGTTTAATGCCCGATCAGAGACCATACAAACCAAACCGGCATTTCGCGCCGCGTTTAGCACTCAAAGGATGGTTGTGTTATCTGTTGGTTTTTTTTATTAAATGTCAACAAAATCTATAAAAGAAGATAAGTGATCTATCAATCTATAAGATGTATAACATTTTATAACTATAAATCCGCGAAGTAAAAAACTCTCCAAACGGAGAGTTCTTACTAAGCATTAACGTAGTCATCACAGTTGAAATAGCAAAACTCCGTTTATACAACAGAGATAATTCCATACATATACATCTCCACAAACAGTAGCATTTTCTAATTAGAATTTACATTTAGATGTACAATTCTTTGCGCATCATATTTTACCCAACCCAATAAGGCTGAACCCCTAGAAGTTTGCCATGGTAAGCCCACATAGTATAACCCTGTTACCGGGGAAACACCTTCATTATGTTGAATTTGACCGAGCGAATCAAATGCATCCTGAATATCAATCCAATGGTCATTTCGCTTGAATCCAGTAGCCCAGATAACATTGTTTACCTGTATCTGGGTCCCATCCTCAAATATTATATGGTTGCCACTAGCGTTCATTGCACGAGAAGAAACTTGTACTTTCCCCTTTTTAATCAGTTGTTTCAGTTCAAATCCATATACTTGCTCAGGCTGATTTTTTATCCATCTTCCAATCGGACCTTGAGTATTGGCACGAAGAAACCCAAGTTTTTCAAAGTACCAGAAAATGCTCCGATTCATGATATATAAGGGCTTGAACGTAATATCACGTGCTACGGATATGTATACAGATTTGTTTTTATCTCGATCTTTTGCCAACTCCACTGCTATTTGAGCACCCGAATTGCCACCACCAACAACTACCGTATTTCCTGGGCTCAATTGATCTGGGTTTAAGTATTCTGAAGAGTGTAACTGGGTAACATTCTCTGATAATGAATTGGAAAAGGACGGAGTATTTTTCACTTGGAATGGGCCTGTTGCAACGATGATGTTACGAGCCTCAAAAATACCTTCTGTTGATTCTACTTTAAAGTTACCATCCTTCCAAAGTCGTTTAATAGTGCATTTCAGTTTTAAGGGGAGATCCATTTTTTTTGCATAGGAGTCAAGATAGTTTGCAATCTCATCTTTACTCGGCAGTCCATTCTGATCACCATCTATCGGCATGCCAGGTAACCCATCATACATACGTGGTGTAAAGAGATGCAGCGAGTCGTAGCGGCGTCGCCAAGAATCCCCTATTGATGATGCAGAGTCCAGAATCATAAAGCTTAAACCGGTTTGTTTTAAGTAATACCCTGCGGCTAATCCTGCTTGTCCTGCACCAATAACTAACACATCGTACATAGTTATCCTCCTTCAATTGAGTTAATGTAGGCCATTCTTTGCAACGTCAATCAAACTTCCGTTTGATTGAATAATCATAATATGATATGGTAACAATAATCAAACACGAATTTGATTGAGGGGAGGGTGCTACATGAAGGATAGCTGTGAAATTTACTGTTATGACGAACCGAAAGTTCGTAAAGTGCAAAATGCATTAAAAAACCAAGATATACAGGGCATGGCCAAGATGTTTAAAGTGCTGGCCGATGAAACCCGAATGAAAATCGCGTTTGCTTTATGTGAGGAAGATGAACTTTGTGTATGTGACGTGGCCAACATTACGGGGTCTTCGCTTGCAACCGCATCTCACCATTTACGGTCGCTAAAACAACTTGGAGTAGCTAAATACAGGAAGGAAGGAAAATTGGCGTTTTATTCACTTGAAGATGATTATGTACGCCAATTAGTTCATTTAGCTTCAACACATAGTAAGGAGTTGATGACGCATGCAACAACATGAGGAAGAAAAAAGTAACAAAGAGGTTTATCGTGTACAAGGGTTTACCTGTACAAACTGTGCCGGTAAATTTGAAAATAACGTAAAAAATCTCCCTGGTGTCACAGACGCACAGGTTAATTTTGGGGCAGCCAAAATAACCGTTATGGGGAATGCAACCGTAGAAGAGTTGGAAAAGGCAGGTGCTTTTGAAAACTTAAAGATAACGCCTGAAAAACAACGAGTAATAGAAAAGAAAGAGCCTTTTTGGAAAGAGAATTGGAACGTGCTTCTCTCACTTTTATTGATGGCGGTAGGTTACTTCTTGGCCTCGTACTATGGTGAAGAAGCATTGGTTTCTGCATTGGCATTCGGTGCCGCTATTATTATTGGCGGGTATGAACTGTTTAAAAAAGGGATCAAGAACTTGTTTCAGCTGCAATTTGATATGAACACACTGATGACTGTTGCCATTATTGGAGCAGCGGCTATAGGAGAATGGGGCGAAGGCGCTGTTGTTGTGTTACTCTTTGCCATTAGCGAAGCGTTAGAACGCTACTCTATGCAAAAGGCACGTCAGTCGATCCGTTCACTTATGGATATTGCGCCCAAAGAAGCTCTGATTCGACGTGGTACTGCTGAAATGACCATAAGTGTTGATGATATCCAAGTTGGAGACGTAATGATCGTCAAGCCAGGTCAAAAGTTGGCTATGGATGGAGTTGTAATAAAAGGAACGTCGACGCTTAATCAGGCAGCGATTACGGGGGAATCTGTCCCGGTTGCTAAAACAGTTGACGATGAAGTGTTTGCCGGAACGTTAAACGAGGAAGGGTTGCTCGAAGTCAGAGTTACCAAGCATGTAGAAGATACGACAATCTCCAAGATCATTCATCTTGTGGAAGAGGCGCAGGCCGAACGAGCACCATCTCAGGCTTTTGTGGACCGGTTCGCTAAATACTACACGCCTGCAATTATGGTGCTGGCTTTGGGAATCGCCATTATTCCGCCTTTGTTGGGTGGGGACTGGGGAGATTGGATATATCGTGGTTTATCATTGCTCGTAGTAGGGTGTCCTTGCGCATTGGTCATTTCTACGCCAATTTCTATTGTTACTGCCATTGGGAATGCAGCGAAAAACGGTGTACTGATTAAAGGTGGTATTCATCTTGAAGAGGCTGGGCGCATTTCGGCAGTTGCATTTGATAAAACAGGTACCCTTACTAAAGGATTCCCGGAGGTAACGGACATTGTTGTATTTGGGAAACATAATGAGAGCGAAATGCTCTCCATTGCTGCTGTAATTGAAAAAGGTTCACAACATCCATTAGCATCAGCAATTGTGCGCAAAGCGGAACAAATGGGTGCAGACCTCTCGATTTCGGTTGATTACTTTCAATCAATCACAGGGAAGGGCGTCAAAGCTTCGGTAGGACAACAGCAATATTATATTGGTAGCCCTAAGCTGTTTGATGAATTGGAAGCTGAGGTATCCAGTTCAATACGTGAACAAATTATCATGCTTCAGACTCAAGGGAAAACGGTAATGGTGCTGGGGACGCAACAAGAAGTCATTGCCTTAATTGCGGTGGCCGATGCCGTACGTGATTCGAGTAAGGCTGTTATTAATGAATTGCATTCTATCGGCGTAAAAAAGACAATCATGCTCACTGGTGACAACCAAGCGACAGCTAACGCAATTGGGCAGCAGTTAGGTGTAGCAGAAATTAAAGCGGAACTGTTACCTCAAGACAAATTGGATTACATCAAGAAGCTTCGGGGAGAGTATTCTCATGTAGCGATGGTGGGTGACGGAGTAAATGATGCACCTGCACTCGCGGCTTCAACTGTGGGTATAGCAATGGGTGGCGCAGGTACTGATACTGCGCTTGAGACAGCTGATATCGCACTGATGGCAGATGATTTAAGAAAATTGCCTTACACAATCCGTTTAAGCAAAAAAACACTGGCAATCATTAAACAAAACGTAGCTTTTTCGTTAGGGATTAAGTTGTTAGCGTTAATGCTTATCGTTCCCGGATGGCTAACTCTATGGCTTGCGATTCTTGCCGATATGGGAGCAACTTTGATTGTTACTCTTAACAGCTTGCGACTCTTGAAAGTGAAAGAAAAAAAGTAATACGAAAAGACCGCCAAAAGGCGGTTTTTTTTGTAACTACTATAATCCTTACTTACAATTGAACTAACTGGACGTTAGCTAAATTATGCATCATGAGTCTTTATAAATTTTCCGTAAAGGTATAACCTAAACCGTTTGATTCATCATCTCAGCTGAAACCACCGGTTGAGGCATTTTGCAAATACAGGTGAATAATATCCAGCGAGCCCGGTTTACCCGGCTTGTTTTTTAATGATCAAATGTGATCTGTCTATGGTTTAGGGAAGGATTCAAACTGTTTCACCAACCATGCTTTGGTTGAATGGGCAATATACTGCTCGGCACTTATAAGACGCTCAATCAGTTGATCTTTGGTCATTTGTTGATAACGAAGTCGAACCGTATTTAAATTCCTATCTAATTTGATATGTGAGAAATCCATTTTCAAGCCATCTTCTGTGATATCTTTTTTTCTACGTGTGACATGTGCTTTTTTATATGTTTTACTGTGTTTTTTATAATAATCATATAGTTCTGAATTAGATCGTATACTATTTGGATGAATTCCTTTTCCTTCAGGATCAAGAACTTTTGATGTCCTAGAGATATTTGCAAAAGAAATATCCTGTGATTCAGATCGGAGAAGATCTATCGACTTTATTCCTAAATTAATTGTTCTTATCGCTCTTTTTTCTCTTGCGATTTTGAGCCATGGACGTTGCTGTTGTTTGTAATCCATACTGTATTTCGGGCTCATATAGCTCATCCTTTCTAAACTTCTCAATTAATTCAATTTCATATAGTTCTTTCTCTGCATTTCGTGTTGCAACTTTCATCTTATTGGCTTCAAGAGGCTGTTTTTGATCTTCCCATAACTTCACACTTTGTTCTGCCCATGATTTATACACGTTCAATTCTTGTTTTTTATCAGGATCAGGAACCTTTGCTCCACAGCCTACACAAGCCATTTTCACAGGGCATATTGCATCAATAGAACAACTTCCGCCCAATGCTTGTGTGTAAACGCCCACTTTTTCTTTTGCTTCTTCCAATGCCTCAACTAATTCTTCTGGACCACGTAATACAGAGGAGTTTATCTCAAGATGGGTAGCCATAATTTCTTGAAAATCATGTGTTTTAATTGCCACTTGGGTGTCCGTTGGTTCCGCATAATAGTCCGTAATTTTAAGGTCCTTTTGATGCAAGATGGAAGCAATAATATCTAAAGGGATTTTTTGTACCTGTTGAAGGTGGTTTGCAAATGCATGGCGAAGCAAATGGGGTTTGAGATTTACAGGATTACCAGCTTGATCTTGAAAGACCATCCCATGCGTCAAAAACCTCATACAGGCCGTTACATCTTGTCTATTAAGACCTCTATTATTATATTGAAAGAGATATGGAGATTCGTGATCTAAGAGTTGTCCTGTAATCCCATTGAATTTGATGTAGGGTATCTCACCATTTGGATAATGCCTGGCTAACATGTTTTTCACTTCTACAATGGTCTTTACCGTTTCCTTGGATAAGTAGAAATTCTCAGGTTCCGTACGCCCTTTAGGAATGACTCTAAAAAGATATCTGGTGATACGTTGATCACCATCAATTATATTTTTAACGATAAAGCATTCTTTAGTATTTTGGATTTGCAATACCTCACTAACCCTGGCTCCTGTAGTCGTTATAATATCAAGCACTGCTAGGCCGAAAGTAGTTGCCGAAACGATAGGATCTAATCTAAATATTGAATTTTTAAGTCTTGACTGCATCTTAACAATAAATGTACCTTGTGTTAGTACACCCTTTACCTCTGTTGTAAATGGCCGTGGAATAGAGTTGGTTTTCTGTTTGTCACCATAGCCCCACTGCAAAAGGTATTCTTTTCTAACCCTGCGTTCTTCCATATTTTTTTCAGTGTTTGTCGACCATCCGCCAATCAAACCCAGTTTCAATAAATCTTCAAACCACAAACCGGTAGGCGTAATGGGCGCCACCGTTTCATCACCATTAACCACTTTACACATAACAAATTCGAGAAAATAATCTCCGGATTCAACCCTATTTCTGTATCTTCGTGTGGTATGTGGATCAAATTCATCTTTTTTGGCCAACATGAACGATTTTGTATCCCAAATATAGAATGTAAACTCTTCCGCATAAGAAGCCTTCTCGTTAATGTTATCTAAATATTTGAATTCGAATGGAGGTGAGATGTTGTTATCTTTCATGAAAGATAGTGCCTTCTCATATTGCTTGCGGAGCCGGTTTATTAGATTCCAACGCATGTGCGCTTCAGCTCTAAGTTCTGGATAATATGGTGCTATTGGTTCTGTTTCTGACTTCCTGCCAGCTTCAGCTGCTGTATTTGCATCTCTCCAAACCTTGATCTCCCGGGCAAGATACGAAAATTTTGGAAGCATGAACAGTTTTAATTTTTCTGTTTTTTCATCCGTACATTTAGAACGGACCCACTCATGAGATACACGAACAGAAGAGTTATATATATTTATGAATTTCGCTCTTTTTGCATTGGTATGTTCCTCAAGTACCTTTGAAGTAAGGTATTCATAAATATGTGTATCAGGGATAAACTGGTCCATTCTTGCAAGGCCATAATGGCTGAACAAATCATTAAATCTAGGGTTAAGTTCCCGAATTGTTCCCAAAATCGTATTAGGATCATATTGATATAAAGCTCTAGTTAAAAGTAAGAGTGCAAAGTGATTAGTCCACGGCTTGTTTAAGCAATTTCTTGCAAAATAAGCTAAGGTTTTATGGTGAACGGACTCCCAAGCTGAATTCCCATGGTCATCGGTAATATCTTGGATCTCTTCAGCAATGTTGGGTTGTATAATTTTAAACCATTCATGCCAAGTCTCATTAACATAGTTATGCAATTACTCTTCCAACCCTTCAAAAAAATTAAGAATTTCTCTGTCTTCAATAATCAATTCCCGCAAGTCGTTTTTCTTGCCGGTCTTCAAGAGATTGTCTAAGCCACTACCGCTATATTTTTCTTCATCTATTTTCATTTTTTCGTGTACCTGATCAATAAGCTCTAATTGTTTCTTTTCATCAAAGAAATGTTCATACACGAGTAACGTTTCCTTGCTCCGCCATCTCATGTATCTAACAAATTCCCTTATCCGAACGGTCCGATCACTATCATTAATCGATGTTTCGTAAATTGTTCTCATTACATTCGTTACATACCAATGCCTTATTTTATGTGGATTTATTTTTAAGGAACTGAGCTGCATAGCCTTTTTCCAATGTGCATACCATGCATGATATCGATAGGGTGTTCCTCTAGTGGTGATAAATAATGGAGCATCGTCAGGCAGCTTATCATGGTGCAATCCTAGAGAATCGTATTTAATTCTCTCACTCTTCAAATATCTCATTAACAAAATATAAGTATCGTTACTGAATAACAGAAATTTTGTCCTTCGACCGCTGCTCCCCTTATTAAACGTAGCTATTTCTCTAATTGATCGTCGAGCACGTACGTCACCCATCGTTACTTCAATAACTTCACTGGCTCGAGCACCGGTTTCAAACAACATACGAATGATAATATGATCTCTAAGTGCTAAATTAACTTGATGTGCTGCACTATAAACTTGTGATGGTAATGATGCATCGTCTATTATGATAGGGGACCACTCATTTTGATGCATTTTAAAGTAAGAGTCAGATTGTCCACGAAACGTGCTACGATAAGGTAGTTCCGTACCTGCAGCAGACGGCATTCTCGGGTGTCCATTTCGAAAGCCACTAACAACATGGACATTCTCAGAATTTTGGTCAATAAGTGGGTTTTGATGTGTATAGAATTGAAGTCTAATCATCGCCTTATAAAATGATTTAATCGCAGCAAGATATCTATTGATTGTGTAGGGACTTTTCTGAGTTTGCCGTACTAACTCAAATGAGCTCCAATTGCGGACTTTACAGTACATTTCAGCTACGAGATAGTCCTTTATTGCGACCCTTATCATTTCTGGTGGCATATCCCAAGTCACTCTATTACCGCGATAATTGCTGTTACATTCCAGCCAAGTAAAGAAAGGCATTAGGCTATTAAGATAATTATTGATAGAGGATTCTGCTATCCGACCTTTTTCATCGTGATAATACTCTGTTAATGGAATGAAGGGTGTCCCATTAAAATCAAATACAATTAAACTATACTTACTGTTTGTATTTGGAGGACACCTAAAAAAACGATATTTATTTACCATTTCCCCTCCCTTTAAATCATCCTACACATTTATACTATCGACTTACTTCAATAAAATGTTATACATTTTATTAAGAAATACTGTATACTGTAGTTCTTTTACTGCTTGGACATATTAATCTTACAGTTTCTATGAGTGGCAGAAAATTGGTGAAGAAAAACAACCTTACCGATTCGCTTTGAACTCACGGAAAGTGTTTGGTTTTGCTGGATTATATGATCACTGGACATCTCCAGATGGGGAAGTGATTCAGAGTTGCACAATTATCACAACACTACCGAACAGAGTTACGGAAAAGGTACACGATAGAATGCCGGTCATTCTAGATGATAATGCAATGGAGATTTGGCTTGATCCTAAAATTAGAGATAAAGAGGTACTGCAAAATTTGTTGATCCCGTATGATCCCGAAGACATGTATATGTATCTTGTTAGCAAGGAAGTAGGAAATGTAAGAAATCAGGCGTCAACTCTTATAGAACAAATTCCTCTAAATTCGATCTAGGTTCTGTCTTATTCGCTTGTAAGCCACTATAAACACACCATTGTTGAGAGGTAACAATAGAATGGATGAACAATTTTTTGATCCCCGTAACAAGAGGTATTGTTTCCGTTTAGATGAATATGATTGTTTTTATAGAAAGACGGGAAGATGTTCTTTAACTTTAAACAATCATGAGCTGGAATTTTACGCATCAACTGAAGGTGTTCAAATTAATGATGAAAGTAAATACCACGACTACCCTGAGAATTCTGTTATGTACTGCACCCTTCTTTTGAAGGGTATTCTTAAAGATGGTTTTACAGCTAAAGATGGGATTGTCGTCTCTTCAAATTCTTGTAGCCATTATAGTGTTGATAGGGGACAGCATAGAAGCTGTATCGGTAAAAGAGTAGGTTTAAGTCAGATCCCCCTGGATAGCTATTCAGAAAGTAATAGTCTTTGCAACCATTGTTATGAAGTAGTACACAGTTTTCAATATAGAGTGGAAACTCGGTTGAATAAGTCCCATTGGTTTATTGGATGAAAAACAAACAAATATATATTGGGTTGAAAATTTGATCCAATAGGTTGACAGTAATGGTATTTGACTTGTACTGTAGTTGTTGATGGCAACAAACGTTCTGTTGACCTTATAAGTTTGTTTGGCAAGCAGAGAAACGTAAAGAACTTACATCAAAAGATCGTAAGACCATTCGTTGGAAAGCTGTGGCTGAAGGTTGGATTCAGGGTAAAAATGCTGTTATGTCTGTTGTAGCTGAGTTTCCAGAGGATCGTGTAGCCTCAAAAGATGTTGCTGAGGTTATCCAAGGTATGCTGATACCGAGATCAAGAGGAGCAAGGCTGAGTCTTTCACGCCACAGTATGGTAATTTCGGAGGAAATGATGATTAATCTTACTACGTTGTTTTTATGGATTCTATTTGTTATTGGTGTTTACGCGGCTGTTATGGGGATATTATTTGGAGGGTTATACCTAGCCTTTCCCAAGCTATTCTCCAGTGTGAGAGAGGTTAATAGTGTGAAAATACCTAGCAGATTTAACATTAAGCAGACAAACAAAAAATTAAAACGAAACATAAAATCAAGAGTTTTATAGTCTAAGTTTTATGCCTAGTTTTTAAAAATGGTTTAAATTTGTTTTAAATTAGGATTTTAGTAAACCTAGAAATAAGATGGGACTATCTCATGGAGTCATGAGCAACAGGCTCCATGAGGTACATAATAATAAAGGCAGAGTCTATTAGGAGGAGACAGTTTTTTAGATCAAAAGGTTATTTGGTAGCAGTAGAGGTAGAGAATTAAATGAAACTTTGGTAAGTGAAGAGCATATCACTCTGTATGGTGGTACAGATCGTTCAAAGGCTTTTCTTTTCCGGAGCAGTGCTCTGGGGATGTAAGTTGCTATTACAAGATTCCTGGGAAAAAGTAATGTAGCGACGTACACTCAAGCATTTTGACAGAATCCTAATCTTATTTACAAAGGTTTGTCTGACTTGGAAGACAAGCTTGGTCAGGCTGAGCAGGAAACGGCTGATCCTAGTAAGCGTCGGGATTCTTTGGAGATCCTGAATGCCTT
The DNA here is from genome assembly GCF_055687625.1 of Paenibacillus sp. CB74. Classification (NCBI taxonomy): domain Bacteria; kingdom Bacillati; phylum Bacillota; class Bacilli; order Caryophanales; family Paenibacillaceae; genus Paenibacillus; species Paenibacillus sp. CB74. The sequence continues at coordinate 199,756 of NZ_JBVMUS010000002.1, read as the reverse complement.
GTATTGGGGTAGATTGGTTTTGAGAGTCAATTGGTTTTTTCTTACGCACGAATTTGCCACTTGGTAGGTAAGATGTTAGTATGAGTTCAATTAAATAATACATTCATTGCGAAGCACGCATTTATCCAATTACGGGACAAATGTGTGCTTTTTTTATTATTTCGTAATAAATAAAAATAAATCATCAAAAAAATTTTGAGGTAGAAGGGAGTTGAGATTCTGAAATTACCTAAAGTAGTAATGGAATATCAATTTATTGATAGTAATGCAGAGACATTCATAACCAAAAAAAGGGCAAGCGAATAACGAGTACTGTGGAAATGGAGAGTTTCTACTAAATATTGAACAAGCTCCTTATTCAAACATGTAATAACTAAAATAGTTTCTGTTCGCTCGTATAACAACAGATGTTTTTGGAAGTTCATGTGAGGAGAGAACACTTTTTCATTTCATATAACTACTAAAGGAAGTTTGCTTTAAAAGAGGTTTTACAGCTTTAACCAACTGGGAAGGCGAAGAATGAAGTGGTAGAGTTATAGACTTATTTGAGGGGGGAAGATTCTCCCTTGAAATGAGTATAGAACTCAATTACATAAGGAAGGAGTAAAGTTGTTTTCTAGAGATTGGGTTAGAAATAAAAATAGACGAGGAGATTTAAGACATGCTTAGGGGTAAGTTTAGTAAGGTGTTGTCCATAGTTTTATCAGCAGGTTTATTGTTAGGTAGTTTACCTCCCGGTACAATCAACCCACAAGTTAGCGCTGCGGAAGCGAGAACTCCTGCTGACGCTAGATTTGGAATAACAACTGTAAAAAGTTACAATACCATATACTTATATTATAGGTCTTCAAGTGGTAACGAGACTTACACTGTTACGCAAGATGGTAAGGTAATTTATGAAGGTAGTGATGGTTCTCAGAATCTTACAAATCTAGAGCCAGACACTTCCTATACTTTCGGAGTGGTAAACCACCTGGACGGAATTTCCAGTGCGGAAACTTTTGTCACATTAAAAACACCGAAAAGAAGCTTGCCGGGTACTACAGATTTAGATTCAGAGTTCCTTGTAGACGGTAGTGTGCACCTGAGTTGGAAAAAGACAAATTCCGCTGTAACTAAATATAATGTTAGTAAATTAGCTCCCTGGGGTTCGACTAATACTGACGGAAGTAAGTCTACCATAACTTATAATCAATTTTTTGATAACAACATTACGGCAGGGCAGAAGTATGTTTACGGCATAGAGGGGTTTAATTCTGCTGGAACTCTCCTCGAATCCGATTGGATTGAAGTGATTGCTCCTGGAGTCAAAAGTTTCGAAGGGGTTAGATTAAAGTTAGGCAACAAAGAAGTTAACCCTCTCACAACTTATGTGCAAATTAACAATAATGTTTGGCGTCTGATAGACAACAACCTTCTTATCACAAGTGAAAGAACTAAAAAGAAAGACGTTGGTTTTGTCTGGGGAACCTGGTACACAGATTATTCATTTAACGCTTCAAAAATCCCGTATGTCAACTCTGGAATGTATGCGTTAATGGTTGCTTGGGCTAATACTATGACAGACACTGAAAGATCTGCTATGGTGGAGAAAGAATTCGAGATCAAAGACTTCAGCAAAACCAATGCTGTAGCTGGTGACTTTTCAGCATTGGCATTGTCGTCTATGGAAGAGTATCAAACCCTAGAAGCTATGTATGGGGTAGTAGCGGATGACAGTAAAATTTTCATGAGAGACCAATTTACGAAGGACCTGGCTATGATGTTTGACAGGTATTATCCTAAAAAACGTACTATAGAAGGTATTAGGGGAAATAGTCAGGAAGATCGTAATGGGGGCACGCATTTGGTGCTAAACATTTCAGAAGGTACCCAGTTTAGTGGTAGTGGTTCCGCCACCAATCCTTACCGTATAACGGGTGTGGTTGAGGTGCCAACTAAGCTATCAGCACCAGCTAATCTGAAAGCTACAACAGAAGCTAGGGCTATTTCGGCAACTTGGGACAAAGTTTCAGGAGCGGAACACTACACTATGAATGTAGATGGTGTTTTAGTTTACAAAGGGACTGACCCTAAGTTTACTTATACTAATGTCACACCAAACACTACGTACAGAGTTGATGTATTCGCCGGCAAAGATGGTGCAGGACCTGGAGAAGTTTCTTCCCTTACTGTGAAAACTCTGGAAGAGCAGTCAAAGCTTCTGGCACCAATAAATTTAACCACTAACGTGGTTAACAAGAATAGTTTGGTAGTTTCTTGGAATCCCGTTGCAGGTGCAGAAAAGTATACTGTTGTATTAAATGGTGAGATTGCACACACTAGCACAGTAGATACTTCTAAAGTGTTTTTCGATTTACTTCCTAACACTACGTACACGGCAGAAGTTTATGCTTCTAAAGGCGGGGTTGACGGAGAAAGAGCTATATCTTCGTCTACCACTCCAGAAGCGGAGATTAAGTTGGAAGCTCCGACCCAACCGGTTGTGGTTAGTTCGGAAGAAGGCAATGTCAAGATCAGCTGGAACGCAACAAGTGGTGCTTTACTTTATAAAGTGTTACGAAATGGTGTAGAAGTAGGTTCTGTTGCTACCCCACTTTACACAGATAAAAGTGCAGTAGAAGGTGAAGCATATCTTTATACTGTAAAATCTTTTGACGGAACCAAAACAAGTGAAGCCTCACCTTTTGTTTTAGTGAGCGTTACTGCTAAAGTGGAAGGTCCAAAAGTACCTTCCAGTCCTATGAATTTTAGAGTCGTATCTGATGAAAATTCAGTTACAGCGAGTTGGGATGCTGGGACAGGAGCAGAAGAGTATGTCGTTGTAATCAATGGTTTGGAAGTTTATAAAGGGTCTAATTTGAGTTACACCTACCTGGGTCTTCCGGAGAAAACTGAGTATCGTGTCGAAATTTATGCTGTAAATGCACAAGGCAAAAGTGGAACACAGCTCATGACCATTTGGACTAAGGACCCGGCTAAGCTTCCAGCCGCCAAAAATCCAAAAGCAACAACAACCCATAACGAAGCAACCATCTCTTGGGATGCTGTGGATGGTGCAACAAGTTATTGGTCAAAAATCAACAATGACTTTGTGTATGAAGGAACAGACACTTTCTACACGGCAAAAGGTTTGGGGGACGACCGTCCTTATACAGTTTACATTTATGCACAATCGGGAACAGTGGCGGGAGAACCTGCCACCCTGTCCATAGTGACAAAGAAAGTTCCTGTAATGCTATACAAACCTGCTAATCTTCTTGCAACTCCTAAAGAGAGTTATATTAAACTAACTTGGGACGCAGTACTTGGTGCAACAGAGTACATTGTGAAACAAGGGCAAGCTATTGTGTATCAAGGGAAGTTAACAACCTTTACACAAACAGATCTTCCAAGTGGTGCAACGTTTAACTACGAAGTGATAGCTGTTAACGGGGACGTACAAAGTGAACCAGCAACAATCATTGCAACAACACTAATCGGACAGTTACCATACCCTACAAATTTCCGTGTGTCAGAACTGAAATGGAATAAAATTGTTTTGGATTGGGATGAGGTAGAAGGGGCCGATGAGTATCTGATCACTCGTGATGGTATGTCAATTGGTGTACCTCAGAATACAGGATGGTCTGAAGGTTCTGATAGTATTTGGCCAGGCGCAACGTATACGTACAAAGTTGCAGCTTATAAAGATGGAGTGCTGGGTAAAACTGCTCAAAAGGTTGTCACTATTCCAGCAGAACCAGTGGTGGGGCAAGCACCGTCTGGGGACTTAGTTATCAAAGCAAACCGTGTCGAACATAACAGAGTGGGACTTAGTTGGTCAACTGTGACGGGTGCTACTTACTATGATGTTTATCAAGACGACACCAACAAAGTTTGGACTGGGTCACTTAACACAATTACTGATCCTAATGTGGGACCACAAGAGCAGCATACGTATAAAGTTGTTGCAAGTAACGAGTGGGGAACGTTAGATTCTAATGTGATTGAGTTAACAACTCCAGCGGTTCCGCAAAGTATTGTAATTACCCCATCCCAACCGATGGAGGGAACCATTACTTTTGATTTCAAAGTCATTGATGGTGCAGTCACTTATGTGGAACGTAATCCACAAACCACCTATACACCATTAGGAGATGGGACGTATCGGAAAACGTATTACAACTCAGCAACCGATGAAAGACGGGACGAAGGAATTGTAACGCCGGTAAACGGTAAGTTGAACTTCAGTGAGACTGGCGTAGATCCGAGCAAAAACTACCACTATGATATCGTTGCTGTGGTGAAGAAGGCTGATGGTACAGAAGAAGTGGTAGCCAAAGAAGAAGTCAGTGTTAATACACCGGCAGATGGAACCGGAGCCACCGTCCCAGGAACGATTGTTGATCCGGGCAATGGTGGAGGCACAGCCCCGACTGATCCAGGAACAGGTGGAGGAAACACACCTACTCCGAATCCAGGTACCGGCAATGGAGGCGACACAACACCCACCAACCCACCAAGACCAGGAACGGGTGGAACAGTTACAAACCCATCGACTGGGGGAAGTGGTTCGAGCGATACTAATGGAGGATCTGAAGGGAATGGAACGGTAACAGTTCCAGGAACGGTTGGTGGAACTGACACTGAAGTCATTACGGAAGAAGAAACAGAGCCAACAACCCCTCGAAGCTTCTCGGATGTTGACGGAAGCTTCGCGAAAGAAGCAATTCTCTCTCTATCATCCAAAGGGATTGTTAAGGGGTATACCGATGGAACTTTCGGAGGCAAGAAAAAAGTTACTCGAGCAGAATTTGCGATTTTCATCAATCGTGCTCTAGGGTACACCTCGTTCTCTTCTTATCTAGGGACGTTTGTTGACTTCAACCAAGAAGCTTGGTACGCAACTGAACTTAATTCTGCACTTCAAAATGGCATTACAAAAGGATTTAACGACAATACCTATCGTCCAAATGCATTTATTCCAAGAGAGCAAGCAGCAATTATGCTGTCTAATGTACTCTTGAATAATGGAGTAGTATTGTCATCAACTGCTCAGTATGAAGATTACGACTCTATCGTAAGCTGGGCAACTGAGAGTGTGGATCTCGTTACCCAAGAGTCAGTTATGGGAGGGTATCCTGGGAACAAATTCTTGCCTAAGCGTGATTTGACGAGAGAAGAAGCAGCGCAACTGATCTATAATCTGATTCAATAAGAATAAAACTTAAAAACATTAGGCCAGCTCTCGATGTTTATGTCGAGCTGGCCTAATGTTTTTAAGCAGCCCTTTTTCCCACTAGATAATTGAAATATTCAGTTAATAAAATGTTCAATGTGGTAAATCCTATCTGTGAAAACACAAACAGGGGTGAAGAACTTGTCAGATACAAAATGGGAAAGTACGATCGTCGGAATTGCGTCAGATCTTGCTCTAAAAACGGGTGCAGACATCATCAAGAATTACTTTCTTCAACAGCAAGAGCTGCAAAACAGTGAAGCAATGGTTAATGAAATATGTACTCGTGTTCAAAAAATTGTAGATCTGGCATTTTTTCGAGAATATAAAGCTCAACTAAGAGCTTTGCAAAAAAATCTTGATGATTATGCCGCAAATCCACATAATACATCAACATTGGATGAATGCCATGTCATGTCTCAGGAATTGTTTCAAAAATTTACTGATTTCCATACCTTAGAAGGAATTGCTGCTGCAATGTATGCAGCAACCTTACACTTGATCACTCTACGCTCTGAAAGTGACCACGATCCAGGAGGGCTTGTTAATCTTCAGAGAAGGGCAAAAGAAATGGCTGAGTGGGTAGTAAGTTCTTCTGCTGAGGTACTAAGCATTTACGAAAAGAGTATTACTCCAATTTCAATAAATAGTAAACTTGTAGCAGAATATGATTCGCACCGAGACAGGTTCGTTAGACTTGAGAAGAGTATAAGTTATTACGATTTCTTTATGAAGGAATGGTATTTTCCAAAAGCAGAGAAAAAACTTGTTGAAGAAGAGGACAGGTATTTATCACAGGATGATTTGAAGAAAAAGTATGAGCCAACCTTAATAAAAGAGTGCAAACACCAGTATGAAGTAATATTTCTTGCAAGAAGGGCAGAAGGAATTGAGATTCAAAATGTAATGTTGACTACAGCTGATAAGTGGAAAAATATTAATTTAATCTCCGTATGATTCCTCTAACGAATAAGCTTTCGATAAATTCACTTCACATGAAATTTCAAAACATAAATATATTTGCCTACTCGCAAGTAAGATGTTACTATTGCAACAATTGAATAAAGAAAATACTTTTGCGAAGCACGCATTGATCCTAACAGGGGTCAATGCGTGCTTTTTTTGTTTTCATAATATTGGATATGAATCGAAGAGGGCAATTTTACAGATGGAGAGTGAACTATGAATCTCTTAAAAGTAACATTTATTCACCAGCAACTATTTAGTAGTAAACACCTTCCTACACCGATCATTTACAGGGAGAATGCTACAAAAAAAGATCTGCAGGGTGTCCCATTTGAGGAGGTATTAAAAATGGTTCTCAAAGGGAACTAGAGCTATGACATTAGTAGTTGATGTGAGCGGAATATTGTTCCTTCACGTGAACTACTAAATCATAGTTCAATGAAATTCAAGATGAAGGGGATAAGAAATGAAGATTAAAAAGTTGTTATCAGTTGTTTTGGCAACAAGCATGTTATTAGGTAGTGTACCTTTATGGGGAGGAAAAGCTGAGGCAGCAGATGCTTATAAAGTGACAGTCAACAATAATCCCATACAGTCAATAGAGTATGGAACAATAGCAGCTAAGAAGGACGGAAACTACACAGCTTGGGGTTACGGATTTGATCATGGTTATGACGGATTTTCATACTTAGGACCCCAAGGAGTAGGAATGATCTACAATAAAATTGAACTGATGGCTGTGGATGATGATACTGTCTATGTTCAAGATGATTCAGGGGATATCTACACCTGGGGAGCCACATGGAATGATCTTGGAGAGAGCTCTTATACCCCCTCTAAATATCCTATAACATTTGAACCACTTCATGGGGTAGACGACATCTATACCTCTTCGAGGAGTGGTGTGGCTGAAAAAGATGGTGAGGTTTATGTTTGGGGTATGAATAGGAACAATGTTCTAGGGGTAATTGGTAAGCAATATACACCTGTTAAATTATCTTTGCCTGAGAAAGTGCTGAAAGTTGCTCTCAACAAAAGCAATCTAATCGTTCTTCTAGAGTCAGGAACACTGGGTTATATGGCTTTAGACGGAAGTGGCTTTGTTAGTGTGGTTTCTGATGTAAAAGATGTGTGGACGAACGGCGGCATCGTTGTTTTGTTAGATAAACAGGGTAATCTTCGCAAAACAAGCAGTGCAAATTTGGCCAATTTTGTTACGATCACTAACACACCTACAGATATTAAACAAATTTCTGTTGGCGCAGATCACCTATTAGTGCTACGTGAAAACGGTGAAGTGTGGTCAAATGGAGCCAACGATAGACAGCAGCTGGGGACTTCTGCTACAACCCTGCCGAATACAGAACTGATCAAAGCTAACCGTGTACCGAAAGACGTAGTTCATGTGTCAGCAGGGTATAAGTCTAACTTTGTTAGAACAATTAACGGGGATACTTACGGCTGGGGATTTAACAATAAAGCTAATATTGGTACGGGAAATGCAGTGGATCAAAATTTCTATAACAATATCGGTAGTCCTGTTTTGATTCCTGGTCTGAAAGACTTTTACTCGGTACCGGTCGTTGATACAAAGCTTCCAGCTCCAATTAATTTGACCACTAATGTAGTTAACAAAACTAGTTTGGTAGTGTCTTTTAACCCTGTAGCGGGAGCTGACAAGTATACTATTGTGATAAATGGAGAGATTGCGTATACCAGCACTGAAGATACTTCTAAGATGTTTTATGACATGCTTCCAAACACAACTTATGTTGTAGAAGTTTATGCATCTAAAGATGGGGTAGATGGTGAAAGAGCTACTTCCTCCTCGACAACTCCTGAAGCTGAAACTAAGTTGGAAGCTCCTGGCCAACCAACTGTAGTTAGTACGGAAGCCGGAAACGTTAAGGTCAGCTGGAATGCTACAAATGGAGCCTTGCTGTATAAAGTACTCCGTAATGGAGTAGAGGTTGGTTCTGTCAGCAACCCTAGCTATACTGATAAAAACACTGTAGAGGGAGAAGCTTACTTGTACTCGGTTACAGCCTTCGATGGCGTTAAGCAAAGTGAAGCTTCGCCATTCGTGTTGGTGAGTGTAACTGCGAAAGTGGAAGTTCCTAAAGCTCCATCGAATCCGACTAACTTTAGAGTTGTATCGGATGAGCATTCTGTTACAGCAAGTTGGGAAGCTTCTGTGGGAGCAGAAACTTATCAAGTTGTAATTAACGGACTAGAGGTATATAACGGTCCTGAGCTAAGTTATACTTACACGGGACTTCCTGAGAAAACGGAATATCGTGTGGAGATCTCTGCAGTAAACTCTGTCGGCAAGAGTGGTAGTCAGCTAATGACTATTTGGACGAAGGACCCACTTAAATTGCCAGCAGCAAAGAACCCAAAAGCAGAAACTACTCATAGTGAGGCAGTCATTTCTTGGGACGCAGTAGAAGGTGCCACAAGTTATTGGGTTCGTATTAATAATGATTTTGTTTATGAAGGGTCAGATACAACCTTCACTGCAAAAGGATTAGGCTCTGATAGACCTTATACTGTATACATCTTTGCTAAAAACGATAAGGTAGAGGGAGAACCAGCAACCTTGTCTATAGTAACTAAGAAAGATCCTGTAGTTTTGGACAAACCTACTAATCTTCTGGCAGTACCCAAGGAAACCTCTATTAAGTTGACTTGGAACGCAGTTGCTGGAGCAACTGAATACACTGTGAAACAAAATCAATCGATTGTATATCAAGGACCATTGACGACATTCACAGATACTGAACTAACTAGTGGTGTGACGTATAACTACACAGTGAACGCAAGTAGTGGAGCTGTGAAAAGTGAAGAAGCCACGGTATCCTCTACGACATTAGTTGGCCAGCTGCCTTATCCAGCTAACCTTCGTATTACTACTCTTAAATATAACAACGTACGCATTGATTGGGATTCGGTAGACGGTGCAGATGAATACCAAGTTACTCGCGATGGTATGCCTGTTGGTATTCCTATGAGTACATGGTGGTCTGACGATGCAAATAGCATATCACCTGGAGCAACTTATACTTATAAAGTTGCCGCAATTAAGAACGGGGTTGTTGGTAAAGAAGCAGTTAAAGTTGTAAACGTTCCTTCTGAACCTATTCAAGGCGTAGCACCTGCCGGCAATTTGACTTTGAAATCTACACGGGTGGCCTATGACAAAATCGGTCTTCAGTGGAATACGGTAACGGGTGCAACCTACTATGAACTTTATCAAGACAATGATGTAAAAGTTTGGACAGGAACGCTGAATGGTGTTACAGATGACAATGTTGGACCAGAAGAATCCCATACGTACAAGGTTGTTGCCGCTAATGAATGGGGAACATTGGATTCTAATGAGATTTCAATCACGACTCCATCGGCACCTCAATCCATTGTAATTACGCCAACTGCTCCGATGGAAGGTACAATTACTTTTGAATTCCGGACGGTGGAAGGAGCTGTTCACTACGTTGAACGCAATCCACAGACAATCTACGAACCACTAGGCAATAACGTCTATAAAGTAACTTATCGTAACGATGCTACCGGAGAAGTTCGAGATGAAGGTACAGTAACCGCTGTAGATGGAAAACTTTCTTTTAGTGAGAGTGGTATTGAGAAAGGCAAAGATTATCACTATGATATTCTCGCTGTAATCAAGAAAGCGGATGGTTCTGAAGAGGTAGTTGGTGAAAGTAAGGTAGATGTTACAGCACCTGCTGATGGTTCTGGAGTTACGGTTCCTGGTACGACACTTCCACCTACAGATCCAGGTACTGGTGGAGGAAACACACCTACTCCGAATCCAGGTACGGGTAATGGAGGTGGCACAACACCTACCAACCCATCAACACCAGGAACGGGTGGATCAGTTACAAACCCATCGACTGGGGGCAGTGCTCCAAGCGTTACCAATGGAGGATCTGAAGGGAATGGAACGGTATCAGTTCCAGGAACGGTTGGTGGAACTGACACTGAAGTCATTACGGAAGAAGAAACAGAGCCAACAACCTCACCAAGCTTCTCGGATGTGGAGGGAAGCTTCGCGAAAGAAGCGATTCTTTCCTTATCATCCGAAGGAATTGTTAAAGGGTATTCCGATGGAACATTCGGCGGTAAGAAAAAAGTAACAAGAGCAGAATTCGCGATCTTCTTGAATCGAGCCCTGGGGTACACGTCATCTTCTCCGTACGCGGGAACGTTTAAAGATTTCGATGAACAAGCTTGGTATGCTTCAGAGCTGAGCTCTGCTCTTGAAAATGGTATCACTAAAGGATTCAACGATAACACTTATCGTCCAAATGACGTTATATCAAGAGAACAGGCAGCAGTCATGCTTTCGAACGTATTACTGAAAAATGGATCGACACTGACGGCTGCATCGCCATACGTTGATCAAGAAAACATTGTAGGTTGGGCAAAAGAGAGTGTAGATCTTGTGACCCAAGAATCCGTGATGAGCGGTTATCCTGGTAACAAGTTCATGCCGAAGCGTGAATTGACGCGAGAAGAGGCAGCGCAACTGATCTATAATCTGATCAAATGATAAAAAACAAATAAATTCAGTTAGGTCAGTTTCGATGATTTCTATCGAGCTGGCCTAATTTTGTACTACAACATTACTTTAAAAAACTACATATTGGAGGGAGTATTGTAATCGTGAATATTGAAGCAATTAGAAATTATACCGTAAATAGAAACCAAGAAGACGTTCGGCTTACTGTTGATGAAAATTATGATTATGAGAATACAGAATATTCAGCCTATGTTCGTGCACAATTAAAGTACTTTATATTGGCCAATGAGGTGGAAGACATATGGATTAGAATCTGCCCTGAGTGGTCTAGCTTTCCGGAGTTGGATGAGTTAAAAGTGCACCATATAAACTGGTTGGATGCTCTACCTGAACCCGAATGTTGTTTGCGTTTTATAGAAGAACATAAGATTCTTGAAAAAGCTAAAAAACATGATCGAGAGCTGTATAGTCATTTTGTAGAAATAGTGGATCTATGGAAGGAGGGGTTTAAGGTTTTTTTATCATGATTCGTATATCGATAGCGCCACGGTGCTTACGTTGGGCGCTATCGACTATCTTATGAACATGCCAGGATATTTACTGTAGGATACCATCATTGTAGAGTTTGACTAGTACTTCAACCTGGCATTTTGTTGCTACTATGCACATGGCTAAAGGTGCGTTTACATGGACATTGCTTTTATGATCATTCATATGTCATTCACTTGTAGTTTTGTCTGGCACATACTTGTCTGCGTATTTCTCCATCCAACTGGGCATAACCCACGTTGGTATGTTTGTACTAGCACTCACGAATGTCATCTCTCCTTAACGTTTCGTAAATATTTTTATTCCACTTAGGAATATAATCTCAATCCTCTTTGTATTTTCTCTCTTCTTCAATCCAGAATCGATGCGGAGTCTGACCGTGTTGTTTGCAAAGTTGAATATATCCAGATTTGCTTAGGTGAAAGAGCACATCAAAGTTTATTTTTGCCCAAGGATTTGTAATTTCCGATTCCATAGGGTCTACACGAGTGGACCAAGAATTACGTGAGGAATATATATTCATCCTCCAGAACTGAAGAATATCAGGTAATTCGAATAGTTTACATCCACACATTAATGCTAAATCATTAGCGTCTTTAGGTGTGAATTTTGCAAATATTGTTGCTTGGCGGCCGTTAATAGGACATAAGTACTTGGATGGAAACTTTTCTTTAGTACCATGTATCTCCAAATCCTTTAAACACGAAGAATTCATTCGACTACTATACTTGTTATCTCCAAACTTTGAAAAAAGACTTAAAATGCTCCGTCTATTGTTTGCTGAGTCAAATTCAGAAACTGCAAGTTTTCCATTGGCTATTGCAGTTAGTAAAAAATCGATATTATTAGTTATAGCATTTGCAAACCATGCTTTTATTTCAGCTTCGCGTTCATGATACTCTTCCAAGGCGGCTTGTTCGATCAACTTTGCTTTGTTGTATCTTGCAGACCATCGTTGGTTTGCAATAACTTCATCGGCTGTCCCAAAATGGGTTGAATCCATTGCTTGGAGCGAAGGAATCGTCTTATTTAATTTATCTCTGTCCCAGAATGGTAGATCATCCAATGTGGATTTTAGCACTTTTAATATTTTCATATTACCAATCACACTAATATTGTGTTTCCCCTTTAATATTCTTCTACCTAATATATTTGATACTTCTTCCTCTTTATTGACCGTATAAAGTAGCGTGGATTCAGTGTTATCATCCATAAGATTAAATAAGCCAGGATCATCCAGTTTATGTTGGTACCGCTCTTCCATCCAGCGGTTCTGATCGGAATCCCCTCCACCCCAATCCACTTTAAATTTACTGTCGTAGGTTAAATCCTGATTTGTTAGGGGAGACGAATGGAGTACTTGATAATTATCTATCATGACAGGTAAGTCTCTAGCAGCCGAAATCAACACATCCTGATTTTTCAACATATCACCTGTGTAAGATAGTTCTTTTGTTTTGAAATTATCCATCCAGAATTTTATGTGAATTTGGCTGAACATCATAGAGATCCATATTATTTCATCAGGGTGCAGTTCAGAAATTCTTTTCATTGGATGAGAGGTAGACTGGTAAGGAGCAACAGCATGAGACTCTTTATGAATAACATAAGCTGAACGCCCCCCTTCAGAGAACTCTAGGCCCATTAAATCATAAGGAAAATGATGCCTCCACTTTCTTTCTGCAAGGTTTCTATCGGGTCTACGCTGCTTAAATTTAGCTAGAGGATATGCTTCTTTATCACGGTCAGTCAGAATGCTCACTGTCCCACCATTTCGGATGCCAAAGACAAAGAAAGAAGATGTCTCATGTGGGTCGCGTATCAGATTTAGGGTGATACCGGATTTAGGGATTTGGGTCATCGATCTGATTAGACTGTTGATATTCCAGAACTCATAAACCATATCGAAGTATACGGGATGCGTATCATCTGACTCTCCTTGAAGGAACTGATGGCATTCTAACGACTCAATAGAACGTAATGCATCTCGCCTTAGGAAACCTAGCGCATGTAAGTCACTAGCGAGAGAAAAGGTTTCTTCATTAGTGACTCCATAATGTTGCAACGAGGCGATGACACTGTCCTTGAATGTTTGCTTTGCTTCTGTGACTTCTTCAGATTTTAGAATATTCAGTAATTCTCGACTTTTCTGAAGATAATCGGTTAAGACATCATATTCTTCTAAGATTGACAGTACACTGAAAGTCCTGTTTGTGAGGTAATCACGAACAAAATAATCTAACATCATCATCGTTGTAATCTTGGAAGGGTCCAGTTTGAGTGATTCTTTTAGTTCCTCATTGATATGTCTTATCTCCCATTCATTCGTGGTAGCCCAACTCTTTGTATTCGGATCAACCCCTGTAATATCAACCCATATTTCAAGGGCACGAACAATGGATTCAAGCCCTCGAATTGGCTCATCAATCATGATATACCTCCTATTATGTATGCCATAAAGCCGGCTTACCTTATATTGATTAGTTTGGCCCTTACTGAAGAGAAGAGGTCTATAATGTGAAACCAGATCTGGTGGTAAAGGTTATTTAAAACCTATCACAATCGATTTCAGTTAACAAAATTGCAAGGTTTTTTTTAGTTGGCATATGCATCCTAGTAAAAGTTCATTACTCGACGTATTATGAAGTTGAACAAAGGTATTATTAATTAAGGAGGGTAACCATATGTCTACCGAGGACAAAGATCAAGCAGCGCGAATCACTGAGGTTATCAGTAATATTTTTGATGAGAATGATCCAATTGTAAATTTGGAGCTACCTACATACAATGAACCCCTTCAGCGAATGGAGGATTTGACGTATGAAGTGGAATATCAAATAAGTAAAATAAATAATACTGGGCACAAGTTAATTCATCAAGCAACGAATCGATACAACGAAGAGGTACTAGTTTTCCAACTTTTCAACAGTAGTACGGAGGAAGAGCATATTCAGCTTAGAATTATGGTCATTACTAAAAATGGCGTGCAAGCACCGTACTCCAATGTATTTCTAAGAATCAAACCAGAGCAAAATAAGATGCATATAAATGACTTCAAGATAGAAGGAGAGCGAGTTAACCGAGGTTATGGCTCTATTGCGATGGAGGCTATTAAGAAACTCGTAAACGAGCTAAAAATTACACTCATCACAGGAAGTATCAAAACGGTTGACTGGGATCATATAGAACGATCGGAACACTTCTATAACAAGCATGGATTCACATGTAGACTTGATGCAGTTAGTGAAGTGGGTACAATTGAATGGAGATTAAGCAATAAATAGAAAAAATAAGATGCTAAGAATTATTAGTTTATTCTGAAGTTTATGCCATAACATATCTTGGCTGATCAAAGAGGTGTGAACAGTACACCATACTCTTAATACGTACACGGTGTAAGTATTATCGGTATCCGGTACACGAGGATGAAGAAGCTTCAGTATATCGTTAAGGAGTAATGGACCAGGGGATAGGAAGTACGGTCCGGTTAATGATCTATCCATATACAACCTCTCCAAGGATGAACTTTACGAGAGAATGAAATATTCGTATCAGAGGAAGAGGAGATTTAAACAGAGTGTTTCTTCAATTTATTATGATGAAGCACTCTGTTTTTCAATATCGATTACGGCAGCTTTAAAATCACGTAAACTTAACGTTTTTTGATCATTTGGCAAAAGTGAATACACCACAAAACATGTTCCTTTACTCCATCCATTTTTTGAATCGTTCTCAAAATCGAATTCACGCTGGTAGCCCCTTTTCTCAAGCCAATCAATAGCATTATGGAGAGTAGCCTCTACTTGGAATAGATGTACACAAAATGGGTCAAGCCCTAGACCGTCCTTTTCAATCATTTCAACATCTAAAGGTAATAATTCAGCTTTCGCGATGAACAATTGCCGAGGACTTGGCTTTCTTTTTTTCCCTGAGACACTTAAATGCCATAAACCATGCTCTCTTGATAGAACGACTGAGCATTTATGTAACCAAGAACCAAGGCTATACACTTGAGTCCCATCTGATAATCTATCGAGTAGTTTACAATGGTATGGGTTCTCATTTAAGTTTTTTCGTTCAAGCTCATTATTTTTTCTATTCCTAAAAGTGCTCTCATCGATCATAGCTTGCTACTAGCCTCCTGACTCACATGCGGGGTGATATTCGTAAATTCAGTGTACTTCATTAATATATTACTCAAAATTCTCTAGTCAGCTGTTAACCTGAAGTTGAGGTGATTGGGTTTGATAGAGCAGCCATACTAAATAGAGATTCGATAGCATATTAATTTTCGACCCAGAAT
This sequence comes from Paenibacillus sp. CB74, assembly GCF_055687625.1. Classification (NCBI taxonomy): domain Bacteria; kingdom Bacillati; phylum Bacillota; class Bacilli; order Caryophanales; family Paenibacillaceae; genus Paenibacillus; species Paenibacillus sp. CB74. The sequence continues at coordinate 184,177 of NZ_JBVMUS010000002.1, read as the reverse complement.
CTCTCGTTTAATAGTTGGTATAATCTATTCTGTGAAGCCGTCCCAAATAACCTTATCTGGCATAATTCCATGTAACTGATATCCATCAACTGTTCGATGGTGTTAATTCTATGGCGCATCAGGCAGAGATACATTCTCTTTTCAAAGGAATGGTCGACGGGGGTTAAGAGCTCCTCAAGATCCAAGTTAAATTCAAAATCATCAGCCAAGTGGAAGATTTCTCTCATACTCAATGAGGGATTATTTTTAAGGTCTTGGATTGTGCCAAAACGTCGTTTCCGGTTTTTCTCTCGTTCAAGTTCTTTTAGAAGAAGATCTTTTTCTCTTTTGATCCGTGCACATTGGGCACAGCCTTTAGTTCGTACTCTAACTTTAACTGGATTGAATTCTTCATGCCCGAGCTCACAAACCCACCAAACTCGCCGGTGTGAATCTGCTGAAACGTCTTCCGGAGTAAAGTTTTTTGTTTTGCTGAAGTTCCAATCGGTAACTAATTGATGATGGGTTTCGAGTAGTGATCTTCTATCCAGGTATTCTAGCATTAATATCACTCCATGATGTTCAGGATCTAAACTTCATCTCATTATAACTTTTTAACTGCCAGATGTGAGAATCGAATTCATGCAAGTTTCAATAACTAACTGATTTAAAAACTTAGCCAAGGATTTGGTTGTTTTATTTCCCTTTCACTTCACTTTATTTAATAGGCTTAGTGAGGAGGAATAAGAATGGACAATCTAATTCAATGGCGAACCAGGCATCATTCATTAAAAATAGAACTACTAAAACTTAGTAACAAAATTCTAGAATCAAGGGAACCTGACGACATGATATTTTATCAGAAACTGTGTGAAAAGTATGCACATCATTTGAAAAAGATAGAAAACGAGTGTTTCCAAGCTGTTGGAGTTAAAATTTGTTCGTGTAACTTTAACCCTGAAAATTGCAGTTAATTGACAAGCCCTTCCTTCACTGGAAGGGTTTTTTTATATGTCTGTTCGTAATATAATAGGAACATAAGTTCCCATTGAGGTTGTTATTCAACCTTCTAACATCACTTTATATATATATAACTGTAGGGAGGCGCTCTATGGATAATTTAAGTAAATTACTAGAAAAGTTTAAGAAGAACGTAATTCTAAAGGAATTTATTGGCGATGAAAATCACAAGAGGCTGCTTTTCGAATACATAAACGATCCAACAATCACTGCTAAGAAGAAACTCGATGAGGAATTCCGTAAGTTCTATTTTGAGATCAGATTTACCGCGTACATCCTTTCATTAATTCGGTTTGCATCTATAGATTTCGACAAGCGGGTTAGACGAGTGAATTTCAGGTCAGCATTGATCCTAGATGAAAATGATAACTCAAGTCTACTAGGCGGATTTGTAAACGGACCAGAAGTGAAATCGACAGAGATAGAAGAGATGTTCTCAAATCCGGTTCTGTTCAAAGCAGTTCAACGATTAACAAAAAGGGAAAAAGAGGTGCTACTGCAAGCATATCTGATGGAGATGTCTGATACTCAAATTGCCCTTAACAATAAAGTGTCCCAACAGGCCGTTTCTAAACTTCGAACAAAAGCGCTAAAAAAAATAAGGGAGTATGCATCCCAACAAAAGGACTGATATCTATATGGATTGTTTAATGACCTTGCTAATACAAGCTAGAGAGAATGATAAAAATGCTATGGAGTCAATTATCGTCAAGTTCAATCCAAAGTTGCAGAAATCACTCTATCAAACAACCCAGCAGGATCGGAATGATCTGAAGCAGGAAATTCATCTAAAGATCATTGAAGCGGTCTACAAATATGATTTGGAAACCGTTCCTGGTTTATGGGAGTTCATTCAAACCAAAGAGGATGAAGATATGCTTCTCCAGCCAAATTGAGTTATGGATCTGATTAACAGCATATTAGATACTTAACAATTAGCCGTTTAGCCAACCTAAACGGTATTTCTCCATTTGATTCTTTGCCAACGGTCATCTGTTCTATCAACATCATATCGGAGGTGGTTATATGTTGGAGAGTGTTTCTTCTAGTCTTCAAAGATCTAGCTGTGGAGGTAAGGAAGGATCAGAAGTCCTTAGTTCTATTAATGCTGAGAAGTTGTGGAGAAAAGATATTAAGGGGAATGGGAGCGTTGTTGCTATCATCGATGGCAGCTGTCAGATTAACAATCCGGAATTGAACGAACGGATTATTGGCGGCATGAACTTTGTGTCTGGAGAGGAGCCATCGGATTATACGGTTACACCGAATCATGATTTTGCACATATCACAGAATCTCCAATGTGCAATGGGGTCATTGGCATTGCCCCACTTGCTAAGTTACTGGTTCTAAAGGTGACGAATGGTCAGGGAACTGCATCTAACAATGATGTCATTAGGGCAATATTTTATGCAATCTATTGGAGAGGCCATGGCGGGGAGCGTGTAGGGATATTGACGATGTCTTTAAGAGGATCTGAGCACGATCCTATGCTCCACAGCGCAATTAAATTAGCAACATCACACCATATTCTGGTTGTTGCCTCCATGGGGATGCTGACACGTGCAGATGCTTCCGGAAATCATCTTGATTATGCTGAGATTGTGTCGGTTGGGGCAATTGATGAGGGGGGTACTTCATATACCGGCAACCTAAACAGTTATGCAGACATTTACGCAGTAGATCAATTCCTATACACCTCTGAACTAGGGCGATGTATGTTCGTATCTGGTCCGGCAGTTGCCACTGCTCACGTAGCAGGTGCAGCTGCTCTACTGTTACAAACACTTAAATCTGAGAATAGGAAACCTTTTACAACAGGTGAGCTGTTAATCGAACTGAAGCGAAATACAGTTACGATAGAACCCAATATACAAAAGCTTTCTTTCACATAGCAAAAGAGTTTGTTTATAGGGTTGTTAAATCCTTCTTTCGCATCACTTTCTTATTATAGTACAAGCAGTTATGGGGGTATCGCCAAGTGGTAAGGCAAAGGTCTGCAAAACCTTTATCCCCGGTTCGATTCCGGGTATCCCCTTGAAAAACCACAAATAGAATGGAGGAAGATTGATGAAAAAGGAAATTACTGTGTATACGAAGTCGAGTTGTGTGCATTGCCTCAGAATGAAAGAATGGCTAAAGGAAAACGTTATTGATTACAAAGAAACGGATGTAACAGAGATCAGCGATCCGAATCTGCTTGAGACGATTAAAGGTGTTCCCCACACCATCATCAAGAATGAAGATGGCACAGAGAACGCGGTTACTGGTTTTAACGTGAAAACGCTTAGTGGAATGCTTCTGTAATTCTTTCTTACCTCTTTGAAAGGGGGATATGTATGAATGCAGAGGAGATCATTTCATTGATAGCAAACGTAGGATTTCCAGTATCGTTATGTGTTATCCTTCTACGTTATATCTTACAGACATTAGGAGAAAAACTAGATAGATTAGATCAGTCCGTGAATCAACTTATTTTAACGATTAAAGATCTAAATATCCAACAAAGTTCAATCGCTAGTAAAGAAGCTCACTCGGATTGATAAGGACTTATTTTCTTTCCCTCCCTGAGGCCCCCCAGTAAGAATGAAATTCCTGTCTGAATATGAAAGAGAGTCTATCAAAGCAACCTAATCAAGGTTGTTTTTTTGTTTTTGTTTTCACTTTTTATTCTAGAGGGATTCTTATGCACTTGATCCCCATGCATTTAAAAGGAGTGATTTATTGTGAAAGATGGCGCTAAGGAAATAGTTCTAATTCCAAATGCTATTGCTTCAATTTATGAGGAAAGTGATGAAATTCCACATGGTGTAAAAATGGTGGGGGCGCTTAATTATTGGAAGCAAGGTTTTACGGGGAAAGATGTTGTCGTTGCAGTTATTGATACGGGATGTCAGATGGATCATCCGGACCTTATGAACAACATTATTGCAGGAAGAAACTTCACTTCTGATTATGGAGGGGACGTTAGTAATTACGGAGACACACTGTTCCATGGTACTCACGTTGCTGGTATTATCGCTGGTTCTCTTAATAATGAAGGTATTGTTGGAGTAGCACCTGATGCCAAACTGCTGATTCTTAAGGCTATTTCTGAGAGCGGTGAGGGGACATATGATTATCTGATTAGGGCGATTGACTACGCTGTACAGTGGAGAGGGGACACTGGCCGAAGGGTACGCATAATTACCATGTCATTAGGAGGCAGTAAGGACCATAGGGGGCTGTATGAAGCTATAATGCGTGCCATTAAGAAGGATATTCTGGTCATTTGTGCTTCAGGTAATTCAGGAGACAATGATTTAGACACGGATGAGTTTATGTACCCGGGTTACTACGAGGAAGTCGTACAGGTCGGTGCAGTGGATTTGGATCGCTTATTGGCCCCATTTTCAAACTCAAACGATCAGATCGATTTATACGCACCTGGGGTTGGTGTGTTATCGACAATTCCAAAATCGCGTTATGCTGAAATGTCTGGGACTTCAATGGCAGCACCTCATGTTGCAGGAGCTGCTGCTCTATTAATCAACAAGTTTGAGCTGCTCACATCAAGAGAGATGTCGGAATCCGAACTATATGAGGCCCTTCAGCAAAATACAGATGATTATGGAAAGTTGAAAATATTAAATCTCCAATAGGTTGTGAAAGGTGCATATAGAGACACTTTATTAGATATAAGGACGCTGACCAGTCAAGACCTGGCAGCAACCTTGGATTAAATTACTGCAGAGTTTAATCCACTAATTCAACTATACTGGAGGAATTAAGGATGAGTACAAATTATAAACGTGAATTGAGCAAAGTGGAGAAAGAATTCTTGGCAAACAGCTTGAAAGTAAATCCAAGTGTGCAAACCATGGTAGATTATTTCACCAAGGAAGGATTCATCGCTGAATCCCAGTTTAACATCACGAAAGCGGTACAACTACAAACGGCCGAACAAGGTGGAACAGTTACTGAAATCGAGCTTGGGGATACGGCATATGTTTGGTACAGCAACTTTACACATGTTGAGCATCCGGAGAACATTGAGCAAGTGATCGGTGTCATTGTTGATGAAGGGAAAGAGAAGCAATACGAGATTGTTAATGGGACTGTGCAACTGATTAACGAAGCCGAGGTTGTTGAGTCAGCTACGCAGGAAGACACGGTTACACCACAAGATAATTGCTTTATTCATGGTAACTGGTGTGGCCCTGGATGTAGTGGTCCAAGCGCCCCGGTTGATGCAACGGACCGTTGCTGCATGAACCATGATAAGTGTTATGAAGCAAACGGGTATTTCGACTGTCAGTGTGATTGGAACGTGCTGGACTGCTTGAGAGGTGTATCTGGTTTTGCAGCTGGGATCGTTAGAGCCTACTTTGTTGCTGCACAAGTGGCCGGCGCGTGTTCTTAAGAGAAATGAAGAAACTCATTACAAGTGATTAGCAAAATGACCGAATCCTCATACAGGGTTCGGTCATTTTATTTTGGTTTATGGACCAAGGATCAAGGTTCCGAAAAACATATACAGCGGGAATAGTAATAGCGCAAATATATTGAGTATGATAAGTGTGGTATCTGTCTTAGTATGATCTTTCTTTTGTGCGAAATAAACGGCCAATAACCCTATGGGCGGGAGAATGAACGTTGATTTAATCCCAATACCGTCAAGAAATTGACCATAGTGAATAAATAAGCCATCAATACAAAACAAGGCTACCGTAACAATGAAGGTTGCACCAGATATAAAGCGTAATTTATTCGGACTCAAGGCTCAACCACATCCATTTCAGTTATTTCCTTTAGAATAAATTGAAGAATCCATTTAATATATATATATTTTACCATTATTCCGAAAGAGATAAAAGGTAGTTTTTGAATACCCTTACATCATTATATCGTTTACATTATTCAACATATTCCAATGCACTTAATATTCGGTATCAGCAATTAAATTACCTATGGAAAAAAACGCATAAACAAAAGGCCAACTCTAAAAGAAAAGAGTCGGCCTTGCATTGTGATCCTGGTTATAAAAATGAAATTTCCTTAGTGTATTTCAATGTTAACATCCGGAACACTTACAACTGTTCCACCGACTTGCTCAGTGTAAATTCCCACTTGAGAAGTACCACCTGGAGCATATTTTTTATAAACCAGATTACCAGCCGTATTTACGCCTACCGCGTAATTGGTCATATAAATAGTTGTATTACCTGGGATGGTTTTTGATACACCATAGGTCTTACCGGATGAATATGTTTTGGCATCTGAAAGTTGAATTCCCATCTCAAGACTCGTACCAGCCAAGAAACCAACTTTTAGTTGTGCAGAATTCTTAATACTGCTTGTTACATTCCAAGTAGCTGTATTGGTCGATTGTTGTGTATATGTTGCTGTTGTATCACAGACTAGTATTTGCTACACGGAATGTCCCCATATTCTGATAACGCCAGTTTTTAGCGACACTGTTTGGGTCATATTTCTCAAAGGAATAGATATAACCATCATTGGGAGGGGCCATGGTTTGAATGCGCTTACTTAATGGTGTAACTTCTACTGTGTTTCCATTCATATCTGTTTCCCAGGCTCTGTTCTCCGGAATTTTAAACTCACTTTGTGAAATGTTCTCATCAATTTTCTTTTGTATTTCGGCGGGAATTCCATCTTGAGCAAAAGCTGCTTGTGGTGTCAACAACGTAAGAGATAGGATTGAAAGGATAGACAATTTCATAAAAGTCTTCTTTTTCATTTAGATACCTACTTTCGTGTTTTTTCTTTCTATCAAAATTTACTATAATATATTAAATATGTCAATGTTTGTTTAAGAAATCCACTATTTCGTGCATTGCATTCCTCATTGTAGGGATACTTGCATCCTTTTCCGTATTTACAAGAATTGAAATAACAAGATTCTTGTAGAGATATGTTGCAACATCGGTTTTGCTAGACAGTTCTGTATTAGTTTCCTCGAATCCCTTAGATGAATCCCAAATAACTAAGTCCTCATCCAGATAATTTTTTGTGAAACCTATTCTAATCTGAATCTGGGTAGATTGATCTTTATTTTCATACATAAGAATTTGCTGAGTGGGTCGCATATCTGTTTTGTTACCTTCCAAAGTTAAGGACTGTTTTTTATCAAAAGTTAGTTCCTCTTCTACGAGGACGAGGCTTTTGATGAGAGGGGTATTTTTAATTTCATAGTTTGGGATCTGGACCTTCTCGGCAAAGTCTTGTATTAACGTTGTGTATTGTTCGTAGCTGAAAACATCTTTACCCTTCGTATCATTGTCTACCACGTTACTTATTGATGGTTCATTCTTTACTTCAGTTGAATTAGACTCACAGCCAATTGCAAAAGTGCATAGTAAAACAAGGCAAAGGATCATTTTCTTATTCATGCGGCAGCTCCTTAGGATTTATTTGGATTTACTTATACAATATATCCAATATATGCGAAATAGTCATGATATTTTCAGTTATATATATATAAACACCGCATTAGTGGAAAGGTTTGGTAAATATTTTTGAAAAAATTTAAAACTCCGTATTCATTCTTTATAAATGCTCCTGACGAGTGTACATGGATCATTCATTTTGAAATAAAATCCAAAAACAGTTGGCTCGTCAAAAGGTGAACTGGTTATTGAGTCATTAACGGTCCTAAGCCTTTTCAGTGAATTCATAAAGAAAAGATTCAATATGAACATATGGATAAGATATAATTTAGTTGAGACATATATCATGAAGGGATTTTATGTGATGGATCATCCAATCTTGAGAATATAATACTGTAAACTATGTCATTGGGATAAATTTGATCAGCACATGAATAATTTTGGGCCATAAGGGTGGCGTAGATTTTTGAAAGTTTCTTGAAGTACATGGTTTATAAAAATTTCCCAGGAGGAGGAATTATGGTATGCATTTACGACAAATAAAATCTACCTTAGAAACCCTATCACGTTATAGTAAGGGTGATAAGATTTCACACGGGGTTATGAGAATCGTTGCTTCCGATATGCTTGAGATTCACAATAAAATCTCGGAGGAGCTGTATGAGCAAGAGCAGGATTACGAAAAATTGTTTCTCAGCACAAATTTATCAGAAGTGAAAGAGAGCAATCCCGCATTTCATTTCAATTATGAGCAACTGCCCATAGATGAAATACTTGTGTATTTTCCACCTGCGGGGGAAGTATGCTTAGAGTTTTTGTTTTTTCTTCAACATGACGGACAGCGTTTTTTTAAAGCATATGAGGAGATGTATGAAAGACATAAAGATGATCTACCGTTGTGTGAGACATATGAGCAATACATAACTAACTACCTTGAACCTTCACTCAGAAAGTATGACACAATCAGGTTGGGTGTTGATCCTTATGATAACAAAACTACTTGGTTAGGGCTGAAAGATGCAGACCAATATACCTTGAATTTTTTGCCACGAGTCAATTATGATTTTTATTTTGGGGCAGCAAAGTATAAATCAAAATATCTACAGTCAAAAACTTGAAGCTTAGAACTGGAGATATAACAAAATGGAATCATGAGAGGAAATAAACTATGCCCAAACCTTCAGAAAAAAATATATTAGAACAAGAGCAATATGAGGGCGATCCAGGACATCTTCCCACCCTAACTTCTCATTCGGCCAACAACCGTTTGATTGATAGCCAGATATCTAAAAAAATCATTACCCCAGTTGATCTATTACCAGATAGCTTGAGCTCAGTTATTGATGGTATGGATACTATTGGTGGGATAATGAATCAAGTTGGTCCATTAGATAATTTCAGGAGTCTAACTGAAAATCATTGGAACGTAAAAGTTGGATTCGATGGTTCAAATCAGCCGTTTTCTGCAATCGAGTCCATAAGTAGTGGGTCAAGTTTATTCGCTAACGAACTTTCGGAAAAAAACCTGTTTGGTGAATCTTTTTCGATTATTGGCGGAGATAATAATGTTATAAAAATAGATGACCCCCTGCGCTCACTCCTGAATACAAGTTGGGGGCCAGGTGACGAGAGTTTTTCAATCTTTGATGTAGGAGAATTTTCTTTTCAATTAGCCAGAGAGAGTATCATTGCTGCAAATCGTGAGTTTGCCTCGTTTATGGATGCTTTTAAAAACAAGGAATACTCTTATGAGACCATTAGAAGTAGCGTTAACGAGGAACAACCCTCACTATTTTTGAGAAGACACAATGATAAGATGCCTGTTGAGCAGTTAAAACGGGCATTTGGTTTAAATACATTATTAGAAATTTCGGAAGAGGAAATGGTTGACTTCGTTGGAAGACTTCAAAGACTTCCAATGCTCGCTCTGGAACATCGTGTAGGGAGACACATTCTCAATTCAATAGATGAGATGTCCGAGATCACTGATGTGAAAGGATTCATTATGTACAGATGTCGAACGAGATTACCTGGGGAAATGGCATGGTCTGAAATGGATATGTGGGAAGCACCAGCAGGAGTAAGTTCTCAAGGCCGGTTTAATGCAGAGGGGCGAGGGTTCCTATACCTAACAGAAGATCCGGAAGTTTCAATGGCAGAAATGAAGCAAACCTCTGTGACCACCTATGACATCATGGAGTTGGAGTGTAACGCTAAGTTCAAAGTCATCGATTTAACGAAACATCCCGACCTAAATTTGTTCAGATATTGTATGTTTGAATCCAAATCCAAAAATAAAAGGGAATATTTAGTCCCCAATTTTCTAGCCCAGTGTTGTGAGCTGAAGGGAATCAAGGCGATTAAATATAAGAGTATATACAAACAAGATAGTCCTAATTATGTTTTCTTTGATTATTTAACTGACTGGTTTAAATATGCAGGTACACGTTTTGTAACAAAATAAGTTGAAAAGTCGTGTTTCAATCCAACATAAATAGGAGCCAGTTGAAATGCCTAAAATAATAACGGACGTTATGATAGAAGTTTCGTATGATCATGCTAAGATGGTGTATCATAATCAGATGGCCATAGTAGATGCTTTGAAGGAAATTGAACAACTCTCGGGAATGAGGCAAAGCTCAGCGAAGGATTACATTGGTAATTTCGCTGACATGATGGCAGGAAGTGCATATACTCGAACAATGAAAAATAAAGCGACCGAGTACTACTTAAACGGCATCAAAAGGGATTATGGGATTGAACAATTGAAACTAGCCGTTTCCTCTGTTAGCAAGCATGCCAAGTATTATGGTGCTTTAGGTAATGGGCAGCTTAGATACATCACAGATTTAGCAAAGCGTATTGAGCGTGAGATTTCAATGGATAAGAACGGTTGATATTATAGACATCTGTACATGTAGAGTGAACCATAATACTCTGCAGATCGGTTAATTATGGATTAGAAGGAAGGGTGTTTGTCTTGAACGATGATCTTATTAATAAACTAGGGTTGCCTACTGTAGAATATGTGGCAACAACTGAAGGACTCACTGTTACTGCTGCTGATGTTCTAATTCTAGGAGTGGCACGTGAGGATGTAATCAAAGGGCGAGTGGAACGTTACGTGAGAGAGTTTGAAAGATTCGGACGGAGAAAGAATATGGGGCAAGTGAGAATCTTATTTGATGGGTGGGAACATGATCCGAGGGAAGTTTACCAAATCAGAGAGATCACAAACTGGGCAGCACGTCTCTTAAAAAATGTGCCACACTTGTTTTATTTCCTTGCACCTGAAGACTATGCGATGAGAGTCTTTTTTATGTGCATTGTTGATGTTAAGTCCCGCGCCGGTGATCAAGTTACTATTAGTAAGGAAGATGGCAAGGCATTAATCGAAAAAGTATCCAAGAGTGCTGTATCGTTTGCGAAGAAATCGAAGGAATCCGTAGAACGGCAGTTTCATCTGGCTGAGAGCATTCTACATGAACTTGGATATGATGAGACAGCTTGACGTGTATCATGTGATTAAGTTTACGGATTAGAGATATTGGGGTGCCATGTTACTTGATAACTTAGGCTGCTTCAAGGAGGAGGGTAAGCACAGTGATTGCTAAAGAGGACCTGGATTCATATTATAAACAAGGGGTCAGCTATAAAATGCTAACTAGAAAATTTGAAGCAGATCTCCCTCGGTTTACTTCACATGATGAAGTGCGAACATTCTTCAAGGGTCTTTTTGCTGAGGATTTTATATTACAAAGCAGTGAAGGCGAGGGTGCGGATAAAATATATTTTTACACGCTAATCCACAATCGACCGGTATGGGAAGCGGGTATCAAGGAGTTAGAGGCATCAGGATGCTTGACAGGAATAGAGTTTGCGATGTCATCACAGGACGTGCAGGTGTATCACGATGGAAGGGTTCACATTGTATACTGACTTAGGGATTAATAATCGTAAGACAGTAGCTCTCTATGACCTCTGGTAGTGAGCTGCTAATCTATACTAACTTACACTGGGTTGGAATTAATCAACCCTCATTTGATATTTCTATAAATTCATTTACTTATGCCAGCTCTAGTAGTTGGCTTTTTTGTGTGTTTACCTGATTTATATAAGTTTGACAAGCGTATTGCCGTACTGTATAGTCAAATTATGCATTATAATATGCTGTATATTACGTGAATACGGAGGGCTAATGACTAATATTGGTGTATATCTCAAAGAAAGCAGAAAGCAGGCAAATTTCAGGACACAAGAAAATTTAGCCAATTACACTCTACTTTCCCAAGCACTTATAAGCAGAGCAGAGGCTTCAAAGATTCGCCCCAATGACGAGACTCTTATGATTCTTGCAATAGCACTTAACTTGGACTATAGGGAACTACTCACTAGATCCAAGCCACGAACGGATGAGGATCTCGGAATAATACTTGAACAAGAAAAGATAGACAAGAAATTGTTTGAATCAGTGGTTTCTATCTTCACCTATCTCCTGAAAAATGACGATAGCAAGCTCCAAACACGTTTTTTTAATGGGCCACTAAAGCTAATAAAAGGGGAGATTCTGAACGGGGTTAAGTACAGGTTAGAGAAAGCACAAGAGCACTTGAGAGATACGGCTTCAGTAAAAGAAGAAACATATACTTACATTGCTCGAAGAGAATCAACACGGATGTTTTATTCTGTATCGAGAGGCTTTGCAGAGGGCTTTCGAGCCGTTCTACTTAAAAAAATAGAAGAGTTCACTCAATCAGAATACTCTGATTCTGAACACGTTCCCAAAGAAGTCATTGAGTTAACTGATACAACTAGACTGTTTTCGATCGACGGTGAATTGCTTTCTGAAAGAGAAGTATATTCGATCATTGAACATCATCTAACTTCACGGCGAATTGAAGAAATGTTTGTCCAGAAAAAATGAGGATTAACTTGAGGCGCAGGTTGAGATGCTTACTTCTCAATTAGCAACATTGAGCAAGCTGCAGGAGTGTTAACAAAAGAATACCCTCCCTTGACACGAACAGAATACTTGGTTACTATTGCTCTTGCAAGAAGTCTTATCTATATTCCCTGCCAACGATGTTGGTTGTGGCGATCCTCTGATCGTTTATACGAAACCGTCGTTACCTAATGGTAATTGTACTTGAAGGGCCTCCTTTTAGGGGGTCCTTATTCTATTTATTAGAGAAATTGTATAATGTAAACTAAAGGAAGAAATTAGCCGATATAAATATCGTTATAGTAAAAAGCTCACAAATACGAATTATACCCTGGGAGGTAACATGAAAGACAAACTTAAAGGACTAATTATCGGAATGGCCATTGGCACGGTGGTCACTGGCGCAACGGCGTATGCTGCTGGTGGAAAAATGATTGAAGTCTTCTATAGTGTCAATGACATTAAGGTGGATCACATATCTAAAATGCCCAAAGGCGATCTAAAACCCTTTTTATACAATGGGAGTACATTTGTACCTTTGGCTTTTATGAGTAATGCACTTGGACAGCCTGTGAAATGGGATGCTAAGAATAAGACGGTGCTGATCGGAGAGGACCATGGGGAAAAAATAATATATCCTGGGAAAGATATCAAACCGATGAATACTCAATCTGCACTGGGGATCTATAATACCTTTGAAGTTGTCTATGGTGGACCGACTGTTACAGATAACATCGGAAATGAGTATTCTAACTATCATACATATCGCTTTTCATCCAATCGGGACAATTGGATTTACGACGAATATTATCTCAATGGTCAATATAGCGAATTCAAAGCTACAGCAGGATTATTTGAAAGATTCAAAAATTCACTCGATACGCTTACACTCACAATTACTTTAGACGGGAAGGAAGCTTATTCGCATAAATTTAAAGCTGGAGATCCACCTACTGAAATCAATGTTAATTTAAAGAACGCTTCTAAAATGAAAATTCAAGTATCAAATGGTGATGGTTCCGAGATGTCTGCTTTAGGTCTATTTGATGGCTTTTTTACGAAGTAGCCAACATTAGATCAAACTTTAAATAACACTCTCTCGAGTTCAAAGGCAGGTATAAAACAAACGTGTTGAAACGAGAAGATTTAACTAGACGTGTCCTCTCCTGTATTGGATGGCTTAAAAACTATGTTGAACTTAATAATGTGAACACTCTAACCGACATCAATAAATACTGTGAGGACTTCCTGGTTCCCATACTGAACAGAACTTATGGTCTGAGATTGGTGAATCTGAATCAGATAAAAGTTAATTTTCCAGCTGTGGACTTGGGGGATTACGATTCACGTATTTGCTACCAGGTAAGTTCAACCGTTGACGTGAAAAAGATAGAGGAAACACTAAACACTTATGACATAAATGGTCTTTATAGTAGTTTTGACGAGATCTATCTATTTATGCTGGGTACTAGGAAAAAGTATAGGAAGGAACTGCAGTATGATACATTTTCCTTTGATTACAAAAGGAATATCAAAGACTTCACGGATTTATCGCGAGATATACTCAGCAAAGAAATAGATGAACTTAAAGAAATTGTTGATTTGCTGGAATCTGAAATGTCTGGAAACAACAATATTGATGATCAGATAAAACTCATTATTACTGATGAACTTACTACTAATTATTCAACTTTGTTTAAGCAAGTAATCAGGACTAAAGATGTGGAATTGAGATTTAGAGATGTTCTTAACCTAATTACGCCAGAAGTATTTGGTTCAGAAAAGTTCTTCTTTATGTTGACCTTTATGAGACTGAAAACAACTGTTTATGACAAACATGAGCAGTTACTAATTAAGCATCCGTCCGGTTATACAAGGAAACTAATAGAAATCTATAATCAATTTAGAAAACTCAACTCGTATGATGACCTTTTCCATATGAGGAGAGATGAATACAGAGATCTAGTACGAGTACTTCAACCTATCTTAAATAATTTTATTGTCAAACCCCCAGTGAGCGATTGACTACGGCCGTAAGATTAACACGAATGGTTGGTCTATATACCTAAATAAGTAGGGGTGAGATCGTTGAATAATCATGGTACCGGACACTAAACAGAAGGTTAATATAACACTAGGGGTACTGAGTGTGGAACACAGCTCGTTACATCAAGAAATGGAGGTCGGTCTTAAGCCGGCCTTTATTTCTATTTTGGTGATTAGATTCTGTATCATTCCTAAGGAGGATTAGGCATGTCAAAAGCGGATGATGAGTGTTCGTTTATGGATGAGGTAGCTCAGTATGAGAAAGAAAATCCAATTAATTTCGAATCTATTGGTAGAGAGATGCTTAAACAGGCAGAGAGAAGTGTTAGATCTAGCGGGGAAAAGTATCGATACAAAAATCAATTGAGAAATATTACGCATAATGAGATCCGGGATCATGTTGCGAAGAAAATGAAAAAGTTGTTCTCATCTACACTAGTGGAGATTGAATCAACCCTAGTAAAAGGCAGGATTGACATATTAGCAGTAGATCGGAACAATCGTTATGTGGGGGTTGAAATCAAAAAGTTAGCAAACAAGGCCGAGCTTAGACAATTTCAGCAATATAACAAAGAATTGAGGGAGAAATACGGGCCTGATAGTATGTTAATTGTTCTAGCTTCAGGATATACTCCTGGTTTATTAGAGTCCGATTTGAGTGGAATTCATTTTTGGAGATACGAAATCTGGTGGAAGATCCAAACGTATAAAACTAAAGAGGATAAATATCTGATTGATGAATTGCGTGTTCAATAATTAGAAGAAGATGGGGGGTTAATTAACAAGTTATTTGAAGATAAGATTCGTTTGAAGCAGCAGTCTAATGATAGAGGTTACTGGAAGAAAAGATAGTATAATCGATACCTGTCAAAAGGCTCAGAAGCGTTATTAAGCTGTTTAACCGATTCGGAGTGTTTGGTATAGGGATTGTAATTAAAATCAACGAGACGGGTTGTCGGATCGACTAACAAGCTATTTATAGCAGTTTATTGGATTGAATCATTTATCATACATACACTATTTGACCTTATAAGGGAGAGGATCTGAAATGGAAATAGCCATGTTAGCTAATCAAGACATTGATATTCTAAAGGAATGGTCAAAATTAAGGAGTAATGGACATTCAATAGATTCCGCTATTGATACCCTTGAGGAGAATTATCGAATACATTCTGATAAGCATGGATTTAGATGTAAGTGTTGCGATCAAGAAGTAACCATGGTATTACGCAAAGGTTCTCCACATTTTCGTCATCAAGGAGAACGCTGCCCGAGTGCAGATAATTATAAATCGTATATCAAGCGTGTTAATAACTATGAGACAAAGGAAATTCATACTGTCGGACGTATTATTTTAAAAGTTTATCTGGAAGGGCAGTTAAAAATTAAAGGAATTACCGTTGAAGATGGTTACATGTATCGGACATTACTAAAAATAGTGCCTGATTTTATTATAACATTTCCAGACGGCCGACAGTGGGCTATTGATTACGTGACTGGAAAGAAGCAAGACGACATTTACCGGAATTACATTAACAAAAGGACGAATACATACAAAGAATTTGGATTCACTCCATTTTATTTTATAGACTCTTCGTGGATTGCTGCGCACCCCGAGCATTCCATGATCACGCTCTATTTGGCGGAAAATCAAATGAGGGTAACAAGCTCAAAAGATCGAATGTGGAGTAACTTTATTCAGGAGTACTATGATACCTTTGGGGAGGAGTTTGTGCATCGTGAATTATTTAGAACATCAAGTATCAAGAAACTTGATCCGGATCTTAATATCTATAGCCTAGCTTACGTCAATCCCAATGAAGGCTTAGCATGGATTCAGCGGTTAATCCCGTATTCCAAAAAATTCGGTTATCATGTTCACAGGTCCACATTGTCACTGGATCAAGTGACTACGTTATCTGCAGATATGGATGAGTTTCAATGGTGGGATGAGAATGAAGATCAGGTCATGATTGATACGTTGAATCAGCTAAGTGCAGCATTTGAAAATGAATATGAAATACCTCAAACCGAAACTGAAGCAGCAATCTCATTAGGCGATAATTTTCAGGCGACAGCCGCTTTAGACACTATTAATGGATTTTATTTGAATGGGCTAGCCAATACTCCTTCTTCTTCGGCTCAAACCGTTTTGGAGCTAATCAATGAAAATATGGATGTAACGATGGCCAAAGACCTAGTAGAAATCATTAAAAATCTCAAGTCACAAATGAGTAGAGAAGACCTTGATTTAATCCGAGCTAAAGCCCGTTCAGTAATGGGGAAGTTAAGTGAACATAGAAATCTCCCATGGGAATTAAGGGAGGTATTAATTGAAATTGCACTGATAACTTAATGAAGTATTAATTCAATATAATAGGAGTTAACAGTAGTAAGAGTCAGTGTTTCTGATTTAATTTATGAGTACCTAAATAAAGTTTTTATACAATCTTAAAATAGAGAGGGAATGTTTAGAAAATGAGCTGGGAAAGTAGTGAAACTCGTGAGCCGTGCAAATGAGGGAAGGGATTCAATTGAACACTACTTGGTCAGATGACTGGAATCGATTTGAATATAGCACAAGAATACAATGTGATGAATGTAGAAAAAATTTTACTAAGTACGTTTATGAATATATAGATTCAGGTATGTCAGAGTATTCCACATGTTGGGTTGATAAGAAGCTTTATAGCTTATTTAAGAAGAAAGAAACAGAGTTTAAAGAGTTTAATGACCAAATCATTAAGCAATGTAACGAATATATGCGTAAAGAATATTTAACTAGATGGCTTGCAATTTTTAGTGATGTCCCCCACACAAAGAAAGCTGTTTGGGAATTGTTTAAAAAGTTTTGAATCACTCAATACAGCTACAAAACATTTTGCACTCACACTGACAAAAAATACTTAACAGAATTAATAGAGAGCAAGGTGGTATATGGAAACAAACACATCATCCTTCCAGCGATAGGAATTGAACATGATGAATTTTTAGACAGTTGTCGAGATAAAGTGAAGGAATATCAAAAAGCTAGAGACGATGCGAAAAGAGAAATGATGAAATCTTCATTCAGATAAATATGCTGTCTTATTGTAACGTTCTAAAATTTACTCGTAAGAATGATAAAAATTTTTTATTTTGGGGAGTAAAATATATATCACCTTTATAAGTCGCTTTTTGCGACTTTATTTATTTTAAACAGGAGAGTCTCTCTTCTACTGAACTGGAAGAGTCCTACCGTTACTTCCTTCCTGATGTATGTCTTACCTTCGAAAGTAACAATATCTGCATTAAGCAGCCACAGTAAGATTTTCTTGATCTTGTTCATTATTAATACCTCTTTCATCTATACAAGTTGAGATCCAGGTGGTTTGATTTGTATTCGGATTCTGTTTTGAATGATACGGTTTGGATACATACATACATCATAGAGATCGACGATGGCAATCTTAAGGTGCGCGCTTTGTTGAGATAAACAAATTCTGATTATTTTGTCTTCAAAAGCTTTAAAGTAAATTTATTGTAAAACGGATTATCCTTATTTACAATAATAATTGAGTTGAAAGCTATTATTCGCAGGGGGTGTTTTGATGAAACGAACAGGTATGAAGAGAGCATTGGATCGACTTGGACGTATTGTACTTCCTAAAGAAATGAGGGAGACCATGGATATTCATATTGGTGATCCACTTGAGTTTTTCATTGAAGGACAAGAGTTGATATTAAGAAAGTACAAATCAACAATGTGTGTGTTTTGCGGTGATCCAGGTACAGATATTTACTTTAAGGAGCAATTCATATGCCCGGCGTGTTCCCAAGAATTAAAGCAACCATCTGACAATCCTCAACAATTCCCCATTCAGCCAGTAAATTCATCGGCATCCTCAAAACATTCAAGCCCTAATTTTTATGAAAACAATGGATCTAATTACGAAACAAAAAATATAGAGAAGGACGAATACTCTAAACTCAGTAAAAAAACTGCCATAAAACTTATACAGTTAAAAGAAATTATTGAACATCATCCTTATCTTTCACAACAAGAAACTGCCGAGAGAATGGGTATCAGTCAAGGCCGCGTATCCCAGCTAAAAAAACTTCTTTGACGTGCGAGAATAACTGTTAAAAAAGGAGGTTCATCTTATGAAACAAGTTTTTGTTTATAAGGAAGGCGAGGATTATTCTGGTATCAATATTTTAAAAAAATACACACACATTAGAGCATTCCATGGATGTAGGACAAACAGTCTAAATAGTTATTATACAGAAGGAATTATACCCTTAACAAAAGAAAGGGCATACGAGCAAATTCAAACAATTCTAAAGTCAAAAAAATATATCAGCGAAGAGAGAATTATGACCACTTTCAATCAATTATGGACCGAGCCAAATCGAGTATGGTTTGCTATTACTAAAGAAGAAATTGTTAAAAGATCAGGGCATTATCTACTCTATGGTAGTGAATTTATCAACTCTGTTTTTGCACAGTTTTATCTAAGAGATGAGTTGAAAAAGAATGGAAAACCAACTATCTTTGCATGTGATGTTCCTCTAGATTTTATAGGAAAGCCTTTTATAGAAAATATAATAGATAGTTTAAGAACAAAAGAATCACTAAATCATTTGTCTTTTATGATTTACGGAAAACTATCTTCAGATGATATTGTTTCTCATGAGCATCCTGATAGTAGCAAGATTTATGATCCTTATCCTTATTAGTTAGAATTTACAGCGCATTCCCAATGAGAAAGTTAGTGGGGAAGTTTCTTGCGAGGTAAAGTGAGAGATCGTGAGTGGATGCCATACGCGCATAACATTCTAGGGCAGTAGCTACACCTTTGATTAAGAAAAAAGTTTCGTAGCAAGCGAAAACCCACCTCATAAGGTTGGACGCCTGACGGTGGGTTTCGCTTGAGATATTATATTTAGTTCATGCGCGCCGTGGTAAACCACAGCCTTTAGGGTCTGAAGAGTCTATACCGTTGGTAACTCGGTAGCAGTATAAGTCTTTTTTTTATAACACAGTTTGCAGAGAATTCTATAATTAAAGGTTAGGCTTTCAATTGGATATACATGTGCTTTTATGCCGAGATATCAAAAATAAATGGTATAATTATTATATTAAATTTGCGCTGGGTGTTGGTCGAATTAATAAAACGGGTACGATTAACTAAACTACCACATTCCAATTCCTATCATTCGTATTGTGCAAATCGTAGCGTTATTTAAGCTGAAACGACTTTAAAGAAATAGACGTGCTGTTTTGTGCTGCTTATCTAATTGATCCATTTCATACTAATTTAAAAAGAGGCAGGGTGAAACATATGGTAAAGTATGCTTACAAAGATAAGGCAAGGACAGTGAAAGTCTTAGCGAGAGAGGCTTTGAAAGAAGATAAAGAACGTGAATTCTACTGCCCGAATCATTTATGTGAGGCTATAATGAAAATTGTTATTAAGGAAGGCGTTTCTGCATCTTTTTTCAGAGGACACGGACACTTAGATGATTGCGTCCATTACACAAGATCGAACAGTTTTAAACCGGGTAAGTTTAACGAGCAAGCGTTTGACTTCAAAAATGCACTGATGTCTCTAACCCGTGCGGGAAGATCACAATCAAATAAACTAACCCCCAATAATCACAGCAATGGCCCTGCAGTAGACAAGCCTTTAAGAACCATCCGTCAAATCTATGATATGTGTACGTGGCACAACGATTGTTCTGATACGTACAACGGAGTAATGGTGGGACACATGTTGCTTAATGATGATAGTGCAAAAATGTATACGAGTGGAGTGGAAGGTTTGCGGTTGATAGAAGCCAAAAGAAAGCCGAAGAAATTCTATGTCCCAGAAAAAATGGAAATCCATTTAATTGCACCGATAGCACAAAAGAAATACACATTCATTCTAAAATTTGCTGATGCAAAATTATATAGAGAGATTAAAGACTGGATATATGCCAATATGAATTACATATTCGTTATAGCAGGAGACTGGGCTTCATCAAACAGTTCAAATGTTTTCTCTGCCCATATATCTTCAAAGAATCAGATGACGATGATCAAGTAAGGTAAATCTAATATGCTCATAACTGCTGAGATTGACAGAGGAATGAACACATGAAATTACTTCAACCTCACCAAATACCTAGTTACTATCTTTACTTATTCATGCATAGTTGGAAGAGTGTTTGTGTGTTGATAGATAATTTAAATAATGTTAAAGTTACGATAACAACTGAATATCTATAAATTGCGAAGCACGCGATTATCCTAACATAGGGATAATTGCGTGCTTATTTTGTTTTTATTTGTAGTCAGCAACAACAACAACAACAGCAGCAAACCAAACACCACATCTCATCAGGAAGTAGCAAACGGTAGTCAAAGTTTATCAATACGTCAGAGGGAGGGGATCGTGAGCATGGCAAGGTTGAGGGAGTTTTTAGAATCAGTTGAGAACTCGCAGATGAAGCAGTAATTAGGACATCCTTTATTACAGAAGGGTTTCCAACACAAAATTACTCATATGGTGGCTACGAAAGCCGCGCTATGGGTGGAACGGAGTTAAATATGTACGGTAACGATATGGGGAAGAGTCCTAAATTCACTTTTTTGAGAGATTCACATATTAAGGAAATCACCAATCCGGAAGTGATAAACGATTTAAAAGAGATTGAAGAAATTTTCCGGAAAGAAAATGAGAATTTGGACGGGTGGCGACTAGAAGAGATCCCTACAGCTGGTTGTTATTGTTTCACGAATAGTAAAGAGGAATCCTTAACTTTTGGAAATTATTTCAATGATGACGGTAAAATGGTTCCGTCATATGTAGATTTAGAATCCAATGAACAGGAAGCATCGTCCATAAGAGAATCAATTCTCAAAAACGCATGATTCTTAACATATCGGGAGGAAGGGATGGTCAAAAATGAATGAGATATATGAGAGGGTCATTGAAGAATTTAGTAAACATGAATGTTACGTTGGCGATGATGAATTAATTCATGCTGTTCTCGCAGAATGTGAAATTTCGAATTCCGAACTGAGTGATTTAATGAAGTATTTGACAGAAGAGTATAACCGTTCAGGTAACGACAAAGTAGAGCAGCTGCAGTACGGTATCAACTTTATTTTCGAAGCACAAGAAATGGGTTACACCGTAGGTTATCCATCAATATATATCAAGACCACTGCGAGTGAACCTAATTGATTAGAATGTAATTCATGATCCCTAGTTAAGGTTAGTGCTGCTTATTTTTCCGCTTTAATCTAGTGGATTGGGAACAATTTCAGTAGCTGTTTTTTTATCGCATTATTCCATCGAACTTGAACTACGAAGGTAAGGAGTTAAATTTTAATGATCATTAAAGTTATGAGCAATTATTATCGTGTGGGTAGCAATCCGGAAAATATCCTCTTACAGGAACTAAATAAAAATAGAAAGCGGGTGTATTAAGTTGAATAGATTGAAAAGAGTACTTAACCTGATGCTTGCTTTGATCATTACCGTGTCAGGAATTACATTTTTCCCAAGTAGTACGCAAGCCGCTGTCATGCACAAGTGGGGTAAATACACCGCTAAGGAGGGGTATGTTAGCTCATTAACAAGAACTCAAGCTAGTGCAGGTTACTTTAGCTTAAACGGATATAACTCTTATCAGGTTAATCCAACTACTGGAGAAATCACTCTATCTGGTAGGGGCATTTGGAATAATGGGTACGTTTACGACGATATTGGACTAAAAGATCAGATTGGCTATTTTTGGCTGTCAGGTGATGATAATGGTACTTACGAAAAGGGAACAATCACTTCAAAACTAGCTCCTATAAAAGGCGAGTTCGTGGAGAATGTATATAGCAATAGTCCCAACACGTATCCTAAAGCAGCAAAACATAGTGATGGATTCTGGTATGATTATGTAGGAAGTGTCAACAATACAGCACCTGTAGTCGCATTAACCTCCTCTGGAGATAAGTCATTATATAATGATACAGGTAGTTTCAGTATAACTGGTACAGTTCAAGACGTTGATAACAACACGGTAAACGTGTACGCCTATGTTGGAGGTGTTAAGAAATCTATAGATGTCTCTGATACAGCGGTAGCGAAGACTTGGACATTAACTTGGGAGTCTAGTGAGTTACCTGTGGGTACATATACAACTCCAGCAATATATGCTAACGATGGTATGGAAGTCAAAGCCGTGAACTATGAGGGTAAAGTAATCATACAGCAACAAATCTATTACTACTGGAGCAAATTTAGGGTAACTAAAACCTTACCTTACAGCTGGAGTAAGTGGAACTATGACGCAGAACCAAATATACCAGGATACTACACAGGTTTTTCTGTAGATGAGGGTAGTAGAACTTCCAAAATCGAAGGTACTTACTTCTATCACCTGAGCGCTTCACAACCTGTAGGATATACAACCCACTTTAACAACCCAAACAATATAATCAGATGGACTAGATTAAGTGATAGATCTTACACACAAGAAGACCTGTACTGGACTTCTCAAGGTAGTCAGTCCATTAAAGGTTCTTTAATGGAAGCTAACATTAAGGCAACACAAAATACGTATCCTATAGATGGAGTGCATACCGATGGGTACTGGTACACTCGCGTTGGCTTAATACCTAACACGAATCCAGTGGTTAGTGTAACCCAGTCAGGTAATCAGTCTATAAACTTAAAAACGGGAAATGATACGTTAACTGTTTCAGGTACTGTCTCTGATGTAGATAATGATACCTTATCCATATCCGCGAGCATCGGTGGGGTAGAGAAACAAATAGTTGTAAGTCAAACTAAGGATACTAAGGCTTGGTCTCTTGTCTGGCGTACATCCGAGTTTAGTAATAGTGGTACTTTCAGTAGGCCGGCTATTACAGTGGTGGACGGTAAGGGAGGAGTCTCTACAGCAACATACACAGGAAATCTATCCGTAGACACAAATGCTTTGTACTACTGGGATAAGTATAGTACCAAGAATCAGATAACAGGTTACAGGGAATCTAGAGGTACAACGTATAAAAGTGATATTTCTAATATTTCAGGGTACAGAAACTACACTTTTAATAGTACCACCGGTGATTTTTCTGGTGTGGGTCAGTATGAAACGGCCCCAACTTACCCAACTTGGGCAGGTACTAGATTATTTGCAATAGGTTATAAAAGTATGACAGAGTATGCAGTTACTAATCTAGAGCAAACTCAAGTTACACGCTATGAAGCTGTAGCTAATACAACAGTAAAAGTTAAAGATACCTTACAGCAGAGTAACATACTTGATATTGATAAGACCTATCCTGATGATGGTTTACACACAGATGGGTATTGGTATACCAAAAAGTCAACTACAAATATGCCCCCCGTACTTGTAGTAGATAATTCTGATCAAATGATCGGTACAGCAGCTGAGAAAATCAGCTTGAAGGGTACCGCATTTGATTCAGATGGAGACGAAATTTCCATTTCAGCAACTTTAAATGGAATTACTAAATCAACGAGTATTACAGGGGCTGGAATTTGGCAACTTGATTGGTCAGTCAATGAAGTTCCGGAAGGAACATATACCAATGTAAAAATTAACGGAAATGATGGGAATCAAGGCACGGACGCAATAACCTACAACGGAAGAATCATATTTGATAAAGTAGCTCCTGGAAACCCAGAGGTAACCTTATCTGAAAACACATGGACAAACAAAGATGTGAAGCTGATAGCTAAGCATGGGGTCGATGTTGGCAGTGGTGCGAATTACACGGAATATACGAGAGACGGAGAAACATGGAACCAGTACAATGATCCTGTAGTCATCGGAGATTCCGGAGAATGGACATACCAGTTCCGTACAACGGACAAGGCAGGGAATGTTGGCCAATCAACGGAAGTCACTGTGCGAATTGATAAGCAAGTACCCACAGCACCAGAGTTGATCTTGTCTGAGGAATCCTATACACAAGATCCGGTAACGATTAGCCTGAAGAATGGAACAGATGACCTGAGCGGCGTAGAACGGACAGAGGTTAAAGTAGGGACAGGAAATTGGACATTCTATAATGGGAAAATGATTGTCGATGAGGAAGGAGAAACAGAAGTATTGGCGCGGACGATTGATGTCGCAGGTAATATCAGTCCTGAAGCAACTGCAAAGGTCCTCATCGATCGCACTGCACCGACAGAGCCGAGTTATACTCTCTCAGAGAGCCAATGGACAAACAAAGATGTGACATTCCAACTAAATGGTAGTCAAGATGCATCGGAAGTATATTACGAGTATAAAATTGGCGATAGTCCTTACGTTAGGGGTGACAGTGGCTCCTTTACAGAATCAGGTGAGCATACAATTACAGCTCGCGCCGTGGATGCAGTAGGGCTCATCAGTCCGGAGACTCAATTCGATATCCGAATTGACAAGGAACTACCTGATGTGGATTATGCACCTAATGGACTGCAATGGTCGCTGCAGGGTACCGATGTTCAAATTAAGGCATCTGATAGGTTGTCGGGTGTAATTGAACCGGTATATGTAGAGATTAGTCAAAGCGAACAACCGAGTGAAGCATGGCAGGTAATGCCAGACAACGGCAAAGTGACCATAGAGGACAAAGAAGGCATCTGGTATGTGCATACACAAGTGAAAGACAAAGCTGGAAATATCGGTACACATACGTCCAACCCATATCAAGTACAGAAGGCACCCGATGCCCCAACACTGGAAGCAACAGCAATCAGTGCTTCTGAAGTCAAACTAAGCTGGGATTTACCTGGCGGAAATCGATACACATCAGGCTACACGTATACCATCAAAAACATGAATACCGGTATAGAGAAGATATTGGAGTATCCGGTTCATGAATACGTGGACCAGCAGCTACAAGGTGGTCAAATTTATAACTATCAGCTGACGATTCGAAATCATGTCGGGTCAGTGGAGACACAAGCCTCTGCACTAACATATCCAGCTAGTCCTGGAGTCGAAATCAGCCCTGTCTTTCGGACACCAGGAGAAATGTTGATTAACATAGATCCTGTACCGACTGCAACCAATTATCGCTTGAAGTTGATTGATAACCAAGGTGATATTATAGAAAACGGATTAGTTTCAAGCACTCAAAAAGCATTAACTGGACTAATTCCAGGAAGCAGCTACACGGTTCAAGTATCAGCAATTAATGATAGTGGTGAGGGCTTGGCTACTGGTGTCGGATTTTTAACCCTTCCGGAAACGCCAATGGGATTTACAGCTATTGAAATTAAAGAAGATAGCGTAATTTCAGAGTGGCAGAGCGTTACCACGGCAACCTATTATGATCTTTATCGTAATAACGCCCTCTTGTATAACGGGGGAGATCTAAACTATAAAGATACTGGCTTAACCCCTGGAACAGAGTATGAATACGTAGTGGCAGCTGGAAATGAAACGGGCGAAGGTGATGTCTCGGAACCTTTGAATGTAATGACCTTGCCTGAACAGGATAACTCCCTACAAATGCTCGGTTTTAGTACAACAGGATTCACAGCTCAATGGAACGGCGTACCAAGCGGAATCAAGTATCACCTTCAGGTGTATGATCTCGAACAAAATCTTGTTGCCGAGTATCAAGGTCCAAATCTGGAATATACGGCTTCAGGACTTGAACCAGGAAAGGAATACAGCGTGTCACTGGTAGCTTTCAATCGAACAGGTGCAGGAAAAGCGAAAATTGTAAGGACAGTGACATTACCGAGTAATGTTGAATCTGTACAAGTTACTGGAATTGGAGAAACGGAAGCAGAATTCAACATTTCATCCGTGACAGGTGCAACCCATTATAAAATTGAACTGAATGGAGAAGAATTCCTGACGAATGATCTCAACTATGTTTTGTCACCGCTTCAAGGTAGCACGGAATATAGCGGGACCGTTCAAGCAGGTAATAGCTCCGGTTGGAGTGAACCGACAGCATTCAGCTTCTTGACTAGACCGGTGCGACCAGCATTACTGACGGTGAAGACTTTCAGTGAAACGGGGATGACATTAACCTGGGAAGAAGATAAAACGGCGTCTCGCTACTGGATCACGGATGAGCAAGGTAATACAACGGAAGTAACAGGATCGGAATTTGACGTTGCGGACTTGCAACCAGGGTCAGAATACCGCTTTAAAGTAGCAACCGAAAATGCGACTGGCATAGGTTCTGAATCTGAGATCGTGTGGAGTACCCGAACCGAAGCGCCAGAACTAGAACGAGTGGATGTACAAAATTTAGATGCAACATTAAGTTGGACTGAACCCCATGGAGCTTTGAGATATGAGATTACAGATAAAGCAACAGGTCAAGTGTATTACAGCGGATCGGAACCCGTTGCACTCCTTACACAGTTGCAAGTGGGATATGTGTATAATTTAACGTTATCAGCCTTCAATAAAACGGACCACGCGTCAAAAGGTGTTCTTGTGAAACTGGTGACTCGAGCTGAACTGAACAATAGCAATGTCAAAATTACTAATGTGAAGTCTCACTCCGTAACAATGGAGATCGAGACAGCAGGACAGGAAATCCAAGAGTTCTCCATTTTACGAAATGGTGTGAAAATTACGACGGTAGAAGCAGGAAGCCAAGTGAGCTATACAGACACTGAGGTGGAACCAGGTAAAAAATATGAGTATGAGATCGTGCCAGTAAATGAGGGCGGCGAAGGAAAAGGTGTTAAATTGACTGCATTAACGGCAACGAAGCCCGTGTCAGCTCCAGAGGTGAAATCAGGGGATGATTGGGTAGAAATTAGTTTCCAAGCCGTAGAGCAAGCAAATGAGTATGTGGTCCTGGATAAGAATGGAACCGAATTATGGCGTGGAGATACCTCGCCGATCCGTCTTGAAGGGCTGGAGCCAGGAACAAAAACTATTTTGAACATTGTGACAGAGAATGCAGCAGGGTATCCATCAGCGCCGGTGTCAGTCCCTGTGTGGACTCTACCATCAGTGCCTACGGGTATTGAGTCAAGTGCTTCAGAGAGATCCATTACGCTCATCTTCAGCAATGTGATGAATACAAAAGACTTAACTGAATTTGTGATTTATAAAGCTGGGAAGGAAGTAGGACGTGTAGGTGCTGGGGAAAAATCTTGGACAGATAAAAATCTTACACCTAATACCAAGCATGTATACGAAGTGAGGGCTGTAAATCTTGGAGGAGAGAGTACGAAGGGGATAAAAGTGGAACAAACCACGAAACAGGAACAACCTGTAAATACAGGCAGCCCTTCAGTTCCAACCCCTCAGACAAATCATGATAAAGATTCAGACAAGCCTGAAAACGACAAACCTGATGATGATGTTAAAGGAGATCAGCAGGATAATGAGCAGTCTGGATCGGTATCGGGTGTGTTTAAAGATGTGTCCGATTCAAGTTTTGCTAAGAATGAGATCGAAACCTTAGCGAAAGATGGTGTCATAAAGGGCATTAGCACAAATGCATTTGCCCCGAATAAAGAGATCACACGTATGGAATTTGCTGCATTAATTGCGCGTGTCCTAAACGCCAGTCCTGATGAATCCATCACAATGCCGTTCCAGGATGTTAAAGATACTGCATGGTATATAACTGAACTAAATGCGGTTGTTGTTAATGGTATTGCAAAAGGATTCAATAGCACTGAATTCCGACCGAATGCAGTAGTTAATCGAGAACAGGCTGCAAAGATGTTGGTCAATGTGTTGATTAAGGAAGGCGTAACATCGTCAACTACAGCTCAACAATTTTCTGATAATTCGGATATTGCAGTATGGGCATTAGAAGATGTAAAAATGGCAACAGCGCAGAAATTTGTACAAGGGTATCCGGACAATACCTTCCGGCCGAAACACGGACTGACACGTGCTGAGGCAGCTGTAATGATCTTCCGTTTACGCGATCATTTAAATTCAATTTCAAAATGAAACGAACATGCTACACAAAGAACCATATGGTAAGCTGAATGCACGACTTTGCAGTGAAAGAATGGTTTAGAGACTGGTCTTCGTAGGTTCACTAATCATGTAGATCACACACAATAGGACGGCGACGGCCGTCCTATTTGTCTATCTCTGGAAGTATGATGTCCCCATCACGTGTTGAAACATGGCAAGGGAATGTACGGCCATACCGTCCCTAGAGCTCTCTAAGCGTGAGTTTATAGGATTTATCCACTCAAGCCGGTCGAGCGTAAACATTAGTGTTTATCGATATAATCGGCGTAGCTCTACCGGAGATGGCCAATCCAATCAACTTCAATATATGTTGATAGATAATATATTTAATGTTAGAGTATCTTTAACTGAATAACTAAAATATTGCGAAGCACGCAATTATCCTAACATAGGGGATAATTGCGTGCTTTTTTTGATTATTTTTTTATTTATTATCACTTATCTGTGAAGGAGGTAGGACGTATCAGCAGCTTTATCATGATTTTAATCCAAAAACCGATAGGAGTTAGTACTATGATACAAAAGAAGCAGATCAATGTTAAGGATGTACTTAAGTACTTGTATGAAAGCAAGGACAAGAAAAGGCTTCCTGTTGTACAACCATTGCTTGATAAGAACAAGGAACAGCCCCAGCCTCTACGTAAAATAATGTAAGAAATCATCCAAGATAGGATTAATCTATCAGATAAAATAATCAAAAATTGATGATTGAACTTGTAGTCAATTAGCAGTTAGAAAATAGTACGAGAGGTGATTTATTATGCCCCAAAATATGAAGTTATATGTTTGTCAATATTGTCATGGCTACTGTGACAGTAGAGATTGTTATTTATGTGAGACAGAGTCTGCAGTAATCATTGACCGAGTGGATACATCAGAACTTGATCGAAGCTACATTAGACATTTTTTTACTGATAGGGAGTCTGTAATGTTGGCACTTAGTACTTTTGGAGATGCCCCTGGAATAATCGCCACCATAGAATATCCTCTGAAAGATTTACTCCGTTTGTTAAATCGTAAAAAGTTTGTTCGAAATGATATTACTTCTCTATTAGTCAATAGAGTATGGCGTAATTGCATCGGTATAGCGATGCTAGACCCTGTCAAAATTGATCATAAAGAGATAATTGGTGATGATCAGATTTATGGAATTATGATTTACAAATAAAAAGATGATGAGTGATTCCTGTAAAACCCAATAGGACGGCGGGGTATATTTTGGATAGGGAATTGCGATTCTAGATTCTGGGATTTCAGTTAACCCTCCTATGTTTAAGCTTTTGTTGGACAGAGATATCAAAAGAACAGAACTTAAGCAGTTGCTAGGCTTTAGTCCATCAACCGTCGCTAACTTTGAAAAGAAGAATGTATCTCTAGATGTGATTGATAAAATCTGTACACATTCTGGCGTTCAGCCAAACGACATTTTGGAACAAAAAAGAAGGTGGCGGATTGATTCACATCAATCACATAAAGCTCAATACTGGACATGTGCGTCTGAGCTCACCTGACGAGATTGACAAAGGTATGTATTTTGTTTGCCATCAACAGGATCGTAAATGATTCGTTTGGTCCAGAAGGTACAACTGTACACTGCTTCTTTCAATAGAAGTTTGAGGACTTACTCGTTTTTCGTGTAGTTGATCAGCTGGACATTATTACATAAAAAGTGTGGCGAGGGGAGTTGCTAGAATGCAAGTAGTGAAATTCCCAGAAGATGATGAAACTGAATTTTACATCGTAACTGAGGAGGAGCCTAATGTAAGTGATTTGTTTACTGTTGATGCTAGAACGTGGGAAATCATTTCAATTAAATCAACGGGTCTTTTGTATCGCGGACCCAAATCACCATTTCAAACAATAGGGCAAGCAGTACGCAAAAGAGTATTAACACCCGTTGACACATCTCATTTGAGGAATGGAAATAATCCTATTGATAAAGGGCTTATATAGAAGTTTATTATGGATGGTCTACGCAACAAAAGGATTCAAGTGGTTTCTTGTGGGTGCGGCCCCTGGATTGCTTTATTTTTGTTATCAATCTATAAGTGGCGCTAGTTTGCCGAAGTGGGCTAAAGAACATATCTCTAAAAACAAACCATATTAAGAGTTACGGTAGCGTAGTGGAACCAAATATGATAAATGGGACGTTCCGAAAATACCACTGGCTCGTTCGGTGAGTTAGGGTAACAGACCAATGTATATAAATGCTTCAAAGGTAAGGGGGATTGTTAGTATGGGAAAGTTTAAGGCGCATCTGTGCTTTTGAGCGATAACAATATTAAAAGTGTACAGAGGATCTGGCGAGAAGGGGATTTTACCTTCGAAAGAATAGATATAAACTAATGAAACTTTAGTTTTTTTTCAAAAAAATTTGTGAATGGTATTCCCAAAGAGAGGAGTGTGAATAGTTTGGTTAAATGGTTTCTGTTAGGATTCATTATCTTAATTTTTCTTGTTGTTATGAAAAAAATAAAGAAAAGGAGAGAACGATATAGTACGCGTGTATTTGTACGTACTTTAAGAAATAGTAAGAGGGCTGTGTTAATTAAGGAAAGAAAAGATTAATGCAGTAACTAATTACGGGATAGAAGAAGATTACTACAAAGTCTACTTTTAGGAAGAGAGATGAGACGTAAAGTATAGCCTCTGATTACAATGATAAGTCTTACCATACTCAAATTCGTAAGTTAAAACCTATCCATTTGTTAATCTATTTCTATTGAGGATAGTTTTTAATTACTCGATAATGTTCCAGCCAGTTATAATTTGAATAGAGCTAACAAAACCTATAAGCAGTAATAAAATGAATATATGTAAAGTCTCTTTCCAAGGCTTTGCAAATCAAACAAGAAAGGTACGATATTATAATGCTAGACCATCCTTCATTCCAAAAGTTAGTTTCTACGCCACTAATCATAATTCTAATACTATTATCAATGACAGCGTTAATGTTAAAACTATCAGGAATACCTGCCCCATATTGGTACGTAATTCCTGTGGGGGCATTTGGAGCAGCAGTTATTACAGTTTCAGTAGCTCTAACATTTATAGAAATCAGAAGAAAAAAGTTTAACAATTAACGTGAGGCAAGTAATCTCCTTAACCGGGTAAGGTACCATGAAGTTGCCCAGCTGAAGACAAAAGAGTACTAGAATTCTGATGTAGACTCAATTTCACCCGTTAAAGCCAAGTTCAAGTTATATTATCCGTATAATATTTTCCAGAGGAAGCACCTCTTAATAAGGCATAAGCCCTATATTAAGTAGTGCTTTTTTTGGTTGAAATGGAGAGAATCTGATGAAATATTTCACGAAAGTTATGACACTCAGCACTATTTTTATGTTGGTATTCCAGTCTATAGGTCTGTCTTTTAATCTGATCTCCTTTGCAGAAGGATCGGTCTCCCCCAATTTAGTCATTGAACATGGAAACCCGGATTACATTCTGGTGGGTGAGGAAAGGCTGTTGCAAGCCGTATGGTCTCATGAAGATGGCCATATGGACGATTTGACCTCATTAAGTAACTGGTCCTCTGATGATGACACCATAGCGGCTTTCAATCAGCCCGGTGTACTCCTAGGGAAGTCCGTAGGAGAAGTTACGGTGACTGCAGATGTATATGGAGAAACCGGATCAAGTACATTGAATATCGTTGATTACTTAAGGCTTGAGGCGCAGGTTTCTAATAACGTGTTAACAATCGGTGATTCTATTCAACTCACAGCACAAGCCGTCCTCACAAATGATAAATACATAGCAGATGCTGTCCCCATAGCCACCTTTGATTCACAAGATTCAAGCATTGCGGATGTTAGCGCAACAGGACTGATTAGTGCTATTAGCGAAGGTGAAACATTCATCAACGTCCGAGTAGGGCAGCTTCTCAAAACACTTTACATCGTCGTTTCGAAAGTAGAGGAAGAACCTATCCCACTGATAAAATCAGGGACGGTTTTACCTAAAGATTTGGGGAATATAGATCGAGTTATCGCCAATATCGATAAGCTTGGCTTGAATACGGTAGTTGTCCCGGTGAGATTTGATGTTCCCGATGCCCACAGCCATGAATTAAGCATGCATCCAGGCGATGTGGAACAGGCGAAGGCACTCATTGATGTGCTAAATGATCGAGGCGTAAATGTAATCCTAGAAGCCTTTCCGTGGATCGCTGAGGGCAGTGTTTCGGAAGTGAATTATGATCCGACGGATTTGAACGAATTCTTCTGGAACTATAAATCTGTAGTATGGTCCACTCTGTTGCATGAGATCGCCATCCCTAAAGACGTATATGCTGTTATTGCGGGGTCCAGTTACACCAAGATAGAATCCCACCTTTGGTACTGGCGCGATGTCTTCTCTTTCATCCGTGATGCATATCCTGGTAAGCTTACATATAAAACTTCCTGGTGGATCACGGCAGAGTGGGACCCATCCACCAAGAATCAGTACAATGAAAAGAAGAATAATCTAATCTTTGGATATGTTGATTTTATTACGATTGCTGCGTACTTTGAGTTGAATGAAAATCCAGCTCCAAGTACTGCAGATCTGATTTCTGATTTAAGCAGCTCCAGTATCTACGCAAGACATCAGAATGTCTATGATGAGATCCGGTCTTTTTCAGAAATTTGGGGACGGGATATATTCTTAGGAGAACTTGGAATCCCAAGCGTGAATTATGGGGCTTTTACTCCATGGAATCCG
The DNA here is from genome assembly GCF_055687625.1 of Paenibacillus sp. CB74. Taxonomy (NCBI): domain Bacteria; kingdom Bacillati; phylum Bacillota; class Bacilli; order Caryophanales; family Paenibacillaceae; genus Paenibacillus; species Paenibacillus sp. CB74. Next base: position 151,131 of record NZ_JBVMUS010000002.1, on the reverse strand, counting down.
GATGTATCTAGTGATAAGAATGAGGACGTACAAAGCCATGCTTATGAAGCCTACCAAAAAAGTTTCGGTAGCAACAGCTGGTTTAAAGGATACTCTATCTGGCAAGTTTCAAATGATTCGAACAACTATTATCCCGTTGGAAAAAAAGCAGAGTCTACTATTCGTGACTTCCATCCGGAGCTGGCGAGTCCGATCCAGTCATTAACAAGTAGTGCAGCCTCTCTAGAGTTCATTCCAGGAGAGAGCCGGCAGCTTCATATACAAGGGAAATATTCGAACAACGGTACAGCGGATCTGACACGTAATGTGTCTTACAGCTCTTCTAACCCTGATATTGCATCTATCACGCCGTCTGGTATGGTAAATGCTCATCACGTTGGAACGACTACAATCAGGGTGAACTACTTCGATGTTTCACTTGAGATCCTTGTTGAGGTAAAACCAGATACCAGTCAGGACAAGCAGCTGCTTTCGTTCCGGATTAACGAGATTAACGGGAAAATCAATAAAGACTCTCATACCGTTCATGTTTCAATGCTTTACGGGACAGATCTGAGTGAACTGGTTGCAAGCTTTGATATGAAGGGTGTATCTGCCGAGGTGGAAGGACATATTCAGATCAGCGGCCTCACTAAGAATGATTTTACTTCACCTGTGATTTATTCTATTCTCGCTCGTGACGGGTCCGTACAAACATATACCATCATCGTTGAGGTGCTGACAAATGATGACATCTCTAAGCTGCAGATTACTGGATTGCATGAGAAGATGATTATTGGTGAAACTCATACGCCGGTTGTGGAAGCACTCTTTCCGGATGACTCATCCATAGAAGTCACAGAACAAGTTGCTTGGGAAGTATCTAACCCCAACATCATCGGAATAAAAGATGGCCAGCTACAAGCCATGAGAGCTGGCACGGTAAACGTGTCCGCCCAGTTGGGAGGAATCCACTCTGAAGAATATTCAATCAGCGTAGTAGGAAAAACGATAGATCTGCCTTCTCAGCCAGGGGGAGACGGGGGTTACACGACCCCATCACAAGATATAAAAGATTCAGGAACGGTGGCCGAAAACAGCGGGGAGGCTGAAAAAGAGGTTTTGCCTTCAGAAATTGATAAATCCATCTTCACTTATGTGATCAACCGATCAGGCTTAGTACAATCGATTCAATCTGTAATGTCCGCAAGCAAGCCAAGTAGAGTGTATTCGGATCTGCCTGGCCATTGGGGAGAGCGTTATGTGCAGAAGCTCCAATCTGTCCAAGGTGTAACCGGATATCCGGATGGAAGCTTTCGGCCTAACAATGCTGTCACCCGAGCGGAATTTAGTATGATGATTGATCGCGTCTTTTCGCCTTCGGAAGGCAGATCGCAACCCCTAGTGTTTAAGGACCTGACTACTCACTGGGCAAAAGAGGGTATTCTTCATCTCACAGAGCAAGGGGTTATCCAGGGCTACGCAGATGGTACGTTCAAACCTAATCAGTATCTTTCCCGAGCGGAAGCGGTCGAATTGGTTGGAAGGATCGTTGAGCTTAAAAACTTTACAACAACGACGGTCCCTTTCCAGGATATCAATAATACCTGGAATCACGGGAATATCAAATTAGCGTTTGCTGCTGGCCTGATCGAGGGGCGGACCGCTGATCAATTCGTCCCTGAAGGAATGGTTACAAGAGCAGAAGCAACTGCGATTCTTATTCGGATGTTGTCTCTTGATCCAGAACTAAACCCTATGTTCAAATAGAATTGTGGCCACTACAATAGATATGTAGTGGCCACATATTTGTCCCGGGTAAGCCATCCTTATAAATAAACGTTCAGTGTAGTAAATATCTAACCGCTACTTATTGCAAACGATGAAACGTCTGGGAAAACATTTATCCGACCATTTTTGGGAAATTGGTGTACAAGCATTATATCTCGAGCATCGGAGATAACAGCATACAATATATTTTGTTCAGGAAATTGCAATTTTAGATCCTGGGAATTCAGTAAACCCTCTTGATTTTAATTTCGGTTGGACTCAAACCGTATAGAACCATTTTCGAGCCATTTCGAGTTGATAAAATTCTATAATGATTTATACATTATAGAAGAGGAGAAATTATTATGTTTAAATTAGTTTCATTTAAGTTAGTAAGTGATTTTATCCGATTTGCTATTAAAGCAAAGTATGTTTGGGCGTTATGGTTAATTTTATGTTTATCAGGGTTTATTGTTTTTCTGAGATTCCAGGTTGATATTGCTGTCGATCTAATGGTCATTTCACTGGCACTTTTTCTTGTAACGATAGCAGATCGATTTGTATACAAGAAAATAACCAGTTACGTGATAATGAACCGATTTAAGAAAACATTGCACATGAATCTACCAGAACGATTGCCAAAACGTCACCAACTAGAATCAATTGTTTTAGAACTTAAAGAGGCTCTTAAAAAAGAATCTCGCAAATCAACACGGTACTATATGAAAACTCATCAACGAATTTTAGATCAGCTATTAAATGATACGTTTCAAGAAAGCATCTCAGTGGATTATGAATCGACCGGAACCGGAGTGATTTACGAGAAAGTTGTGATGGTATCCTATTCAAGAATTTTGAAAAAGAAAGACAGGAAAATAAGAACGCTCTTCTTATTAGCTCAGGAAAATAAATATGATGTTCAGTTGCGAATTAAATAACATGTTGAATTTAATTGCACCTTAACGAATCTCCCATTATGCAACAAGCTGGCTCAAAGATAGGCCAGCTTGTTTTGTTTCGCCATTCAATAAATAAGAGTTATTCTCTTTACGTTTTTAACCCGCTTGAATTAAAATGTACATGAGTTAATTACTTCATAAATTCATTGTAATCACAGAAAGGAGGCCATCATTATCAGCACTGGAATTATCGTCTTAGTAACAGCTCTACTTGTATTTGCAACGAAAGTACTTGAGCTATACATAGTAATTGAAAAGAATAAGAGCAATAAATAAAATATAGAAATAATTACATAAAATAATGGAATCTGATGTATGTGAGACGATAATATGATATCCAACGGGGTGGCATGCTATACAGGAATCGAATCTAGGACGGCGACAGCTGTCCTATTTGTCGTCCCCGATAGCCCCTTGGACGTATCAAGACTGTCAGTAAATGAGAAGAGAGAGATGATACGATGCTTTAATCTTTTGACTTGTTATTCTTCAGGGATGAAGGCCAATGCTACAGCACACGTGTAACCTACCTATTAGTGTTCTTGACGAGCTATTAAAGTATAGTGTATAAGATACTTACTATCTGAAAGGATGTGGAAGAATGACAGCCTTTGTTTATCTCCCTAATTTTCAACGTGACTTTTATAAGGAACAGCTATCAACATTCGTGACTACCTATTTTGAGAAGCTCTCACCTGTATTTGATAATATTGAGGAAGAAGCTACTAAGAAAGCAGAGGAGGAGTATGAGAGGATTGGAATGAATTTCGATCCGGATCGAAGCGATCCTGCAGAGATGGCTCAACAAGCAGAAGAATTTGGCCAGCGGTATTGGGAAAACTCCAATTTGATGAGATACAATACCAAGTTAATGACCATTTCTACCTTCTATCAGATATGGGAGCAACAAGTAAGAAAGCTATTGTATGAAGAACTTACTCGTCATCATAGTCTAATTGATAAGCATGGAAATGAAATTTCATTTTCCAAGTTCGGCACGCGTGGGATTGATCAGATTAAGGAGGTCTTTAGTCAGTGTGGGGTAGTTCTTGAACAACTAACTTCCTGGGGGAAAATTGATGAACTACGTCTTCTCCAAAATGTTATTAAACATGGTGATGGGAAGGCAGCAGAGAAACTAGAGGGAATTCGTCCGACTTACTTCCGAAGAGTAGGGAATACGAAGGTTATGGATCTATATTTAACAACTTTGGGTGATCTAGTTCTTGATGTAGACGATGATGAACTTAATATCTATTTAGATTCTTTATTGGAATTCTGGGATGATCTACCAGAGAGAATGTATTTCAATCCTTAATAGTAATTTTGATGACTATAAAAGTAGCAAAATACGCCGATCTTGGAAGATAAGTACGGCGTATTATGTTATTGCACATAGTATTTTGAAATTCATTTGTTCCTTCTATCTATTGCTTCGGACATTGTTTTGTCTGTAAGATGAGCATATATTTGTGTCGTTTGTGGAGAGGCATGTCCTAGCTGAGATTGAGTTTTATATAAATCATTAGAGAGGTAATAATCTGTTGCGAAAGAATGCCTTAATTTGTGAACGGTCAGAAAGGGTTTTCCAAATGCTTTGGCGTATTTTATAATCATGTCCTGAATTGCTCTTTTAGACATTCTATTTCCTTCTGATTTCCCATTAGGTAGAGCCAGGAAGAATGCATTATCTTTCTTATTTTTATATTGATGAACGCGGATACTCAAATAGGTACGTAATGCCGGACAGACCTCTTTTCTGAAATTGACAGGGGTTTTGAAGGCTTCATCTGTCCCCCCTTTACGAAAGACGTAAACCGTATTTGTGGTCATATCTATGTCATTTAAATTCAAGTTCACAACTTCTGAAACCCGTAGTCCAGAATGTAAGATCAAACTAACAATACATGCATCACGTACTTTGTTTTGATAATATGAAACCAAAGCACGCTTTTTATCTCCTATAGCTGAAGGATAACCATTAGATATGAACTCGATAAATTCATCAATCTCATTATCTTGAAGTAGTTTACCGGACAAACGATTCGCTGTTTCCTCAGGTTTCTTCATTTTTTGTACCGGAATCTTAGCCATAACGTTTCGTTTAAGCAAAGGATATAAATTCTCATCTTCTGCAAATTGGCTTAGATAACTGAACAAAGAGCGGAGAGAAGAAATTCTTCTCGATATAGTTGATTTAGAAATGGGTAAGGAATCTTTCTTTTTACTAACATTCCTTATAGAGAGATAATGTTTGTACCCTGTGATTGATTCTAATGGAAGTCTTTCTAAAGTTTCAAGTGAAATGTCGCTAATCTTATCGGCCGAAGAAATACCCTCAGCGATTAGATAATTGAAGAAAATTTCGTAGTCTCGGATATACTCAAGTAGTGTTGTTGGGGATCTGTCCGGTAATTTATAGTTAATAAATTGATCGACATACCAAGGCATTAAAGGGAGTTTATCCATAAGTTCTAAATAGTCTAAATTTCTTTGAACCTGGGGCATAAAATTTTCACCTCATAATTTAAAGTTTAAATCTAAATGGAAATGTAAATAATAAAAATTAAGGATCATAATCATGCAGCATAAAACCTTTATTAAATATCTGGATTGACATAAAGTTACCCACCAGACTGGAGAATGACATATGTTGTGCTTCGTTAATAAAAGACAAAGGGCATAATTGCATGAAGGAGGGAACTTTGTGTCATTTTGGTAGGGAATGAGCCCGTTAATGTTAACGTATATAATATCAATTATATGCGGTAACATTTATCAAAAAAATATATCGGTCATGAATAATTCCCCAAGTGTATTTATTAATCTAATTTGAGTTAAAGTCTTGTTTATAGTATAACCCATTGATTTAATTCAATACAACTTACTATAGAAAATCTCGGGCTATTTTCTTGTCAGTTTCGGTAAATCCAGCTTTTATTTTTAGAAAATGAACTTGTAATTTCTTTACAAAGCCTTTGTGTCACATACCTATGACACAAAGGCTCTCACTTTCGAGGATGATGACACAAGATTGGCCACCGTTATAAGGAAGCTGAAATATTTAAAGCTGCTAACACTTTTGTCCAGCAACTGGCCTTCTATGTCTAACCAATAGTGTCTTCTGCTACTACATCACCAAACTCAAATCTTGGCGACATTCCTGCGGGGTTTTCTTCCATCCGGAATCCGCGATATGTTCTCTTTTTTCAAAAACAAGATCTGGAGATAGGACTTTTTCTGCAAACCATGCCTTCACTTGATACCGCAATTCATTTATTGAATGAAAGCGAGACCTTTCTTCAGTAAATACATAATTAAATAATTGACCACTTCCGATGCATACATAAACCACATCTTTGTAGTGGACCTCTCCAGACCGTAATTCTTCCGTGAATTTTAATTTGTTGTTTTCCAAGATTAACATCTCCTTTTTAAATAAAAGTGGAGTTCACCTACTTTCCCACTTATTATGTCCTTGGACAATAAAAATAATTACCCTTAACACCCATTGACCATCCACCATAAATTCGACCTAATTTAAACATGAGCAATACCGGCGCGGCCATAAGCTGAAGCTGACGCCCGGCAAGCGGTTGCTTCCTTCGATCAATAATTGGGAAAAAACCGCTGTGTATTGCGACTCACATTTGATTTTATGTATAGATTACGTCTAACAAGAGTTATGCGTAATTAAGTTTAGGCCTTTTTGTCTCTACTTATTAGTAGACGTCGTGACTCTTTGAACTCATCCATATTGACCATGGCGAGCAGGCAGTCGTGCTTAAGCTGTTTATAAAATAAGCCTCCGAACCGGCCGGAGGCTTATTTTTTCTGACTCATTCATTTTCTTGTGTTAACGTGCTGCTTAATCCCAACTCTTTTCTTGCCCATGCTTCAGGAAATGCTGGTGCATTGCCGAACTGTCTATTTCTCATATAGGTAAAAAGTTTTTCGAGCTTCTGTTTACCAACAGAAGATTTTGCACAATTCCTAGGTGTATCGTTATCCAAAGCGGGTATAGTTTTATCTAACCAATCGTGGTAATAATTATTAAAGTGTGACTGAACAGCTTGTGCCAACAATGTTTCTGATCCTTTTGTTTGTGCTACGCCTGTAATTTGAATATCAGCAAATTGTTTTAAATCGAATGGTTGCTCTTTCATTATTATTCCCCCCTCTTATAATCTTTATTTCCATAATAGATTATGAATATACTTACTAGGAGGATGAAAGAGTTATGCCCTTTGTCTTTAATTAACGGAGCAAATTTAGAACTTGGTTGGCAACTTTATGATGTCATTCTCCAGTCACGTGGGTAACTCTATGTCAACTCCAAAGCTAGTAGAACAACTTCTATCATACCTAAATTAATATTCGTTCTCATATACCATTCTTCATTGAGAATTACAAACACGAGGTTTATAATAAACAAATGATATAATGCAAATTTCAAGGGGGGTTGACCGAATGTTCTCAAGAAGAACCATTGTGGAAACATTTAATTTTGTTAAATTTTCAACGCATAAAGAGATCCAGCTGTTTGCTCTTACATATGAATTAGAAGATGTTGCTTCGGGTTCTTCTCTTCAAGACCGTACGAATAATATAGTCCAATACCTAATTGAGCCGACCACAGATCCAAAGCAAGTAACTGAAATTATCAAAGACCTGGTAAATAAAGAACTGCAGAATATGAAAATAGCAGATGAATATGATCGAAGTCATACATTATTCGAGGAAAAGCATGCAAAGCTACATTTAGCTTTAAGGCAAGATGGATTTAGTGTAGTGGATTATAAATTATTACGACAAATGCCTGAATCAATTAACGCAACCGGCAACCAAGATGAATTATTCACTTTACTTGATAAACATAACTTTTCAGTCTGCAGAGGACATCTTGAGCAAGCACTTAATGCTCATTCATTGGGAGACTGGGCAGCTGCTAATGCACAATTAAGAGCGTACACTGAGGGCTTATTTGATGGATTTGCGGATAAAATATTTGGAGCAACTGTAGCCGGGTACTCAAGTAATGCTAAAAGGGAATCATTAGGTAGAACGTCTCCTCCCTTGTTAGATCCTGCGTTTAATGAATTAGGTCAAGATGGAAAAAACTTTTCTAATGGTCTAATGAAAAGACTACACCCTCAAGGGGCACATGCAGGACTTTCAAACGAAGAAGATAGTACCTTTAGACTTCACTTGGTTGTTCTAACATCATCATATTATTTGAGAAAGTTTGATATGGGAATTTCGTCATAAATTCTATCAAAAAAACGAGCAGATCCAATAATCGGTCTGTTCGTCTTTTATTTTTAATTCTCAAGTTCATGAATAGACTATATGCTTTTTACTCGTGCAATGTATTTATACGAATCCTATCATTTTTTATCCAGTCAACCACTCCATTGCATTAGAAGGGAATTTTTCTTCTTTTATGAAAGCAACATCTTCATCCGTAAGTGCGTAATAATTGGGATTGTCTTTTATCAATCTGTTGGAGAATTGTTTCTTTATAAAACGAACAATAAAATAATGAGTATGACTTGTCTCAAATGTATGAATTATTGCAATAGCATCGCTTTTTGACTTAATATTTGCGATCTTCTGTTCTAATGATAGTGACGTTGTATACGTAAAATAATAACAGTTGTTTGTATCACGATAAAGAACGACAAAGCCTGGCTTGGGAATGGTGCGCTGTATTTTCAGTTTTCGTTTTTGTTCTCTTTTTTCTTGTTCCATTTGGAGATGTAACTCTTGTCTATCTATCAGTTCATGGTTATATTTTCTTATAAAATCATCGTCAATTTCTTCTGCAAATGAACGTATTTCATCAGATAAACTCAACATATCTTTTTTCGTCCACATTTGAGCACTACTTGATTTCCACCATTCATCCTGTTGTTGTGTTACTGCAATACCTTCCTGAAATGGCAGTAATACAACGTAACCCAAGTGCTTTTTGTTGTTATACCCCATATCATTAAACGTACGGATACTTTCCGAAATTCGTTGGCCAATGCTTTTGTTTTCCTCAAGCACTCTACTTAGTGCTTGATATAGTTCTTGCTTATCAATATTATCTCCGTCGAATACAATTTTTTTACGGTCAGCTAGCGACAAGAATACCTGTTTTAAATCTACTATGCTAATTCCAGTCATCTCTGAGAGTTCAGACCAATCGATACTTGGTTGATAAAAGCCTTCATGCATACAATACGCATTCAAAACTATGTACTCATTGTTAGTTATCCCGTATAGTAGATATGCCTTCGCTAGTGCCTGTGACAAATGGATATTATGTAATACTCGATACAAATGGACCCCTCCTACCCTATGTTGGAATTAACATTTTATAATAGCGCATATTAAAGTGCGAAAAGTCCAGCCCTCTTGATTAACGCTAGCTGTTCACCTTACCACTCTTGAAACATCCAGAGGTATTAATCCCTCTGAATGTATTTGTCTTTGTACTCATTCATAAAATTCTTGATTATCTCAGCTGCTGTTTCTTCCTCCATATTAAAGAATGTAGACTCATCTAGATCCTTAAAGATAACATGAATTAACTGATTGAATCTTAGATCTGGAAAGCAAAGCCAGCACTCCTGAAGCAGCGCCATAAAGGGAGGAATTCTATCTGGATTACGCATACAATAATCTCCAATCTCAATCATTTATCACTCTAATCAGCATGAAAGAACTTGCTCTAAAATTAACAGATAATTTAAAGCATTAGTCAACAATGATTCGTTACATGATGTAGACAGACAGTTACCTAAGACCATGCTATAATATTCCATACGAGGTTCAATTGATGTAGTGGAGTTGTGGTCACGGTTTGCCTTCGAAAGGAGGTGACGCTAATGACCACATTTCTTATTGTTGTAAATGTTCTCAAGGGGTGTGCAGCCTTAATCAACATAGGGCTAGGCATAAAGAAAATCTACTTCTTGATCAAACGACATAAGCGGCAAAACAAGAAAAAACCCACCGTTTAATTAGGTTCACCGCCTAACGGTAGGTTTTTTAGTCCACTGCTAACTGGCACTGCCGTGGCTATACATTACATCTTTTGGCACTCATGGGTCTTCACTGTTCCAGCAGTGAAGGCCTTTTTTTATGCTTTTTGCACAGTTTGTGCGTGGCGTGTGCATAAAATGTTGTATAGCATGTGTAATGTATATGTGTATTATACTACCCGTTAGGTTGATTATTCAATCTATAAGACCCTTTCGTGGTAAAAATATCATCTTGAGGATTTTACCTTGAGCTGAGTAAGGCCATAACCTTACAACAAAACCCGCCACCCTAAAAGCGGATCACGGTGTAATGTTTAGATATCCTCCATCACTGCAGCTAATCTTGCTCTTGTCGAATCCCAAAGATAATGGGGGTTATTTCGTTATGAAGCCTTGAGTCTAACCCTGTCCATCCTCGTAAGATTCTCGACATGCTATCTAACTCATCCCTATAAGTCTCTTTGGTGATCCGACCAGATATGAGCGTCCATCCTGCTTTAATAATTTTGTCCTGAATACTATCTCCCTCAGTGCGGCTATACTCTGAAGCCAGTTCATTAATTGCTTCTGCCACCAAAACAGGATACATAAGTCGTTGCTGTCTCAGCTCAAGCTCAGTGGTTTTTGGTCCAACAGAGTAGGTACTGAAATGGACTGCAGCATCTTTGAAAATGATCCCTCCCTCGGCTCGATAAAGATCCCGATACGAGCGTTCAGGGTCATTAAACAGTGCATACGGATGGAGCGTGACCAAGATGCAAGTTGTAACTTGGAATGTCCTCTCTTCAGTGAAGAAATCTCGCAAGATTGTTTCCGGAATTCTGCAATAGGTTCTAGTTCGATAGGAATCGTTGAACTTATGGAGCATGTTGTGTTGGTAGCGATATACGAAATCTTTAAGGTCTACATCACGGTATCGCCAGCGGGCTGTCCCTTTTGGTTTAATTGCATTAATTTCAAAATTTCTTGTCCAATTGCTGAGGTCCGTTGAATTAAGTTCTTTATTGAAAGTGGCCTGGTGCTGATTTAAGTAAGTGAGCGCTTCTTTACTTGTTAGCATGTACTCTTGCTCGGGAATATAAGTAAACATGGAGTGGAATCAACCTCCCTTCAAATTAATAACATTTTATTCCAAGTATATCACCTATCTATTCCCCTAGTAAGGGTATTTGTATCAAGTAACAAAGAAATAGAGGTTAACCACTGATAAATCAGTTGAAATATATTATTAAAAATACACATATCAAAAATATTGAGAATAATATGCCTGGTAATAGATGAATCAAAAAATCTCGCATTTTCCACCGTCCCTCCCTTAGTCTTAAGAACAGAATAAATATGATATATACCACCATTTAATCAATACTAACAAACCATATTATAATAGCAGTTCAGAATATCGAGTAATCAAAGGTGATAGTTAATAAGATTCACGGTAATACATTAGGGTCATTTTAACCAATAAAAAAAGCAACCGATCGAATGATCGGCTGCTGGATTACGTAAAGCAGAATGCTTTTGTGAACCTGTTGAATTAAGAACTTCCAATCTTGGTGTGTTCTCTCTTCTTGATTTTTTTATCAAGTACAATAATGAAAATTATCATTCCCACTATAAATGTGAACATAATCCCTGCTAGTATGTACAATGCATAACCATCACTCATAGCACACAAGGCTATAACGTTGCACATTACAAATAGGAAAATATATTCCCAAGGTTTTCGATTCATAATAAAACCATCCTCACTATTTAAATATTCTATTCAAGTATCAAAGCATCCCTAAAGGCCTGGTTGTTTTGAAGGAATGTTCTTTGAGCAAGTATTTTATCTATTGATTGTGACATTCCATAATAACTCTGTTTGCACTAAGCACGCTTAATTCCTTTTTAACTTCATACAATTACTTCATCGATACGTAATGTAAGGAGGGGTTGGCCATCTGCCACTAAACTAAATGGATATCCCATTTTCCAAAACCCCATTCTCTGTTTATTATATGTTTGCAACCATGTAAAGTATTTAATTCTGAATGAATAATAGTCGGAATCAAAGATAAGGCTGTCTCTTGATGGAATCATGGTAGTTCTGATCGAGAGTGAGCCAAAAATCTGCGGGTGCATTAAATACTTTAGCAAGTTTTTCTGCAAAATCTTGACTTACGGGTTCTTTACCATAAAAGTACTGTATCATCTTTTCATTGCTGTATCCCGTTCTGTCTAAAAGGTCATCCATCTTCATCTCATTATAAGCCAAATATGCAATTACGGTATCTCCTATTGGATTAGCTATTGTAGGTAAATTTTGATTTGTCATTGATTTCGTTCCCTTCGTGTATACAATCATCTTTTATTCTTAGGTGGCAGGATCAATATATAATTATCGAGCCCAACCATCAAGTTATTCGAAGCCAAGATTTTATGAAAACTATTTGATTGAATTTATTGCAGTTTTCTTGGCATCATTATAGTTTCCAAGTTGCGTGGCTATTGTGATACCCTGTGAATTATCTACTCTGAAAAAAGAAATGGATTCACCCATAACCTGGCTGTAAGCCTTGACTATATAGCACGACTCGTCTGATTTTGTGTGGAATACTAGCCAACGGTTTGCATTCTGCTTATGTACCTTAATCATTTGTATACTCTCCCCCTTAATGGAATTCTCATAGATTACTGAAAGAACGCAAAAAAGATGCAATCTTCAAAAATGATTAATCCCGCAAAATTAGTGGAATTGGTCCCAAGGACACGATTAATCACTCTTTGAAGAGGCATCTTAATTTAAATCTCTCGTCTGCGCTTGCATGAGAGTTCTATGAAAATATTTATAATAGACTCATTGTATCAGCCATGGAGACTTTTGAAAAGCTTGGGTACAGTTCTGATGGCACAAGTGCAGTGATTGACTCTGTTACATCAGTTTAAACTCCGGACTGCCTGTACTCTTTGTTCAAGTTCCCAGAGAGAGATTTTATACTTTTCTAAAGAAGATCTGTCTGTTAATGTACCCTCATTCAGTTCTTTTTCTCTTTCAGCTATATTCCGATTTTGTCTATCTATTAAACTCTCTAACCATCTTATTGTATTGACCTTCCCCATCTTATCAAATGAATATTTGTCAGCTTCTAGCTCAGCGTAGTGCACTTCTCCACGAGCAATTGATTCTTCTCTTCCGATGGATTCATATTCTACTAAATGATTTAGCTTAATATGACCCAGTTCATGATAAAAAGTGCTTAAGAGGAGATCTTTGTCCATCTTAATATCATGAAGAACAATGAAAGGTTTCTCCTGTAATTGATCACCATCAATAATTGTTGCCTCAACGAATCTGAATCTATCCATTCCAAAGGAAGATGTGAACTCTGGTGCATTCATGACAACAATATCTTCATACAAAAAGTATTTATATGGACGCCAATTACCATCTTTACCCCTAACAATCATTTCATTATCAAAGTTAAACATGGGTTCCATCTAAATCGCGCTCCTCTATCGAAATGTTATAAAATCGTATCTACTTTTGATAAGGTGCTTGCAGTTGCTACGGGAAGCATGCCTCGACTTATTTTATACTGCGATAGATTGTTTTACTATATAAAGCATGTTGAATTCGCTTCACCAGTAGAAAACCAGTAAAAAAAGCCACCCTGATGAATCAGTGACTTATAATAGAATTCAATATCGTATTGAGGGTTAAGTTGGTAGTAGCTAAGGCAGGCTATCGTAGTATTTAATCACAGATGCTTCCAGCGAGTTTCCCAGTTTCTGACTCAACCAGCCAACCAAAAAGAAACGAAAACAAACTTATAAAATAAATATATTAACAATGCCAATATCACTAAGATAAAATATATCCTATAATTACGTTCCATAAGTCACTCCCCCTGTTTCTGTGAGGTCTTTCATTTACAACTATCGGATGTCACCACTTCTGGTGTTACGTCTTTCCTTGACGTTCCGTGCGGTTTCTATCTTGATCCTCTTCATCCTCTGATCAAGAATAAGGTCTGCAAATTGAGTTAAGGCACCTATTGCCAAAATTGCTGAAACCGCCCATGTAGCGGTTGTTTTGTTTCCAGTACTAAGTGTTAATATATCAACTGCACTGTCAAAGTAATATACTGCTATATCAAGGATTCCTGAAAATATACCAAAGTACCACCCACCGACAACAAAAACTCCCACACTACCATAAGTAAGAAAGCTCTTATTCCATGTTATTTTAATAACCTCCAGTTCGAGCTTCAGAAGATACTTCAATTCTTCACATTGCTTGTACTTATTTTTGATCCGATACATTAATGGACATTATACCACCGAGGGATGTACGGCATATTACATTGGTAGTAGCTCAGGTGGCTTTCCTATTCCCGAGTAATTGAGCATTCGAGTTATGTTAGTGCGTATGGAGTATGCAACTCGCATATAGTCGAACAATAGTGCAGATATATGTTGTTCTTCACTGAATACATATCCATTGATCAACTCAGCTTTATGATGCCTTGAGGCTATTCTGTGATTACCATCAACTGCCCATTGTTCAAGCTCTTGGCCCCCCTGGTACTTGATTATGTATACAGGATCATCGTTGGATTCGGCATGTGCAAGAACTTCTTCTGTTAGTTCTTCAATGTTGATATGCTTCATTAGATCTTTTATGCTATAGCCCACAGTTTTCATCTCACCACTAGCGACAATCTGATCGAAAACGGGAATACTCCAGGTGAATTGGATGCTTCCAATGCCAGATGGGTGAATTCGACTATAAGTTTGAGCACCATAGCGATGTATTGGGTTAACCATAATTGATGAAGATGCAGCATGCTCTAATGCATCATACATATTCTTAAATATGATTTTATTATTCGGAAATTGAATTAATTGGATGTTCTTTTCAAACACTTGTACTTGCTTTTTTACTATTTTAAGCGTGTTGATTTGAAAGAAATGAAGTTCCTCGATGGAGAACGCAATATCTTCTTTAAGCGGTTTATTCATGTGACACTGTTTATACTTTTTGCCACTACTACAAGGACATAGTTCATTTCTTCCAATCATCCCTGGTTGCCTCCCTTAAAATCCTTTGTAGTCTAACACTAGCATATTATCGGATAATTCGCCTATGGAGCTTAACCTAGAAGAAAAATAAAAATCTTCCGGTCAATTTGTATAACCAGTACAAACAAACTACGACCAGGAATAATCCGATAATTAAACTACCATTGATTACAGCTTTCCAATTATACGGTCCTTCACCTTCAGCCCCCTTAACAAAACCTAAAGATATTAGAGCAACTCCTACAACAAAACCTATTTGTGAAAGTATACCTATTATGCCAGCTACCATGTTGCCAACCTCCGATGTGCCCGAACGGGTTTATTGTATGTACTCGGTCCTATTGGTCTCCCAAAGAACAGGCTAACTTGTATCGACCCTCATATTCATCACAAGACCTTCACCTCCCGCCGGTGCGTCATATGGAACAATATCACACATCTATGCCTATACAAGCTTATAGCTTCAATTAACAATTTTTAAAGAGTGTATCAATTCACTGGTATCTTCAAGGTGACTTCGGTTATATTTGGATCATTCTTTAGAAAAATTCGAATAACAGAAGTTATGGATTGTAACAAAGCTTGTATATATGCGATTCCAAGTAAAGCACAGTAAATCCACGTTAGCTCAAGTAGATTAACATACTTAATTAAAATGAAAGCGTAGGAAAAAAGGAATATTAACTTCAGAAGATTTTCTATCTTTAGATTCGATGTGAATAATTTAAAAGCGGAAAATGAAATGTATGGTATTGAAACAAAACCTATCTGAAGTATTCTCTGGTTAACATCATGTTGATTTGATAAAAATAAATAACATGGAACGATAACCAACCAAGCAAAAAACATAATGTTCATGAGTGTATCATCAATTTTGTTTAATGTAGAAAATAAACCTTTCATCTTAAGCCCTCCAGGGTTTACTGAAATCCTTCAATTTCTGATAAATAAAGTGTAACTCTATAAGAGATTCCATAGCCCTTGAGCTGGGCTTGACTCAAGATGTTAATCACCCTATACTGTATGTTACCTTTCCGGAAGAATCAGTTTAATTCCTTTCCCCTTTCCATGTGACCATTCCCAGTAGTGAATATGCTTAATAATCATTTCCAGATCTCTATCCTGTAGTTCTCTAGTAACTTTTCCATAGAACAATTGAGCCATGTGATAAAAGCCTTCCGCTAACGATTGACATACATTATTCCCTCTCATTGAATTACGATGCGATGATATCATTAGAGCATCTCCAACTTGATTCATTTGCTTATTACTTAGGTCTAGCCCTTGGAGAACCAAAAGCTCTCTTGCACGTGATAAGGAATCATATTCTCTTGATCTTATATACCACCTAATTGACAAAATAGTCAGTATCACAAGGGATAAAAATATAGAGAACGATATGAAGACAAGCTTTACTGCTTGAGCTGCCTCGGCAGCAGTAACTTTGTCTTGATTTAAACCAGTGGACAGAATGGTGTTTAGCATTAGATCTGTCATTACAAGCCTCCTAATAAAAAAAATAATGTACCAAAGTGTTTCTGTTCGCAATGAAAGTATTAGTTTTAACATGAAAAATCAAACAAGCTACGATTTTTCGAAAATCTAACATGAGTGGTATTCTCCCTCTCCTTCCTTAACTGTTCTTTCTGATTGTCCCTACATTTTCAGGAAGCACCCTCAATATATAATTATCGAGTCGAGTCTTCAAGTTTCGAGATAGAGTGGTGCTTTGTAATCACCTATCCCCCTGTGAACTACAGCGATAGATGCTACAGTGATTAGTTTACCGATTGCAGAAACTTCTACTTTGTAGCACTTAGGTACCTCAAATAAGGGTGTATTTTGAACGTGTTAATCATCAGAGTGGACCCTAAACAAACTAGTGTAACTCTCTATAGATAAGCTGGTCTATTTGTGTTGTGCATATAACCTTTAAAGATGGATGTAAAGAAAGAAGCCGCTACAATAGCGGCTTCTTTGTCATTAGATATTAGATTAGCAATTTACCATAAATTAATTAAAAGGATCAGGGGAGAGAAGCAATCATTATGGTTAAATCAGACAATCATTTGCATCAAATTCATCAATCGTCGAACCGTCTAATGCAATAAGCTTATATCCAAGCAACTTGTTGTCTTTTCTCCAACTGTCTAGGATGGGTTGAAGCTCTGCAATGCTTTCATATCGATACTGAACATAGTCAGTCTGATAATCTTTGACTTCAACTTCAAGAGTCAGTTTCGTTACAGGCTGATTATCCTTATCAAACTCACCAATAAATGTGTCATCGCCGTCAAAGATTTTGTAGCCGATCAATTGTTTCTTGACTCGCCAAGGGCTCACAATATCCTCAATCTCCATTTTGCTTTTAATTCTATAAGAGATACAGTCAATTATGTAGTTTTCTACTTCAACTTCGAGTCTCAATTATATCATTCATAATCCGTTTCACTAGGAGGATAATCATGAAAACACTATCGAACGTAAGAACCGTTTTGAACGATGTCAGGAACAAAAGAGACAGAAAGCATTTCAGAAAAATTCTTGTCTTCATCCAACATACCTACCAACCTCGTGCTGACAAGAATGGTAAGTATGGAAAATGGGGGATCGACGCAAAAATTCGGTCGACATTCAAACCAAGATGGGCTGAGCCAGTCACATCAGTTAAGTTTTGGGGGAAATAGACAGAGAGGAGCCCGATCGGGCTCCTCCTTTTTTTATTTTTATGAGTGTTGGCTATTTCTTAGTTATGTTTCTTATCTGAGAAATTTACAAACAACCACAACACATCTGCTGCTAATAGTGTGGGGAGTAAGAATGTTAGAATAGCAGGATTTGTGAGAAGAGCAATACCAAAAAGAACAACGGCCGTAGCTCCTACAATATTTTTCGTTGTTTGGATGGCCTTCTTCACATTTTTCACTGTCAGCTCACCATACTGCTTAGCTTTAGAATCAATTTCTTTGATATAAGTGGAAACCGTCTGTGGTATACCAATCCCTGTCCCCACTACTCTTTCAAGGATATCTCCCTTTAGAAGTACATAAGCAATTGCAGTTGTAAGAGACTCAACAGATCGTGAAGGCATACTTCTCAGATAATTCAAACGTTCTTCCTCTGTTCTAAGAAACATCAGGTCACGGATCGGTTTAGGGATCTGTAATTTTGTTCTCGCATTTTGTAGTGCATTTTTCCATTTGAATTTCGACGCCGGCTTTTCAATACTATTGTCTATTTCATGCTGACTTACTGAAATACTTGTGCCATCTCCAAGATCAACAGTGTAGCCATCCTGTGTCTTAGCTACCTCATATTTTCCCATTACAACCTCCGGACAATTTTTATACGTACCTGCCTACAATAATAATTGAATATCTTTCATATTACTGGATGATGTCTGTAGTCGATTGAGTAATATAAGTAAGTTTTCTGGATCTGGTAAAGTGCTTATAAAATTTTTTACCGTAGGGAAAAAAATAATGGAGAGGTTTCATATTTTTTAAGATACGGTACCTGGTATTGGCCATTTTATTTCGTTTATCTTGATAATCTTTGTATGCAGCGTCTCTTTCATCGGATGTCATAGTGAGTAGGGCGAATTCATCAGACGTGTACAGTTTAACATGTAACTTTTCATTCTTTTTGATTTGACGTTTCTTCATAATAGCAACCCATCCTTATTGATTTATTGGGGAATCGTCTAAGCGCGATCCAATACTCTTTCCAGCAATAAGACAATGCTTGTGCGTGTCCAGGTTCTTGTCTACAAGCGTATACACTGAATTGTTAGATTGTATACATCTTTTTACTATAATTGATTACGCATGTAATTAGAGGCTCGCAATATTCCCTGTCATTTGAAGGCACATAACCGAATCCTAACGAAGTATTTCATAATGAGATTTGAATTATGGTTTTAAATTACCTTGCTTAACAGGTTGATTTAGCTTTTTGTTTGTACTTGCTTGCGTATTTTTCCTATATCGTTTAAAAATGAAATACCCAACGATGACTAATAGAATAGGTAGCCCATACTTTAAAAAAATATATGAAATAAACAAAAAGAATAAGGCAATTAGGCTGGACATATCGATCATGGGTTAGCTCCTCTTTTTAGTTTTTATTGGTGCTTAACAATTTCTTCAGATCGTTCCCCCACTTCAATAGATATAGAAGCGATCCAAATAATAGGTTTATTAACAGGCCCAGCAGCAGACCTAACAAAAACAGAGATGAGCTTAGATTTCTTTCAAGTTCAATCTGAGAAGCACTCGGTTTTCTGCTGAGCAGAAATTTCAGTAATCGATTTAGTGCAATGAAAAGATTGAAGATCATGTAAGTAACCATTACGCTTTGTAGAATGTTCAATGCAAATCTCCTCCTCCTAGTTGTCACAGAATAATAAAAGAAAAAAGCACGTAGATATCCAGTGGATAAATGCGTGCTTCGCATGATTATGATTATAATATTTAGACTTTCATATGGTCCTATAAGTTCGGAATGCACCAATCCCATAGTTCCCCATTCGTCTTTTTAACCGTCAAATCTTTCCCTTGAGTATACATTATTTATATATTTTTCTGAATGATCAGTCAACTTTATAGCACATTGTATTCAATGGAGACCCCTGTCTATAAGTACTCTATGTCTTGAGGTGAAGGGAAAAGTTGAAAGGTAAGATATTTGACTAGCACAGTCACTTAAACTTTATGGAATCCAGATACTCAGCATAGTCATCCCAATGCATAACTCTAGTGCTGATTCCCAGCTGCTCATAGATAAACTGCGATCGATCCCTGAATTTGTTATCCCTTGTTACAAAGAGGTGAGTACCTGCAGCATATTTCATGTGCTCATTGTCGTGTGCGCTGCTTCGTCTCGTACGTACTTCATTGTCAGTTTTGTACCCTATGTCATCTAAAGCTTTTACCAAAGCGTGTATGGCCTGGGAAACATAAGAATAGTTTTTTATACGTCCTAACTTATCTAGCATCTCTTTTCTTTCAAAACGCTCACATGCACTAATGACCCATGGATGAGCTGCGACCCTTGTATCGTTTAATTTTCTTGTGTGGTCGTTGTCTTTGTGTTCAGGATAAAATACTTCCCGCGTTTCGGTTTGCAACATACGGAGGTTTTCAACATCTCGAGCGATTTCGGGATTTTTGAGTACCCTTGCCAAACCGAGTTCCGGATCTTCATATGCGAGACTTAATTCATTTCCATTGAAGTTAGAAATAAATAATGAAGAGGTAACCGTCCGAATTGTATTCAGAACATGCTCTTCTTGATTGTGGTCATTCATTCGGTTTATTTCTTCTAGATGAGAAGGACTATACACATATTGAATTTCTGCGTATCCTGGAGATATTCGTTTATTGATCTCGATGTGTTCTATCTTATGGTTACTTATCCAATACATTTTGATCTAAGTAGACAAGCAGCTTATGTTTTTGTGTATAGGGGGAACGGACGAAGTCCCTTGAATGAAGCTCAAACGAATGATTATGCCGAGAAACCTCATCAGAAGCTTTAAAAATATTCACCAGGTGCTTTTGTTGTCTTACCCAAGTGGAATCTCCCTTTTTTTCAAGAAAGCTACCCACTAGTCGCCTGTTCTCGAGATAAGTCAAACAGGCATCACAATCCAGGCAAAGTTGATCATCCTCGATTAGATTCAATTTTTCATAAGTTTCGATAGACACAATAAGTGCATATAGCTCGGGCTGTCGTCCATCTGTAACAATGATGTCAATCGCTTCAGCAAAAAGTTCCCCCGAAATTTTAAAATGATTACAACTCTGCATGGGTATACCTCCAATTATGTACAAGCATGTGAGCAATGATTAATTCTATGATGCATTTTTCTATATTCCCGGAAGATTTGATCCGTACACACTTAATGGTACTCCAGGTTGAATCAAAGGTAAAACGAAAAGCCGCCAATTTAGCGACTTTGAGGTTGAACGAGTTATGTGATTTATGTATATTTTGAATCAAACGTTCCAACTAGTTCATATCATTTGTAGTTGGCCTTATAGTAATCTGTCCAGTCTAACTTCTCAAGAATATAGTCTCCTACCTCTTTGCTGAGAGTTGCATTAACCATCGAATCATGGATGCCCTTCAGGGCTTTCCGATCAACCCCAGCACCTTTTCCTTTACCTGGTTTATTACTTGATTGTTTTGTCATCAGCTCATCTCCTTAAATGTTAAATCTCTGTTATAAACTACTCAAATCGATCCTGTAAATCCCTCCCTTGACAGCCGATGAAAACTATAGAATATATGTCTGTTCCCTTCTAGGGGACAAGAATAGCTCTGAAATTCAGTCATTATTTTGATTCAGCATCAGTTATACTAAACAGTTTTTCTCAATTTATAGAGGCTACGCTCTGCTACTTTATTTACCAAATATTAGGATGAAACCTGCTGCTGTATTGCTGCGTAATTGTTCTTTATGGATCACAGGGAGGATGATAACTTGGTAAAATCTTTATTTAATCAGCAAATGATTGATTTTATTAAACGCTCAGATATAGAAATCTGTTATCCGGAGGTTATTCCGGTTGAACAACATTCAGATGGGACATACACTATTACAAATTCTTTGCCCCAAGTGTACAGCTCAACTGCGACCATTGAAGATAATTTCTCAATAAAAATCTTAATTTTGTTTAGCATCATAGATACCCACGTAGAGAGATTATATCCGGAGTTGGAAGGTAAGAACTTTTTGAGGAAGCTTTCAATATTAGAGAAAAATAGATCTCTTGACGGTCGGGTGCTCCATGAATCTTTCCGGTTATATAAACTGCTGCGTAATGCGACAGTTCACAATGCATCTAGAATCAATATAAACGATGCTGGTGACGTAAAGATTCAATATACGTTCAATGGAACGGAGTATGAGATGGAGATCACGTCAGCTGGGTTAGGGTATCTAAACACTTTACTTTACGATCTAATTGACCCATTTGAGAGGCGATCCACCACTTATGCCACTACTTTCCGGTTGTCATTACTTTCAATGGTTAGGACCGGCATCCCTAAGTTTAAAGACGAAAAGGGCAACCTAGAGGACCTGCCCAAGAGGGATACCGTATCATTAGCGATAGGAAGAAGATATCGACCAGATGAGACGCATGTTGTACGTAGGGGGAATCTTGTGGTGGTGAAGAATCCTTACTCCCCTAATCCATCAATTGCAAGTTTTAGTGGGGTTGATTATACGTTTACTTTTGATGGACAAGCTTACTTTGTTCCCAGTGAAGCTTCGGATAAACACACAGTACCCCTAGAGAAGTTGAAAGATTGGCAGATATACTGAAATAAAATAGAGCCAGGACAAGCAGTTGAGACTAACGGCTTATTCTGGCTCTAAACTATGCTATGAGATTTTAGTTCGTTTCTGCGTCTTCCCTAACAGGAATACAGTTCCAAAGATAAGATTCACCAGAAAATGATACAGAACAATCAGAAATATTTTTGCATCGTGACCCAAACGGTTGATGAATACAGGTGGATCAACCGGTACTTTTTTCTTTTCAGAGAAAAACATAAAAAGTTCGTAAATTGCAATGAATCCATTAAGTATGAAATAGGCGGTAGTAACGTTTTGCATGAGTACTATATTCCCTCCCAAAAGCAATGATCTTCTTTCTTATCTTGCCTTAGAAATACTACAGTATGGTTATCTTCCATAATTATAACTTCGAAAGTATCGTCTGTAGTAATCTCCCCCAACTGTTTGCCTACTGGACTGTCAATGTAAGGAGAAATCCAGTCCCAGAATAGTTGGACTTCCCGACTATAGTTTTTAAAGTTAGATTGCGTATGGATATGATATCTGGTGTCGGTATTGTTTACTTCAGCACAGCTTTCAATATTGATGCTGGAAGAAGTGCTGTCAAATATTTCTTTCCATCGGGGACACTTGAAAAGGCTGTGTTCTGGTAGAGCTGGAATGTCAGATTCTTCATTAGCAATATACTGTAATAAATCGATTATCTCAGTGGGTGTCGTGCATTTTAAATGAAAATTGGTTTTCAACTCAGTATAATCTCCCAATTAGAAAAACCTCCATATGTAGTTTAACGAAGCCAAAAGTATTTTTTTCCAGTGTAACTCTTTTTATAAGGGTAAAAGATCCATTCGATCCCTTTTTGGATAGCGTATACAATGGATAAAGAAATAATAAAAATGAGTATAAGTAATACCTTTTTCCCGATATTAAATCTCAGAAACCAATCTGATAGCATCAAACCTATGTCCATATATGATCTGATCCCCTTCCCCTTCAACCCTAAGTATGCAATCGGAAACTTTCGTTATAATGTTGCCGGCAGCAAGTTAACTCCGGTTACTCTGCTGTGGTTCTCTCTTCTTCAGTCTTTCCACCTCATCCATATCTGTACCTTCTGGATACAAAGCTGTTAACGGTACGTACGACATATCGCCACCGTAGCCCTTCACCCAGTACCCTAGTCCATCATCACTTTTAGTTACGTGTTGATATTTTTTAGATTTTGTTTTATTTGGCACTTTCGTTTTAGAAGTTGGAGTTGGTTTAGAAGTGTTCTGATGCGGACCTCCAGACATAACAATGAAGAATAATCGTAAAGCCTGAATGAATAGAACTATAATAAATAGTCCAAGCATTATCTTAAATAGGTTTATTTCTTCGAACCGCTGCAACATACTATAAACTAAATTATGTAGTTCAGGATCGATAGATGTAATAGATCGTGATTCAGAATATCCTGCTTCACCTTGGAGATGCGCTAACAAAGGATCTGATGATAATAAACGAGTATAATTGTTCACTGATTTCTCCTTTTTCAATTAAATCAAAATGATGTGGCTGACTGGCTTTGTTTGCAACAACAATATATAATTATCGAGGCCAAGCAGCAACTTTCGGCGGGAATAGTTTATAACTTGCAAAAAAGCAGCATTCACAACTTAATGTGAATGCTGCTTCCTTTAGGTTGAGTTGCAGTTTAGTCTCTTTCGTTTTTATGGTGTTTCTTAGAAGATTCCGCGGGAAGAGAAAACAGTTGTTGGATCTCTCGTCATTTCCACATTTTTTTAATTAGGTCTAGATATCGCATCGTCATTGTAAGGTCCCCATGGTCTGTATGAATCTGCTCAAGTGTTCTTATAAACTCTCCAACAAAAGTATCAAATTTCAATAGTTGCATTATGTCCTGAATCTCAATGTACATCATGACATCATATCTTGGATTCCATACAGCAAGTCTTGAAATTTGGGATGTAAATCCTGGGGTTAGTTGACCCAAAATATAATATGTAAGAAGTTGATGCCAAGGATAACTTTCGAATGATAGCCTGGAGTTAACCTTAATGTCTATTAGGGTCTGGTCTATGATGAGGTCCGCGTCAGCTCCTCCAACGAGGTAAGATATTTCTAAACCAAATGTCGGACGGGATATGAATGTGGATTCTCCAATGAATGACTGAGAGGTATCATGTGTTATTTTGATCAGTGACTCCATATCTTGAAAGTCATCGTCTTGAATAGAAAGTAAATCATCAATGTCTAAGCCTGATCGATAGGCTTGATCGATCTTACCGCAAACAATGCTTTGTTCTGTCATATCATGGTCCCATGCTTTTTGGCCTCTAACATAGAGTCCCTGATTTAGTACAGTGTCCATCTGAAAATTGAGTGGTAAATCTAGGGTCTCTTCAAGATCAAGAGGTTCTACTACGTCCTGCAATGAATAATTGAGTCTTTGACAATAGAGTTGAAAAAAGTGGTCATAAGCGTGTCCGATTAATGAGGGGTTTTTGCTTAACAATGGTGCTTTGATTGGAAACTTAGCTAAATCAGTGCAGCTGCTATTCATGAAGCGAATGAGTGGTTTTAGTTTTGGAATGGTACGATAGAGATCCTTCATCGGCTTATTGTACTTAAGCAAAGACGTGATAGATATGCTTCTCTCCCCCTATGGACACTACTGATTCTAAATGTGAATGAAGATGCAATACACAACTCAAAAATGTAGCCATTTCATATCTTGCATTGACCCTAATTCGTATCTTAATGGTTAAATTAACGTCATTGATCCGTGCTAGTGATTATGCTATCCTTAATGTACGCGCCAACGGTAAAGAATCATAAGACTCGAAAGGCTGTGGCACGTCACAGCAATCATGAACTAAATAGTGCTATTCAAGCGAAACCCACCGTCAGGCTTCCGACCTTATGAGGTGGGTTTTTGCGTATCTACTGTGTCAAACATTTTTGTAAACCGTACATGATGCAGATGACCTTAAATTGAGCTGAGAGCTATCTATCTCGTTATTGGAGACCCACAGACAGGACACTTCTTCTTTATTGGTTTAATACGATCCCAGAGATCCGGATTAATGGATCTGCTCCTACGTAACTTTCTTCGCAAGTAAGCATGCCATTCTTTTATATCTACTGAACTCGTTTCAGAACGTGTTACTACGAGGTTTTCATAGTACGGATATGTGATCAATAATGTGGCTACCATACGCTTATACCGTGTATACTTCGTCGTTAGTTCCCCAGGCCCGAACCCATCATCAAAATCATGATAGATTTCTGTCCCTCCATGAACATACTCAGATCTTAAAGTATACATGTCACTCGTTAGTAAAGCCCCGTCTGATTCAGTTAAATCAGGTAATTTAGTTAACCCAGGCATTAAGAAAGACAGCTGAAAACGTTTTGGTGCATTTGCGGGTAAGAGTACTGTCTCTGATGCAATAACCAGGTTCATAACGGGTAATCCCAGTCTTTCAAAGTAATCTCCTCGTTCTTCAGACTCAATAGCCTTCTTGAAAAATTTGAAACCGCTACGAAATTTTGCATGTAAATGGGTAGATCTCTTTTTACTCAAGAGACTTTGATAGAGAGAATCAAACAATTTAATTTTTTTCTTTTCAAGCAGCCAATCCAGATTCAAATCACAGTTAGCATCGATTCTGAATGGGATAATCATATTCTGAAATTCTCTTTTACCAAATAGCATCATGTGATCTGTTTTCTTGTTCCAGAACCGGCTTGTAAGTGGATACGGGTATTCTGGATAGATTTGACCCCAATATATGGCATGGAGAAAAGCGATAGAATAAAAAGCCTGATTCTGCACATCCTGCTGCACACTTTCAAAGTGATCCTTTACCCGAATTGCTAGAATTGGGTGGTCAAAAAAACCAGCCGACTTACGCATCATGTAATTCATGATTTCTTGAGTCTTCATTCTTGAGATTTTACCGAGTTTTCTTAATGTATTCGCCTTTTCCTCAAGATTACCAGACAAGAAGAAGAAATTTTTATACCGGACTGAGGAAGACAGATGGGCATTCCTCAGAGGAATTAAAATCCAGTTATCGATACGATTTTTTTCAAGGTATTGAGATAATGAATCCAGCAATACAACTGCATCATCATTATCAAAGCGCTCCTTTTGTTTGATAGCAGGTTCTTGAGCATATCCACATAGGTAGTTCTCTGTCAGCTCTAAAGAGATACGGCCGGCAAACCTCGGATGAGTAGATAAACTATCTATCAGGTTTTTTAACGGCACATCGTCTAAATAACTAATCTCACTTGAATCTTTTCTTTTACAGTAATTTAAAAAAGCTTTTGCTATGTTGTTTAAAGTGGCCATAAATTATCCTCTATACATAAAAGTTATTTTGAAATAATAGTTTCACTTCAGCCTGGTTCAGATGACTGTTAGTGAGATGTGACTGTCCCAGTGTTTAGCTTGGTTTGTCGAGCAAACATGAAATTTTAAACTCCGT
The DNA here is from genome assembly GCF_055687625.1 of Paenibacillus sp. CB74. Classification (NCBI taxonomy): domain Bacteria; kingdom Bacillati; phylum Bacillota; class Bacilli; order Caryophanales; family Paenibacillaceae; genus Paenibacillus; species Paenibacillus sp. CB74. The sequence continues at coordinate 124,520 of NZ_JBVMUS010000002.1, read as the reverse complement.
GTTTGGACCTAACAGTTTAAAGTACTTTCTTCCGTGAGTTGGGGAGAACCGAACCTCTTCTATCTGTTCCCTCCATTTGGTTCCTGTACGTATTGATGAGAGCGTTTCAGCTAGGAATCCTTCGGTAATCTCCGAATGATCGTTTGCGTTCCCTTTGTTTGTGCAGCTAACTTCGCTCTCAATTTTGACTCTAGCAGTGACCCCATAAAGATTATATAAGACTGCATGGATTTGGTTAATGGCCATTGCAACGGGCCCATATCGTTTTGTTGAGGTACGAGAAGGAGTATGTGAGTGCTTTCTTTGATCCGTTAGTTTGTAAATCGTGATACAAAGCCCCTTATTTATGTCATGACCAGTAGCCTCAAAACAATGCAGGGTGCCTTTGCCGAGTTTATTGGGGATCTCAAGATGTCCGTACAGCCAATCCTTCTTATGGTTGCCTGTCATATCCTGTAGAACTACACCGGCCAAATGAAGCGTAGAATTCCAATTATGAATTGAAATATTAATGGTCACTTCCAGCCCATGTTGAACAAGAATTTTTTGACGCACTTCGTGTAATGCAATAAGCAGTTTGTTCGGTGTTGATTTCATTGGTGGTTGATTAAGTTTACTAACCATATGGGGTAGGTCCTCTCCTTATAACGATTTAAGAATCATCTGAATAAAAGTTTGCTGAAAAATGATTTCTTCGTTTCTTCTTTAGTTGGTGGGTACTTTTTGTGGAATGAATAGCTAAAGTCTTTATGTATGACGTCAACAAGCGCACTTTTGCTATCAGTAGTCAGCAACATTTCACTTAATTTTTCAGGTACGACCTCGTTGTGCTTCAGATACTCCTTATTACGTTGAACAGCATCACTCAATTTCATTTTAACCCAAGTGAATCTGTCGGTAGTAGATTGCTCATCAAATCTGTACATCGTATGATCAAACGGATTCTCTGCCATTCTGTAATACTTCATAAAGGGTTGTTCATGCTCGTTCACTGCACGGACATAAACAGGCTGATCTGCCGGCATGTAGCCGATGTTTAGGTCATGCCCCTCCCTACTTCCCATAATCCCTTTCGGGCCAAATGCCTTAGTGTCAAATAGATAGAAATGACAATAACAAGCTTCTATAGTTGAGGATTTTGGTGTCAAAAGCGAGTCGGAATCAATTTGAATTTCTACTGGATCACTGTAGTTGACAACACCGTGATATATGTATTCTGAAAGCATGAACTCTTTTAACTGAAATTGCTCGTTTGCGTATCTCACAATTCGTATGTACTTATCTGTATGCGTCAAATGATTTTCTCCTTGATATGATTTTTATTTCGATGCGTATGATTAATTTTACCATAAAAATGAATAGGCAATCGCTTCAAGTGATGTTGAATATCAAGATGGACTGAACCCTGTATAAGAAGTAAATGGCCACAGACTCTCAGAGAGATTCTGTGGCCATCTTTAGTATGATTTTTAGCTTTCTACCTATATTTATTTCATTTTATATTCCTCCTTAGGAAGATATAAAGTTGTATTATAAAAAAAGTTGTTTGAATAGCCAATCTCAGATAATCCTTCTACCCAACTAGACTGAACATAAGGTTTTTCAATATCCAAATATTTAATGTCTCGTATGTTATCTATGATAGCAATAGGCTTATCTACGTTCAGAACCACAGACACACCTTTCTGTGCTTTGAGAGTAAAATCCATAACATAGAATTTTTCTCTTGGTAGGTTGTCTAGATACTGAGCTTGTAGAACATCGATTTTCCAACTATTTTCAATTGATATCTGTTCTGACGGATCTAGTATTACCGGTCTATTATGATCTTCATAAATATTGAGAGAAAAAAAGAAAGCTGAAAACATCGGTAATACAAACCAAAGGAATAGTTGGCTCCAAAGTACAGAGCTTTTCTCTTTCTTAGCTATTATTAGAATTATAAGTACAACGATCAGTATGCACACGCCTAATGATAACCAAACCCAAGACCAGATAGGTATTGTATCGTTAACAACTTGAGGTTGGATTGATTGTTTCATTTGATAGAACGATTCTATTAATTGCTGTTTGTTCATTTGGTTAGTTACCTTTCTTTACAAGCTTAGCTTCTACAGAATAGAAATCTGATTCAATTGAATAATCTTCTAACCCATCTACCCAAACTGCTTCCAGATATGAGTCTTCATCTTCTGTATAGGTGAAATTCGAGAGTTCCTTTATAATAACTGCTGATTCCCCATCATCTAGCACTACGTTCACCTTGCCGTTAGGTTGGACCCTGTAATCTCTAATTAAGACTTTACTCCTGTCTTGACTAGGTAAATACTTATCTACGAAAACTTCTCTGTGCCATAGAAGTTTTGCAAACTCATCTGACTGTTTAACGGTAGGAGAAACAAATACTTCATATAGAATTACAAAGATTAACTGGATACCAATCATGGTTGCGGGTAGCGCTATCATGAATTTGATAGACATTTTCTGCTTATTATATCTGAATATAAAATACCAAAATGCTATTGCCAAAACAGACAATACTACTCCGATGATTATTGATTTCACTGAATAGGAGGAAAATCCTAAAAATACGTCCGAGCTTAGATTAAGACTATTATAGGACTCTATTAGTTCTTCTTTAGTCATTACTAAGTCCCCTTAATTCGATATACTAATTCAAAGATCCGATTAATTATCGACCCCATCATGTTCTCACCACAATCCTGAGATTAACCTTCTTATTTTTTTATGATTTCGAATTGATGTGGATTGTACAAATCTACAGAATCAATGTCTGTCTCAATCATAATCGTTAAATCACTAAAATCTTTGCGAATAATGTCCTTGTATACATAAATAAATTGTTCCAAAAACAAAATAGTGTAGTTCATGCTACTTACCATAAAACCTGACTCTTCATCGTTTGTTTCAAATAACACGAGTTTTGTTATAACCTCATCACCTTGAGTGAACTTAACACCAAATTCCCTTCTTCTTCCATAAGGGAAACTCTCTTCAATTGATGAAAATATGACTATATTCTGATCGTTGAGGGGGATGTTCCTCAAATTCTCGCCCATTATATATTCAAAATATCTTGGAGGAATAACCCTGTAATAATCTCCTTCATAAATCTCGGGAAGTAAGGCGGGTGGCTGCTGAACCTTCCAACCACTTGGGACATTAAAACCAACGATTTCAATGTCTGTACGAATCGAGATATCAAGACTGCTAAAGTTTTGTCCACGTGGGTCAATGGAGTGAAGGATATCCGAAACTACAGCAGTCACAACATTTTAGTGTGTTTTTTCTACGTTCATTTGCCATATCACCCATTAGACAACCATCTCCAGATGAATTGAAGATATGAATACTCTCCTCACCAGTTTCTGAAAGCAATTTAACACCATAACTTATTCCAGGTATGTCAGCTTCATCACCAGGCTCCGTTTTCTCAAAACCGGCAAAAATCTCGATCTTAGTAGATTCTATACTTTTTTGTAGCTCCGGATAAAAAGCAGACAACAAGGAACCGTGCCACAATGTCTCTTCATCCATTCCTAATCTATACTCAATCCCAAGCAAGATTTTTTCCATCTCATTATGAAAATTATCTAGAGGAACTTCTTTATTGGCAAGTTTCAGAGCATTTACATCGGCTCTGCAGCGTAAAAGCTCGTTTTTGATAAATGTTGTCATCGGTTTAGATAATAAATTTCTACTCTCGGTCAACTGTTTAATTTCAGCAAGCCGAACATTAAATTCTCCAAAAGAGTTTCGTGTACTGTAATCTGGTTCTTGCGGTTGTTATTGAACATTTGTAATTTCCCTCCTCAAAATATGAAAAAGCACACAGCTTCCCTACGTGGGGGATTCTGGTGCTTCCAGAGTTTGGTTTATATTTTATTTTTAACAAGAATGAACTTGAATACTGAAAAGGAAGTAAGTTATACCTTCCTAGTCAATAGTGCAACCCCAATTATTTCTCCGCTACCCGGGCCGCTTCCGTAATCACATAAGTGACATCGTCCGGTTTAACCTTTTCTATCTTCTCGATATACTTCTTTCTATCGGGAGCATGTCCCTTGACGTTGATATATATGACGTTTTTATAGGGGTAGTCGGTGTTGATCAGCACTTCCAATTCATCCAATGAGAAATTACAGGACGCTATGAGAAATAGCCTTTTAGTAATTGATTCACTCACTTCGGTTCCACCTCTTTTTGGGTTTTCCGTAGATCTTACGTAAAACCTTTTGTTGTTCTTCTTTTTTCATACCTAATCTATCCTTCATAAGAGTATAAAACTGAGTTATTTCTTGTTTAGATTTGGAATGGATCACCATCAAGCGCTCAATTTCACTGCTTTGTAGATATTGGATCGCCTGTTCATACAAATCTTCTGGAGGATTTTTTAATTGGATCTGATCTGTTTGAAGTGCCCACAAATAGAAATCAAGTTTGACATAAAACTCAAGGGTTCGATCACATTTCTGCAGCTTATTTCTAAGATAGCTTTTATAATCTTTGTTAATTTTGTGTTCTGTGATTATTGCAGCGATGAAGAGAATACCAATGATGATAGTATCAGTGTCCATCAAATTTTACTGCACCTTTCAGGAAGCAAGAACGTCGGAGACTTTTCATGAATATGAAGTTGTCTCAGATCCACAGCATACTTTCGTGGTTTGGTTACGGATTGAATTAATGCTTCTTGTATACGCACTGGTATAGGTCGCTCACTGTGCATTATTCGGCTCCTTTCAACGATTTGTTAGAATATTCCCAACTCATATGCTATCCCTTACTTGTGCCCCACTGAGCAATCTCCAACTCTCTGACTCGGTCGATAAGATTATTCTCCTGCAGTTGTTGCGCTATTCTCAACTCTTCATTTTCTCTTTTCAGTTGTTTAATAGTCTTATCGAAGAATTCGTAATCTTTAATGACCGTATCAATAAACTCATTAACTTGGTCTCGGTCACAACCCAAGACTCTAGTAGAGAATTCTTTGTTGTGGACATCTAAAGCATTCAAATTCGGTTTAGTTTGTATGATCTGATACAAGGCTTTCTTCCTCCATTTCTCAAGATTGAATGTGATCAATCTGCCCACTAGATATCTTAGTCAATACTGTAACAGATACTTAAATAATCGAGTAATGAAACAAATTAATTTTATTATGAATGCAAATAAAGAGTATTTGGTGCTTCTGACATTCGATTCATCTTAATGAGTTGGGTTCGAAGGTTCTTTATCATTATCAATCGTTAGGCCTTTCGATGGCTTAAACTTTGTACCAAGGTAAATAGTCGAGAGTATTACTATTACTCCTATGAAAGCGACCAAAAGGTTATGTTCATATTGAAATGCAATTAGGATAACAGTAATATTTTCAAGAAAAACAATATTCCTAATGAGAGGGCTGATTGTTCCAGCTCGGGCAGCAAAAGCTTCAACCGGCCTTTTCAAAAGAATACCTAGAGCGATTATCAAACTAATACCGATCCATCCAGTGATTGATTCATTATGGGGGAGTCGAAGTGCATCTATTAAGAACAAAGCAAAAATCATGTATATAAGATAATATTTATTAGAAGAAGATTTACTCAAAGCCATCCCTCCTTTAAATTGATGGTGCATTGCAGCAACTAGTTTCTCAAGAGAGAGTCATCTGTCCCTTCTATTTGAGAGCATGAGTTGAAAATCCCCTTACGCTGAATTTTTGTGCAAGTTTGTCTATTTAATCGGGTTTTGTATATAGAATTTGAGGTGCTATTTTGAAAAAGTCCGCTGTTTTTCTTTGCGATTCTATACTCGGTGTAAAATTAGGAGTATGTAAGTATTTTCGGACAGTACCTGGATGCAAATCAATCCAGTGTGCATAATCAGTTGTCGAAATATTGTATAGAATAAGTAAGCCATGAAGTATTTCATTTGTAACCTGACTCCTTGCTGTGACTCCCTTGTGGTATTTTGATGCTTGAGGTATACAAATGATAGGGTGGCTATATTTAATTTCTTTGTTAAACAGAACATGATCAGGATAACCTAGAACAGAGCATACTTGACGTCTTCGTTTCAAACTAGGAATAACTCCATCAATTACCCAGTAGTTTATACTTCTACTAGTGACGCCGATTAAATCGGCCAATTCACTAAATTTGATGTTCTTAGATAGTAATATCGCGTATAAGATTCTGTTTCGTACTTGCTTGTTTGTTTTTCTGAATCTCGTCACTGTAACTCCTTTGCAGAGATAATGCTCAATGTTGTAGGCCATGTGTTTACTCAAATACTCATTCATAGTTATTCCGATTTGCTCCGATCCGTTTAAATTAGGTCTCATATAATTCTACTAGTTACTTTACTCAAATTCATTTATGCAGAGATTTATTTTAGTCTACCTCCGCATAGAATATACGATTTCAAGGAAATCGAGTAATGGCACTAAAAAAAGCCGCAGGGCGGCTTAAGTTAAAATTACTATTTATGTATCTATAGAAGGAACTTAAAAGTGATAAAGCTACTCTTCTTTTCCACTAAATTCATAGATCAAGAAAATGAGACATGTTGCTGGCGTTAAATAGAGATTAAACCAGAAAATGAACCCGAAAATCATGGTCCCTAAGGGTATGATAATTCTCATGATCGCAAATATTCGATGCGAAGTGTTCTTGTTTGTTCCTAGTTTCAAATCGAAAATGTAATGACGTTTTGCTAGGATTAGACTAGCGAATACAATTAAAACTTGTAAAGCCATGAATCCAGTACTAGGGCCAAACTCGCTCCATGTATGTGGGAACTGGGTGTATACATGTTTAGCTGTTATCGTGAGTAAAATAGATGCTATTGATAATATAATCATGCTCGTGCTCAATTTCTTCTGTTCAATAATGTACGTTTTATTCAAAAGTTTCTGTGAGTTTTTCACCTATTGTTCACCCCCTCTCTGCCTACTCGGTAATACGTTTGTACTTGGTTCTCGTTTCTCTTGAGAAAAACAAAATCACAACACTAGGGTGCTGTGATTTTGATCAAGTAATTTAGTTTACTTCCAGAAAACAACCGCAGCCTCCTATGTCGAATAGATCCATCTGCATGTTGTTTTCAACATCATAGTGAAGATCTCTTATTGGATAAGGAGCTCCATTTTTCTTCATAAAACTGTACTGTTGTATTTTCATGTATTCACTAACTGCGCTCCCTGCAGGATGAACATATGTTTTTGGTTTAGGTGCACGATCGTAAAAATAATCGCGGTATGCATCATCAAGTTCTTGAAGCATAATAACTTGGACATCTTCAGGAATACGGTCTTGTTCAGGAACCTTATTATTAATAATATAGCGGTAGGCCGAGACACATATTTTCAGATGGTGCTCTTGTTCCATGATTTTTTTAAAGACATCTGGCATGCGTTCTTTAACTAGCTTATAGTGCCCCTGACCAGCTTTTACACATCTAGCATTACAGTTGTTGTGGGAAAATCCGAAATCGTAAAGAATGGGCTGCTTGATGTCGTATTCCTGAAGCAACTTATCTTTCCATATGTTGTGGGTAATAAGGGGGAAATCTACTTTAAAAGGTGCCCATTTTTTTGTAATAGGCCCTTCTCGATGCATTTCATCAAAGCCTATCCCAAAGTATAGAGTAGCGTTTTTTACGAAATCCTCGTTTATCAGGTATTCTTTGTTTCTCCACTTTTCTATCTGAGGCTTTAAGTGTTTCTTTAGGAAATCAGACGCCACCTTCATTTTAAGAATTTTGCTACAATCCCCGATCATGTTATTAAATATTAATTTCTTCTCAAATTGCAGCATTACTGGATTCAGACCTGAGGAATGTGTCAGCAAGGGTAACTTCAACTTATCTGAGACTTCATTATTAAAACGGTATAGGTCTTCAGATTCCCAAAGTGTGTCGGTAAAGTAGAGAAGGATGTTGTCATTCGGGTGCTTTTTTTTGACCCAGGCAGCAACAGCAAAACTTGCTGTACCTCCACTGAAGAAAATGATGTGGTTTTGAATTTGTTTATTATGTAATTTCATAGTTTCTACACCTGTAGTATTCATTCTGATGTATTCCTCCTAATGTATTTGTTTTTAGACGCAAAAAAGCACATTACAAGTTAATCACAATGGTAAAGTTTCACCGAATGTGGATTAAAAATTATAACGTGCTTGATATGACTCGTTTGCGCATGCATGAGCCTGAATTCTATTCGTTTAATATAGTCATGCTATCATTTTATGAATGAGCCGGCAAATTAGGTATGCTTATAAAAAAGAACAGACCTCTGAAGGTCTGTTCTTTTTTTGATCAACTTAAATACCAGATGTCAATGTGAAAGTAAATGTCGATTTGTACACCCCTGCCATCAATCCAGTATCTTGACCGGGTGCATACTTACTGCCGTCTGAAGACTTAACGACTTTAACACGGTCAGGTACACTCATTGTAAAATTCAATGGAATTTGATAATAACCCATTCCCTCGAATGGATTGGCCAGCGCAAGTACTTGTGCTTCCGTGGAGAATACCTTTTTACCTACATTAGATAATTGGTTTTCTGGTCCAGCAAGGGTTTTAGTAGAACCAACATTCACACTGAATGAATTAGTTGGAATGCTAACGACAAGCCCTTTTTCTTGCGTACTGCTATCGTACATCGGTTCGGATACGAAATCAGTAATCTGTAACGAATACTGCCAACCCCCTGCACGACCGGTACTGTCGTCAATAAATGCGTTAGAGACAGAGTTAATCTGTTGGTAAGGATTTGTAGAGTCGATCACAATGGTAGAAAGATCGATACCTTCAAAGCGGCCACTTAAACCTCCTGAATGTACTGTGAAATCAACATCTTCATCGCTGATTGGTGTAGCGGGACCTGGATCAACAGGTGGTGTAGTTCCACCATCACCAGGATTACTCGGATTAGGATCAGTTACCGTAACTGTGTATGGGCCTCCATTAAATACTGGTGTACCCGTGTTGTCTCTTACTTCAATCTCAATGTTATGTGTGCCAGGATCGAAGTTTACTGGGCCAGTATACTCTACCCACTGATTATTGCTGTCTTTGTAATGCACAGTAACATCACTTGTGTTGATACCCAGATCGATTGAAACCTGGTCTGCATTTACCGTAATTTTCGGCTGAGCGACTGTAGTTATAAACTCTGTCACTTCACTCTCTTTACCAGCTGCGGTCACTACTTTAGCCTGGATGGTATGAGCTGCGTTGGATACGCTGAACGAACCAGTAGTTGCAATCCACTGCCCACCATCAATGGAGTACAGTGCTTCTCCTTCTGAAGCATCATAAGAAATTTCAATATCAAGTCCGAATTGTCTATTAAGTCCTTTTTGCGTGACAGACGGTTTACCAACGGTTACTGGTGCCGAGTTATCTGCTGTTACATTAAAGGACTTGTTGAGTAGCTCTTGATCACGGTCATTTAACAATCGCACTTCGACAGTATGATCGCCTGAAGACAATAAAAGGTTATTGGCCAAATTGAAGTCTTGCCATGCAGCGCCGTCGACTTTGACCTGTACCTTTATGCTTCCTGTTGCTTCAGCGCTGATTTTAAACTCATCCGGAGAAATTTTTTCGATTTTTGGGTGCCCTGTTGTGATGATAATCGGGTCGCTGGTGAGAGTTAATTCTCCAACTTCACTGATGTTTCCTTTACTATCTGCGGATCGTGCGTGAATAGTCACCTTACCAACTTGAGTAACCAGGATATCGCCTGTGTAATCCAACCATCCTCCACTGTTGATTTGATACTGTTTTGTTGCAATGTCTCCAGTAGAACCGAAATTAATAGATACTACAGACTGGTTAAACTTGTCTTGTTCTTTAGCTGATAAAATTGGTTTGTCTGGAGCGGTGACGGGTGCCACATAATCTTTAGACACCATATCAGGTAACACACCTTTACCTAATTCATAGTATCTCTGCCCATCTATAAGATATAATCTTCGGTCTTCGCCGATTCCGAAAATAGTTTTGTTGTACGTGAAGTTCTTCTTTGCCTCGAACAAAGTTAAGAATTTCTTGTCAAAGGTCTTAAAGTTTGTGCTATCCGTCCAAGTAACTACCGAATTGTCGTCCTTCAATGCATAGGTACCGTTATTTCCAACGACTAATTCTTTAACATTTTTCACCTCGTTATTGGTTCCAGTTATCCGTACAGGACTTTCCTGAACTCCTCCTAAAACGCCGAGCCTTCCCCCGGCATTAGGACCGAAACCATAAACGTTATTATTCCTCAAATAAAAGAAATTACCTATTGACGCGTTAGAAACAGACTTGACTCCTGTGGCTATTGTTCTAGGTGTAGCCTCAAAAGCAGCATACCTCCCTCCAAAAGTTGGAGTTGTAGTTCCCCAATAAGTTAATACACCATTACTCAGTTGGGTATAGCCGGTACTTAGAACTTTACTTGTACCAAAGCTGTTGTCTGATATGAAATATGCTGATGATCTCACCAGCTCAGAAGTTTTGATACCTTCAGGAACAGGAATCAAAGATGATTTACTAAGATCTGTCACAGCGTCATTGTTAGCTGGATTCTTCTCTTCTTCGAATAAGCTAGTCATTACATATTCTTTTCCTTGAATAGTGAATATCAGTCGCTCTGTTGAAGACAATCTATCAACGTTATAATATCTCTCAACGTACGTTATAGCGCTAGCAACATTCTCCATAAACTTTAACTCAAAATCTGCATTTTGGAATGCAGGGAAGAAATCAAGCTTTAATGGTTTTGCTCCTGAAAAGGAATCCTTCCCAAAGGCCCTACCAATTAAGTAAACTTCTGTGTCTGTGACCAACAATACTCCTCTATTAAATGCGTGATCTTTACCTAATTGGAAGATTTTACGCACATTTTCAATTGGATCTCCTGTTGCGGGGTCTACCACTTCCGTTGGCACGGCCTTATCTTGTTTATACCCAATGCCCAGTTCTCCTGCAGAACCTCTCCCCCATGCTTGTACCGTATCATCGTTCATAAGGGCGTAGAAACTAGCATTAGCCAGAGAATACTCGCTTGGTAACATCTCGAAATCCTTAACACCTTCTAAGACCTTTTTTGGTGTACCATTTGGACCTTCGGTTATAAATAATTCTCCACTGTGGGTCAGTTCTACGGAGTAAGTCGTTCTGGAATCGATCTCTTGGGTACCTGCACGCCGGTATTTCTTCACGTTCTTACCGATGACTTTAATATCGGCAACTGCATAATAGGGCAAAATAAAACTACTACCATCATCCAGTTTAGCGATGTATTGTGTAGCATCCGTCCCACCACTGTATGAGCTTCTATAGTCAAAAGATTCTAGTCCTACAATCTTTGAATATTCAGCCGCTTGAGCTTTAGGACCAGAATCAGCAAAGGAAAGACTTCCTATTAAAAGTGCTGCGACCAACGTTACGCTCAGACTTCGCTTCCATCGAATACTGAACTTATTTTTCTTTTTCTTCTCATTCTTTTCCAAGAGATTTACCCCTCCTTAAATTCCTGAAGTTGCTGTGTAAGTGAATTTAGCTTTATAAGTACCTGCCAATACCCCAATTTCTTTTCCATCAGCAGATTGAATCTTTTGTGGAAGATTCAGAACGTAATCAACCTGAAAGTCATAAGCACCTTGACCAAATCCAGGATCTACCTTAAACATGGTTCTCGGTGTGTCCGATAGCACTTCATTGTTAGCCAAAACACCATTAGTAGTAAAATCTACTGGAACACCTGTGATGGTATCTTTTAACGAAGTGGTGAATCGGATAGATGAAGCCGGAATTCTGAACTTCTGTGTTTGTCCATTAATAGTAACTTCCGTTTCAAAATCGGTTGCTGCAACGCTATATCCGTATCCAGCTCCATTTCCTCGATTATCAATGACGTGAGTGAGACTCGAAGCAAAGGATTTTTGTTGATCTCTTACTTTCAAGGTTACGTCTGAAAACTGGAGCTTGGTCTGGGTGACCTGAAGCGAACCACCAGATACTTGAACTTCTTTTTCTACCTCTTCAGCTGAAGCAGAGACGGCTGGCAGTGCCATAAGTACAGCTAAAGCGGCCGAAACTAACATTTTCTTCATTGCTTTTATTACCTCCCAATTTTATTTGTTAGATTTTTAGACATGTTCTACACGGTCATCACCCCCTTTACCTTGTAGTAACTACTAGGCATGCTGTGAAGTGGGACTAGGTTTCTTTTTATCTTTTTCTTTTCTTCGTTTCCATAACAGAATGATGAGGAATAACAATAATCCAAGAATTAGAAGCACAACAAAGATAAACAGATACATCACCCACATATGTGCTTTCAGCCAGTCTCCAAATGAATTGTTGATCTGAAGAGAACCGGCTAGTTGTCGATTTTCTAAAGACCGCTGATTCTCCTCTTCTGTTACTGTGAAATCAAAAGTTCTACTGATTGTTTGTCCAGCAAATGTTGCTTCGTAGTACGCGGTGTACTGCCCTGGCCAAAGAATACTATCATTTAACGAATAGACCATTTTTGCAGTAGTTTTGCTGTATATTGAATCCGCGTTATATCCTTCGCTGAAAACAACACTATCTTTAGAGTCTTTGACAATAATGCGGCCAACTGGCCTTTCCAAAATGGTTCCCTTATTAGAAAGCTGAACGGTAATCTTGGAAGAACCATCCGTTATGTACTCATGTGTAAAGGTGTCAATAGACATTTCGTGATGAGAACTTTCTTTTTGGTATTCCATGATCATTTGTACTCCACGGCGATTATCGATATCGGCAGCAAGTTTAGCTTCCTTGGCATCAGCAGTAACGCTTTGACTTTCTGCTAAGGTAGACTCCTCCACGGCTGCTACGGCAATGTACTGCCCTGGTTCTAAATCTTTTGGCACGTTTACTTCGAAACTAATCTGTTTCTTTTCTTTGGGCTTAAGCTTGAATTCCTGGACGCCTTGTGGGGACATCCAAGTTCCCATTGCTGTTGGCTTTTTATTACTGAGTGAGAATCCTCTGCCTCCATTTTCATCTGGAAGGACATCTGCTGGATAACTCTTTAAAGTTATGGTTTTCTTAGATATGTTGGTCGCATAGAAGGTATATTTTCTTTGCGTACCTGGCGTAATCTGATCTACATAGTGCCCAATGGATTGCTCTGCACTCTTGATCGGGGACAAAATGAAATTGGTTTCAGGTGTCAAAGATAGTGCGTAAGAGTAATTGGAAAATAGTGAGGTGAATAAAAGTACTAAAGACATCATTGCAATGGATCGAGCGAATAAATTTTTCATGGTAGAATATATCCCTTCTGAATTTGAATATTGTGTTGAAACAAATAAAACAAAAAAAGCACCTCAAATCACACGATTATCGCGTAATTTGAGGTGCTTCCTCTTTGTGGACAGTCTTCAATTAAACTTATTATACGAGTATTCAAAGAATGTGTCTATTTTTATGCACGACAAAAAGAACCAGGTTACATCAGAGTAACCTGGTTCATTAAAGTTTATTTTACGAAGAACGGTTTTTGATCATTTACCGGCGCACTAAACACTTTTATAAAGGTTTGATCTGTATCACCAGTGGATGGTCCAGAGTATAGCGTACGTCCCTTAGAAAGAGTAGCCATTTCTTTGATAGAAACTCTCTGTATTTTTTTACTACTAGACTGACTAAGTTTTCCGACGTACCGGCCCTTGCTGAATACGGCTACCGTTTGTTTTTGCTTGGTCTTTTTCTTCATATTACTCTCCTCCAATCATGTGTCGGATTGTATTTAGTAACAAGTTATTGTTCTCTACAATTTCAATGAAGTTATGGTCAATTAAGTTTTCTCTCCCGGAGATATGGACAGAGAGAACATGTTCTTTGCCTAAAGGATAACATAGAACTGATACAGCAGCAATTCCTGGAGTATTAAAAAATGTGTATGTCTTGGTTTTTAAACACTCCAGAACCATGATGGATTTTTCTCCATCGCTCTTGTTATCATTATCATTTAAATGATACTCCCGATTTCGCCCAACATTACCCCCAACTTGTCTCATGAACTCATCCGACTTCTTCCATACGGCTGCTCCCGTTACTTTGAATCCGTCAGGAGGGAGAAATGAGTTGCGTATCGCATCTGCATAAGCATTATATGTATCATGCTCACTGAGTAAATTTACCCCTTTGAAATAATCCCAAAAAAACTGTAGTACACTATGGTTCCTCTGCTCCTCTTGCTCAGGGTCTTTAAAAAGACTCTCCTTTTTGATGGCATAGATGATATCCGAACATGCTGTTTGAACAGCTGCGTCTAAGTTTCCATCAGACCGACCTGCATCATAAGAAGGTAAGGTTAATCCGGATAGATCAGACATGATGTGAAATTCTGCATTTGGAAGCAGTTCAGATTTTGTCTTGAGGTTTTTAGGAACTATTCCAAATACTCTGTTGCGTCCTAATCGTCCCCAAAAAAGTCCCATTTCAAATAATGTATTATCGCGGGTGATAAATACGGGCTTATCTCGCATTAAGGCTATATCATCTGGAGCAAAAACAAATACACCAAAATCATTTGTTTTTAAGTTGCGATCAAGAGCTTCCATGGTGTAATCGTTCACATTAAAAACACCTGCATACCATGGACTTACTTCAGTTTCGGCATGTTCAAGTGCCTTTGCAATGGCGTTAGCGTAAGGAATTGCTTCTCTAGAACTCCCAATAAAAACACGGGGTTTTCTGTTGTTCATATATTTAGATGTCTCCTTTATGATTACATTGGATTATTGTGATGAGAAAAGTCTACTTTTGATTTTTAGCACTCCATTTGGTAAGTTCATTTTTCATAACGTCTGTCTTGAAATCGGTGGAAGGTAGTGTTTCTTTGACTCGGTCATCTGGGTGAGTTTGTTTATTAACCCAGTACTTATTTGTCATAAGCCACGCTTCTCCTTGATCCGTTTCGATCAGACCTGGACTATAATCAACGACAACAATCTGGTTGCAGTGAACGCACCCACTCCGAGTGCTCCTTCTGAAATTGTAAAATGTATATTCTTCGCCACATTTACATTCCACTTTAAAAAGAGTCTCTTTTTTATGAAATATCTTCCCATTAGAAGTGTCTGTTTTTTCTTCGGTGATTGTAGGTCCGGTTTTTAAAGGGGGAGTCTCATTCTGAACTGAAGATTCAGGATTATTTTCTTTCGTGGTGGAGGGTACCACTCTCTCCTGTTTCACAATAGGTTTCCCGCTTTCCCAGGTGATATCTGCAACACTGGTACGTTTCATTGATTTCAAATCAGGAGAAACCCCTGCAATAGTCCAATCAATTATCTTAGAGGGATTAACTCCTCTGATTTGATCACTAAGATAAACTATGAATGGTTTATGGTTTTTGAAACACTCAAACCACTCTTGGATTTGTGGAACGGTTAGAGGAATCGTTAAAGTTCTTCCCAGATCATCGGTATACCTCAAAACTGCTAATTCAGATGCCAATTCAATCGCCTCGCTTTATAATTTCAAATTCAATTTCTTTAAGAAGTTGCTTATTAGATCTTCGCTCTTCTTCCAATAACTAAAAACGATTAATAGATAAAGTGCTGATAACGTAGTTCCTATGAATATCAATATGTAAATATTATTGAATGTACTTAGAACGATTGTCCAAATGCCCGCAAACGACAAGAGCACAACACCAGTTAAAAGCAATTTTCGAAAAAAATGCGTAATTAACGGCTGTTTAAGCTTGTCTTTTGAGAATGAATGAAAGCTAAATCCGATGATAATAACTAATGCGATCAGTGTAAAGGTAGGAACAGGCCAATACAAAAGAAACACTCCTTCAAGGTTGGATTTATACAAATATCTTCTCTCTTTTTTCATATATTGCTGCTCTTATCACTACACTGAAGTATATCACAAACATAAATAATGGTTATTTTTCTTGAAATGAAAAAGAGTGTGAGCCCTAAAAATTCTGTGGCTCACACTCTTTTTATCTTGAATAATTTTCAATCATCTGAGACATAAGTTGAGTATTAAATTCAGTTCCCCATTGGCAATATAGAATTCCCAGGTAACCAACAGTTGCTAGCATTGATACCTTTAAAATATAACCCATAACAATTCCACTTTTTTTACGCATAATTAAATTCCTCCATTTTAAATAGTAGTTTTCTAGTGTTAGCGATAAAAAAAATACACTTTTAGTTTGTAGTAATCCCTGAATTAAAAATCTCCACAGGAAACACAACGAACAAAAGTGTATTTTAGAAAATGAACAGGCATGTGAGTCGCATGACGATGCCTAAAGAGAGAATAAAGTTTGTATGATGGCATTATAATTGAAACCTCTCTCTAAAATCAACTAATTCTTTACGTCATGTTTTCTTTGTTCTCTCGTATCTAGAAATTCATTGAACCCGTTCTTGAGGTGTGGGTAAAATGAAACTTTGAGATCTTCGATGATAAAATTTACGTATTTCCAATTGATTCTTTGAAGGAGAAGGCTCACAAACAATACAAAAAACAAGGTGAAACCAATTTTCGTCTCTAAGGTCATTACTAACATGGGGAGACTTAAAATAGGTCCTATTAGAGTGTATAGAGATGCTTTTAAAAATTTCAATCGATTGGTTCCGAACATGTGGTACAAAAACAGCACGATACCATGGAATAATACTCCTCCAGCATATGATATTAAGAATGCAACAATAAAATCCTTAAGATCACTCTTCAGGTATATCGGTGCAAGTATGTTGTACGTTATTTGGATACTACCCAAGCATAAAATCCAACCATAGATTAAATTTATTCGTTTCCAGATGATCATTTCGCACCTCGATATTGTTTATTTTTACTAATAGTATAATTTCGATGTATTCCAAAACTAATTGTAGCACTAGATATTTCAGGAGAAGAGCTTTGGAGAAGCAGAAGCATCTTCTGAAGAGACAACGAATGCGATCTTGAGATTTTTAAGAACATCTTTATATTCGTTTATAAGATTGTACAAGGATTCAAAGAGGTATTGATCATTATTACCTTCGTCGTAAATCAGATAAATTTCAGACAAGGTTTCAAGTAATTTATCGTCTTCATTAAGTAGTAACATCCGATTTTTAAGCACCCTAGTTAAATCTTCAATAACTAGTTGAGAATTATCATTATTATATACAATAAGATTTTGATTATTATTTATAGCTGAAAGCTTTTCGCCTTTTTTAGTAAGGTTTACATAGTGAACCTGATTCCCCTCCCTGGCTAAATCCAAAGCATAGAATATTAGGTTGACTCTTCTTCTACCAGTACCAGTGCTGCCCACAATGAAAGAATGTAAATCACGCGAAGAAAATCGTATTTTAGATTTTTTCTTCTTTTTTTCTCTAACGAAGTCGAAAATAAGGTAAATGATATATAAAACGGTAAGGGATATAAATGGCCAAAAAGAGAGTGTTGCATTACCCACGCCATAATATGTGGATACGCTGTATACTAGAAAACTTCCGGTGAACAGTCCAAAGAGGAAAGCTACAAAATACTTTCTCCGAAACAACTTTAACGTAATTGCTATCACAACAAATATTGTAGTGATAATAGTTGGTAACTCTAAAATGATAAATCACTCCTCTATTTTTAGTGGTAATTATATCAATCTAATTTTAAATCGAGTAATGATTGAAAGAATCCTTAATACACTCATATAACTCCTTCATCACTGATACTGTCTTCTGTGCAGCCTGATATTGTTCAAAGGAAACGCCGGTATTCTCGTAAACAGTGCTGTAAGACTTCAGTGTGAGGTTAGGGCCAAGTACATCGAGTAAAGTTAACTGATAATCGTAACTTTCAATTTCTAAAGGGTTATAAAGAGAGGTCTTCATTTCACTTGGAAAATGTGTCAATTCCCGATGGATTAAAGATTCTTTCACTAACTCTTTACCTTCTGTCGTATTCATATCGATTAATAATGTACATTCATTTTCATTTGTTGGGTTGAGGCTTTCATCGCCCATTTGAAACATCCTCTCGGGAGTTATTCGTATTACTATTCTGGGGTTCGGTCGGTCCTTTTTATTGGTTTTTTCGGCAGGTATAATTCCAAGATTTCAATCCTATTAATCTTATTATGAGAACGTAGTAAGTAAAAAGCTTCTTCAGGGAAATCATTTAAATCGCCAAGGTCTCTTATCACTGCATAACCCAGATCTTCTGGGTCAGATGGCTCATAGAATGAAAAATCGGTGTTACCTGAGTAGATTTTTCTCTTAGCAGTGACATCTAAAATAACGGATAATCTCGCTTCTTCAGTCCACATTTTATCAATAATCGAAACTTTCTTCTGTTCCAGGTTTTCAATATAAGGCGTAAAGATATCAGCATACCATTGGTCGCGTTTCTCACCATTCATAATGCTGAGTTGCGGGGCTATAGCAGTAGCAAAAGAAATTATGATGATCAGTGCAATAGTCGATGATGCAATGCAAGTACCTAAACTTAGCCTGTTTTTCTTTTCAATACGAAAAATAACCGATCCTATGATTAGAATAACTGCAAGAGGCATTAAGTATGCATAAATACCAATGTCTAAATCTTTAGTTACCGGAAAGGTACTAATTACTTCTTCTCTAGTCATCTGAGACCCCCATATGTATCTTTGATTAGTTGTTAAGCATTTTAGAATTATATCAACTGTTATAAGAATCGAGTAATGAGCACTCTTTGATTGATAACTCCGAAATGAATGGGTACGCCGTAGATATTGAATGGAAAATTAGTATAGAATGGATAAATAAAGGAGTGGATTTTATGAGTAGAATAAGAATGATGTTTACTAATAGTTTTGAAAATGAGACATATAGGTGTAGGGAGTGTGACAAAGACTTGGAAGACACAGAAGTCACAGACAAATGGACATGTATTCATTGTGAGCAACGAGTTATTATTGATGCTCCAATACTGGATCAAGAGATCGTGCGGAAGTTCCCAGACGAGGTTACAACTCAAGATATATTTTTGAAGCAAGACCACCAGTCTCACTTAATCCATGATATTAAACAAAATAAAAGTGGTGGTTACGATTATGTTCTTAAAGGATTTGGTACTCATAAACAAGACAAAAACAAATTTGCCCACATACTATATTAATAAAGTAGAATCTAAGAGTGATAAGAAGTGGAGTAACATAAATGATCTGAATGAGGTTAATCTGCTTTAATTTACCTTTCATTCTGGTCAAGGCAGATCCAGAGGGATACTTTTCTTGAAACTACAAACTACTTTAGCACTTTAATCTATAAAATGAAAAAGGCTAGAGACAACATGCTTTCACATGATGTTCCTAGCCTTAGATACAAGTTGTCTTCCAGCATTGGTTAGAGTCCTAAATCATTAGCAGCATTCTCCATAAATAACGTGGCATTGACTATATATCTCCGAAGCATCGCGTCTGATTTATGTCGAGTTTGCTCTTTAATAGACCGTTCACTACTCCCTCTCATTGCAGCAGTGGTAGCGAATCCTTTTCTTAGGCTGTGCCCAGCGTACATGGCTGGATCGAGGCCTACAGCTTCTACATAACGTTTGACGATCAAAGCGACCGATTTATCAGAGAGCCTCTTCTCTGATAAATGGCCAATTTTGTTTATGGCTCTAAAGACCGGCCCAGACTCAATACTAGATACATTAAGCCAATTCTGTATTGCTAACACGGGACACGTATCTTGACTTTGACCGTAAGGGATAGCAACAAACTCACCTTTTCCTTCCTGGTCCGTTTTTGAGTACTTTATTCGTACAGTGTATCCTTGCTTACTTAATCTAAAATCAGAAACATCTAAGTTAACAAGTTCACTTCTACGGAAAGCCCCAACAAAACCGATTAGGAGCAAGGCCTTATCTCGGCTTCCCTTCATATTGGCAGGGGCTAATTTCAGCATTTCGAGCAACGTTTCGATAAGAATTGGTTGTTTCCCTTCTTGATAGGTCCCAATTTCTTTTTTTATACCTGACCAAACTTCCTTTATTAATTTTGTCGATGGCGTATCGAAATTCTTCGCATAATGAGCCTGAGCAATTGAACTCATTCTGCGCTGAATCGTACTTGCTTTTAAACCATCCAGAACCATACTCGAAAGATACAAAGCATAGGTTTCATTAGTTGTCGGCATATATGGAAGTTCAAACCTTGTACACCAATCTACAAAATGAGACCAGTCCGATTGATAGGATTTACGGGTTGATGTAGATTTTGACTTTTCGATAAATGCAGTAGACATCTTCAATAGGATCTCTAGCGTACCCTCTGCCTGCTCTAAATTCGTCCCAGAACGTGGTATTATATCTCTTTCCATGAAACCTCCTACTTATTTACATATCGCTTTACATAATAATTAATAAGTTTCAAATTTTAATGCCATGATTTCTGAGAAACTCTCGCTTAATATCTATAGTGACATCGTTTCTACCCCTGTTGGATTGTTCCAGTCTAGATCCGAACGTACCGAACATTGTTCCAGGAGAAGTAAAGGCAATATTACTATTATTTTGGGCCAATTTATAATCGAATTTCCATTCATTTTGTTCCAATCTATAGATCACTTTTAAGAAAGCAGTTGCTGAAAGATATTCCAGTTCATCAACAAGCTGCAGATAATTATGCGCCGCCTCTTTACTTATGTTCTCAGCAATGCCTCGATAAATTTTATCTAAGATCTTGCTGTTCAGATCAGATAATGTTGCTGGTCGCCCAGAATAATGTGAAGGTTCCGGATGGACTCCGGATAATGTGAGTATTTCTTTAATTGTTAATTGGTTCATCGCTTTCACCCTTTGGTATTAATGGTTGAAGAATTTATTGTGTTCTATCTCTATATAAGTGGTCTCTGCAGCGATTGAGCTCAATTTTGAGCTTATCCGTAAGATACGCCATACGTCTCGGATGCAGACTGCTATCGAATAGATAGTTTTTAAAAGGCATATTTGGGGCAAGCCTTGTCTTATTCTCGAGATAGTGGAAAAGAGGTCTGGCATTCTTTCTTGAGATCAATTCCATTAACATTTCGTACTCTTCAATATCTAAATGAAAGTGGCCTTTAACGGGTAAGTTGAAGTCAGGCAAATTACTTTGTATTTTCTTTTCAAAAGGGTAAAGGGTAGGAAAGTGGCCCCAAGTCACTGACATCAGATATATCTCCTTTACGCCTTCAATGGAGGGGTGGTTGATGGCGAAAATCTGCTCTAATCGCTCATTCAACTGTTTTATTGGTTTTACTGCCATACGTTGAGTGTCTTTATCTACCGTATCTTTTACGCCAAACATCGAATCCATTTTTAACCGAAAGACTTTTGCCTCAACTGCAAAGAGAGTATCACCTAGTCTGATAAGTACATCGGGCGACTTTTTCTCTCCTTTATGTTTATGCTTAAACCTGAACTCTTCAATAAACTGATAATTTAGTCCGTATTGAACTTTTTTCTTCACAGCTTCCATTGTAATTTTCTCAACATACTTTTCAAATACTCTTCCATAAAAACTGATAACTTGTGTACTATCACTAGGGAAAGCGTGTCTAATTTTAAAGTAGAGCTCACTAAATATTGCATCATTTAATAACTTTGTACTGATAGGATAAAAGTTTTGGTTTTCTAATAACAACAATGGTTTGCTTCTGAAGAGTGAATAATCCCAAGGATCATTCACACAACCAGCAGCCCACTCTTCTCCTTCGCTTAAACTGAATGATAGTTCACGTACTATAGAGTGGGCTATATCGGATAACTGTGTGTTTTCAAATAAATTCAAACTCTTATTCCATGTAGGATTAATCACATTGCTCGTTTTAAAACCAATAATGAGACCAAG
Organism: Paenibacillus sp. CB74; assembly: GCF_055687625.1. Classification (NCBI taxonomy): domain Bacteria; kingdom Bacillati; phylum Bacillota; class Bacilli; order Caryophanales; family Paenibacillaceae; genus Paenibacillus; species Paenibacillus sp. CB74. The sequence continues at coordinate 102,658 of NZ_JBVMUS010000002.1, read as the reverse complement.
TATAACGCTGAAATAATCTTGTAAAGAGTATCCATATCGCTCAAGAAATTGTCCAGACAGATCAATATACTCTTTTTCTTCGAATAGAGATGGGTCACTAGCGATTTCAGAAAACATTAAAGACGCACGTGCAAAGTCAGACCCTAAGTCATTGTTAGTATTAAATGTTGAATTAGAAAAAACAGAGTAACTCACAGATTCTTCATCAACACTATCTTCTAAGTAGTCCGACAGTAATATGCATAGATGAATTATTTGATTCACACCTATCATTACGTTTTCAGATTCCGATATTTTATTATGATCCCCATAGGCAAGCACCCACTTCCATAGATAGAATAATCCCTGGGCTGAGTGTAATTCTTTATCTTCAATGAACTTCAACAGGTCACGGTTTCCAACATCCTGGTTTACTTTTCGAAACATCTCACCAGTAATCTTCTTCAGACTTTTATTAGAAGACGTCATCTGCGATAAGATCATAAGTATCCCACCAAGGTTCAACGATCTAATTTTCTCAATTATCAAATCAACCTCAGCCTTTTCCCCAGCAAAATCTGAGAATGTTGCGTAGGTGAAAATATGTTTTTCTGGATTAATCATTTTGAATACCCCTCATTCATTTGGTGTATGTATTTTTTGATCAAGATTTAATTTTCCTTCCGATCTGTATCAATAATGTTCTTTGTGGGAATAATGAAGTGAGATTCATGTACTACCACATATACATCTCTCAAAAATCAAGAAATTATTCTCACTAATTATGACAACGCACACCACCTCCCTCTTTTTCTACATATGAGACCCCAAAAATAGGTTCCGATAATTATATCTTATCGGAACCTACTTTGATAACCCTATTCTACCACGTGAATATCATTCGTATCTAGTAATTTCCTCCTCATTTTATGATATAGTTAACTTAAATATGTTTGTTAACACGTTAACATGCCTATAAATAAGGGATTATGTGTTAACATTAAATTGGAGGAGATCGTTTTGGATAAAGAGGAAAGAAAAGAAAAAATAAAGGGATTCAGAGTTGAGGAAGATTTTTATAGGGAGATTAACGATGTTATCAAGGGTTCTGGCTTCAAAGACTCTGAGTGGCTGAAGTCTGTAATGAATTTGAGTATGCTCCATGACATTAGAGCCAATGATCCGTCCATAGAAAATGACTTAGATGATCTAGTAAAGGTTTTTAATCGGGCCTATCACATTGTTATTCGACAGCATCAAAGAGCAGCTGATCAGATTGATGAGGTAAAAGATAAGAACCAGGATGATACAAAAAAGCTTGAGGATGAATTAAAAACTCTAAGAGAAGAATTAGCCGAGCAAAAGAAGGTGACCAAGAAACAGTCCGATGAACTTGATGAAGTACGGTTGAAAAACCAAGAATTAAATGAACGTATTAACCACTTTGATCAAGTAACCATTTCAAACGCTGAAAACATTCAGCTTAAAAATGAGAAGATTGAAAATTTAGAAACGAGGGTGCAATTGCTTATCGCTTCAGAGAACGAATTATCATTACTAAAAGAAGAAGTTCGTGTCTTAGTCTCTGAGCATGCTAGTGAAATGGCTACCTCTAAAGAGGTTGAGAGCACTCTACGAGCTGATGTGGAGAAGATGTCTCAGGAAATAAGCAAACTGAGTTCAGAGAGTATAAGAGAGCTGCAGAGGAAGGATGAGGATCATAAAAAGGAATTAGAAATGCAGGAGAAAGAATTAAGGATGGAGATGAGGTCTGCTCTACTCACTGAGAAGGATATAACCAACAAAGCAATTGAAGAGTTGAATCAAAAGCACAACGCTGTTATAAAAGAACTACTGCAGAGTTTTTCCAAAGAAAGCAAACAAGAAGATAAACAATAAAATATTTCATCCTGTTAACATCACAAATAATTAAAATAATGAACCCACCATTTGGTGGGTTCTTGTTTCAATACCTTAAAGAATAATCAATAAATGTCTTCCATTACCACCCTCTTCGTCGCCAATCAATACCAGATTGTGATCATCCAGGCCACATAAATCACAATATCCAAACCCATAATACACATAATTACTTCGCTAGGATCTTCCTAAAGTTTTCTTAACCAATAAGCCAGGATAAACATAATCACCAGAATAATACAAACCCCGAGTAACGCTGTTTTTGGATCGGTAAAAGTATACTGAATCACTCACAATAACCCCCTCCTACACGTGGTTATATCGTATAGAGATAGTATATTTCCATTGCTTCTCACTCCCCGGCTGATCATAGAGCGATTCCGTAGGCGTTCACTTTTCTTATGCAGCCTATCAATTTCATCGGCTTGATGTTGGTGTCCCTTTACTCACTCTTTTTTAGAATTAAATTCTGTATTAATCTTTTTGTTTGAAATTTCTCGACTTGCGATATTACAAAAAAGGATGAGACACTTCCCAATATGAAACTGAAAATATACTCAGGATAATTAGATAGTAATATTATTACATATAAAATCAGTGCAATTTGGAGAATTTTTTGTACAGAAGAGAGATTACTTATGAATCCAATCAGCTTTTTCTTACATGAATCAATCATATTAAACTACCTCCAGCCTTAGCGTGACTATTCATTTTAATTTTAAATATTAGATAAATTTGGGTCCGACGATTTATACGGTGGAACGAAGATGCAGATTAGTGATAATAATTCTTGGTAATAGAAGTGTTGTCCATCATTTGTATTTCTTCGGATTTTCGTGTTTTTCTTTTAATCGAAACCCTTTCTTCTAACTCTTCGAGATACTCATCAATAGTGCCTCCGTCATATTCAACACTAGCGATAAGTAACGCAGCTAATAGTTCTTCTTTCTCTACGTGAGTAAGCGATTGAATAAATTGAAATGCCTTATTTTGATCTTTATGAAATTTTTCTTCTCGAATCTCTTTGTTTATCTGGACAATTTGAACAAATAAATTTTTAATCCCCATGATCTAACCCCTTCTTCTTTATCGATAGCCAGCAAGTTTTAAATTTCAAAGCAAAATACGTTACATTACTAAACAGAGTGTTATTCCTCTAGTGTTTACCGGATGCTAGGGTATGTATAGGGACCGGCATTAATTACAGACGGTTAACCCCATAAGAGCAGTTTCTTGAAGAATAGATAAACGTTCAATTATCTTTAAAAAGATCTTTTGATTTATAGGTTGTAACCTCTATTAATTGATTATATTTTTTGTAACGCGTCACAAGGTGCTCATCATTGTCTTTTCTGTATATTTGGTGCATCTCATTCACTTCAAGCTCAACATCATCCCCGCGTCTGATTAGAATTTTCATCGTTCGAATCGGGTTTTTGTGATAAGAGGCGACGGCTAAAAAAGCAACTAATGCTGAGAAGAATAAACCTATAGTTAATCCTACAAAAAGTCCCAACATCACAAACTCGGAGTTTATTTGTTCATTCATATAAACACTTTCCTTCCTACCTACTTGATGGATGGCGCAATAAAGGCCGTATGTCAGACTCCCGTACTGGGATGCTTTCCTTTTTTAAAGCACCAATGAAGAACGGCTCAAGCCACTTCTTTTTCCCGATTCGCAAATAGAACAGTTCTTGTTCTTTCTAGATTCATGTATAGGCAATTTTGAAATTCCATTACCGATTCACTCCTATCCAATAAGTAGATTGATTTCGAGCACCCGCGTAGTAACTGTGAAATATTTTATTTGCTAAAGACAATAGTCCAGCATCAGTGAATATAACAAAATCTGAACGAGTGGTAAAATTTCAATTATGTTTGGTATCCAAGATACTCGTAAATGATTTGCTTGTGTGAGTCCATATTGGTGACAATGCTGAAATCTCACTCTAGGTGTGACCCAATTTTTCTTTCTGAAAAGAGAGTATTATTGTGCGTTGTTTCCTTTTTATGAATGATGAACCTTGGCCTTAAGCTTTGCCAGATTAAATATAAACTGATGAATAATTTCGTTCACTAGAGAGTCATTTAAAAGATCAACATCATAATCAGCCTCAGCATTCCTAATATGCTTAATTATGTTGCTAGCCATAATGGAGGATTCTTTAGAAGTTCGGCTCTCATCAAAGGATTTACCCGTGATGAGCCAATCAATGGAAACTTCAAAGTATGCAGCTAATAATGCGATTGTATTAAGGTCGGGTTCTCTTTTGTTTGTTTCATACATTCCAAGAGTAGACTTACCTATCTTTAAACTCTTTGCTAGTTCATCTTGGGTCATATTTTTAGTATTTCTCAAAGTGGCCAATCTTTCTCCTAATGTCATTTGATTCTCCTCTGATGAAATATTGTGGTCCCATTCTGTTTTTAAGAGATTGAGGTGTAGAATCTGTTCTGGTAGAGAAGGTTCTACGAGAGGTTATAAAAACAGCTCAAACGGAGCAGCAGCAAATACGCTACTGCTCCAATTTATTTGTTCTGATGTATTTCGAAAAAAAATTCGGTTTCAGGTGAACGCCAACAGACCTTATTCTATAATTGAACAGGAATAATTTCCTTATTTCGTCTCTTACCTTCACAGGCCACTTTTCGAATTATTTCCCATAGTTCATAGTTAGTAAGTTCTTGATAGGCATCTATCACTTCCTCCGGAACAGTTTCAAAACCTTCATTAATTTCATGTAATCGATCAATAAACGACTGTTTCACTGTGAATGGTGTCTCGGCCATAAGATAATCTAATACGATTTTTGTATGATTGGCCACCTTCTCGCCCTCCCTCCAAGGTTGAATTGATCTTTATTCAAACTTAATAAAAGTCCAAACCTTCAATTGTTTGTGATTGTTCAAGATAGTATGCATTCTCAATTAAATTAAATCTGGTATAAACATATGCACCTGCAGTTCCTTGATGGAAACCATTAAAATCAGCAGATACATATATCTTACATGTGATAAAGCCACCAATCATTTTACCAGTTTCGTTCTTCAAAGGACTTTCAGTAATGACCGTGTAATCATCTCCGAATACCAAATCCAAAATATACTTAAGTTCTTTTAAGTTTCTTCTTCCTTTGTAATATACACGCTCACCGATGTCGTTCTCTCTGAACTTATCTGAATTAAAGTAATTTCTAAGGTTTTGTTTCTTTTCTTCATATTCCCTTGAATTCATAACTGCTACCTCCAAACATTGATTTTGTTTAATATTCTTCGGCAGCGGCTTCAACTGATTCATCATTGTTCAATTTCAAATCTATCTCGCTGTAATCCATGTTTAGTTGATGACTAAGAACTTCTGCAATGTCATCTCGATCTCCAATTTCACCACTCCAGCCTTGCTTGCTTACTCTTATTGCGATCTGTGCAATTGGCTCCATTTTATATCCGTACCACTCACACATCTTATCTGCAATATCACCAGGATAAATTGTAATATCATCTTCTCTGTTATTGTGAACACGAATTAAGGTGTTTGCTAAATCTTGTTTAAAATCATCAACGTTTTTCCGATGATGCTTCAGCCGTGCAGTGATTACACCATCCTCGTTTTCTTCAATAATCTCAAAACGCTCATCCTTCTTTCGCTTCCACGCTTCTTTTGCAGCCAACACAGATTGTTCATCAGAATTATGTTTTCTACCTAATCCAACTCGAATTAGTTCCCTAGCAAACCGCTCATCTGAATCACTAAACCTCTCTCCAGTTATATGTAGATACCAATGCACTAACTCATGTAACAATGTACTCTTAATAGCCTTTTCACTTCTTCTAGCATTCACATGACTATTGAATGCGATTGTTTCAATGTCACTGCAGTAGTATCCAACATAATTATCCCAATCTAGACTGTCACGGTCTAAATCGATTACGATCGCAGGGATGTGATTCAACCCCCAATGCCTTCTCACAAGGATTTTTGCATGATTGTTTAGCCAATCGATTGATACATTTGGCATGTTGTTGCTCCTCCTCATCTTCAATTCAAAAAATCAGTGATCTCGTTATGATAAGCATGGCATAACGAGAGTGAAATCACTAATTTTGAAAGGTTTTTCTGTCGTGAGGAGAGAAGAAAGGTTGCTGAAATTGTATAACGACAAACTACAAAGAAAAAGACCGTTATAGAGGGACAAGGCCGGCCTTCTTCATTTTTTTGAAAGTGCGCTGGAAGTTACTCAGTAGAGATCGAAGTTCCAATTATGAGGGCGTATTTTCAATTCGAAACAGATCACTCGCCGGCCCTAACTTCTCTTCTAGCCAAGCAGTATTAAACAGATCGACCTGGTTCCATTCTGTTATTTCTACAGAAGTCAGTAAAGGTGTCTCAGGTACAGGTGATGTATCAAAAATATTAGTCGAAAGTGTCTGGCGCTTTATCACTTCTCGTACTGGAAACTCATTGTTGCCGTAAGGTAAGTACCTCGTCATGGTTACAGAACGAATTATTGATGAGTGTGTTCTTACCTGCTTTATAGTGAAAGGAAAGTATCGATATTCATCGCCAGCTGTGAGATTTTCAGGATCAAAGGTAACGTTTTGGTTATTTGAAGGCGAAAAATCACTATTTGTCGGGTACACAGGGATTCTTGTACCAGTATCATGGTCTATCAGAATAGCTTCGCCTTCTCTTCTCCTCTCAATAGAGTAGTTTGCTAATTTATATTCGCCCTGATTGTTAAAGTAACCCGTTTCATATTCACTGGCTTCAATCCTTAAATGAGCATTTTCAATGATAACAGGCATCATCACAGGACTGATTCCTAGAAGGCGATACACTGAAGGACCTAACGAACGAAGTCTTGTCTTAACATTAGAAATTATAGCGTTAGTTATTGTTGAAATATCATAGGTGTTGTTCTCGTTAATAGCTTTTTTAGTGTTTGAGTATCTTAAGCTTAAGCCCATGGAAAATTGATTGTATAACCCTAGTGGGTCAAATGAAGGGAAGAACTCTGGCAACGATAAAATCTCTCCTGACCCTATGATCTCAGACTCAAAATCAGCATCACGAACATAACTAAAAGACCAGGTACTGTTACTGCGTTCAAAACGTGTATCAATTCGAAACATCTTAAATGAGTTTGAATCTTGATCTAAGTAAACTCCAATCATTGGGGATTCATATGAAGCTGGTTTTCCTCTAAAGACGATATCTAGCACATTCTTAAGTGGACCTTCTTCATCATCAACATTCTCAAAAGTTAAAGTTCTCATTATAGATGGTAATTGTTCCTGAATCTGAGGTAGCAAAGCCACTGTCTTTCCTGCCATTGTCAAGAATAGCCTGTCGTCAAAAGAAATGTATTTCATCGCTATATCTGATTGGTCACCGGTCCGGACATTCGTTATTCTAAAGTCACTTATTAGACAACCTCTATTACCGTCTTTAATACCAATGATTAATGTCATTTACTGGGTCCCTCCATTTTCGCATTGTTTGAAATACTTTATCATATTACCTATGCATAGAGTAGTTCTAGGGTATTTAGATAGACCAAAAAACCCGTGAACATATTCATGGGTTTTGTCGTTCTCCATTTGAATTGTTATTACATGAGTTTAGCACATGCTAACATGGGGTCTGCCGACATTTGCTTTTGACTTCATCAATCTGAATATCTAATCATTAGTATAGCTTTACATATAACAAGAGAAAATGTATTGGCAGAGACCTTACCATTGAATATATTTGAATTAGGTTTACCTGTATAAAATGTATAAACCTTTTCCGTTGAGTCCCAAGTGAGCTGAAACTGAACTTCGATATCTTCGATTATATCCAGGAGCATTGTTGCATCTGAGTCACTTCGTGAATAGTGATTATATCCATTGAGTGATTCATTCATAAAAATAAACTCTTCAATAAATTTATCTAGTATCGGGCTTGAATAGACCTGCTCAATTTCTTCGGGGAGTATTTTTAGCTTCCCCCCATGTCTTCGCTCCAAGAGTAAATTCATCATCGCACTATCCAAGTAACTGCTCCTTCCCTAAAATTTGAAGTGTTCTTTAATTTTAATTTGTGCGCTTTCGTTGTGACGCTTCCACTCTTTAGCATCTAATTTATCTTGTTCACTGATCTTGTCTGATTCCATGAAGCCTTCAATGTTAGCAACGTTCTTCCCTAAAGCTCTCGAATTTCTGCAAGTTCAGGCTCACGGAACTGATCTATAAAAACTCAATATCTTTTAGTTTTTCTTTCAAAGACGGGCTTGCCCCAGGAGAAATGCTATTAATGTAATTGGATAATTTTTCACTCATGATTACTACTCCCTCTAGAAATTGGTTTATTCAATTATACTACGTAGAGGGTGGATATCTTCAATCTGTGGAAAACCTTCTAAAACAAATCAAACTTGACCAACAGAGCAGCCTTACAACGCATTTCAGGACTTGCTTGCATCAAGTCGTATACTTCACACACACCTTGTGTTTCAAGGTAGAACCATGTGATTGTTTCTATATAGCGCGAGCGATAATCCTCTGAGCCCATTATTTTTTCGACATCCATTGCATCAGAGATAGATTCGGAAAAATTTCGATAAATTTCTCGCCGTACCATTTTAACTTCACCATCAGGCCATTTTTTTGTGTCATACTCCCACACGATTTGAGGCATATCGTTGGCTATATAATTCCCCACAAGTGCATCTAATTCGTATCCTGGTTTTAATCCAAGGATAAGATCTTTTGTAACGTTTAGTGCTTGTGTCATCTATTAGACTCCTTATCTCGTATGAACGATTGATATGCTCATGAGTGAACACGACTATTAAAATTTTAAGTAGTCCTATTAGCATCGTGTCCCCCCTTTTTGTTGGTTCAACTTCGAACCCTCGCCTTCTAGAGATACAATGCGAAGTATCAATTCATTAGGTTAATTAATTTCAAATATCAAGAGTGTGCTTTATAGTCACTGACCCAAACTATTTATGATACTCTTTTAATCGTTCCTCTAGTTCTGGATCATCAGGATCTACGATACATTCATTATCTCCGCAAGCGCAGGACCAAGTAATTCTCACTTCACTTTCACATACCAAGCATTCAGGTAACTCAGAAGAAGTATCGCTCGAAAAGGGAGGATCATCTTTATATAGTGGGTATACCCTATCGAACCACCTTTTAACTTCCCTATCAGTGAACATATACATTTCTTTTATATAATCCAAGCCCTTTTTACTCTCTAACCATTGGAGCCTTGACTTCCTGTTTAACGGCTTCAAATTTATACTCACCTCCAAATAATTTTATCTATTTAATAAAGTTATTGGCTGGATCATCCCATCTCGTTCAGGCCAATCTTTTTTTGCAATACTCCAATACGATCTGAGGCGTTTCGCTTGCTATATATTTTCCCACGGTAGCAAGCCCTAATTTTTTCCGCAATTAGATCATTTGTAACTTTGGTATATCCCTAAAATATCGATTCTAGAATTGGTTCTGAAGCGATATAAATGAACACCAACATACCGATTATAATTATCGTCCATTGCCACCAACGAAAAGGATTGAAGCTCATGTGTGTTACATCCCCTTACTAAGGAGAGGACATCCTCAACCTTTAAATTTATCTCGTATCCATTGAACTGCCATTACGGTTATCGCCAGCGGAATCAACCATATTTTGTGATACCATGGGAAATCATCAGGATCGATCAGGTTCATGGTTTCACTCTTCTTCCTGGCCCAAAACTGTTTCCAGTACAAGCAACAGCCGTTCGATATCCTCCATGTCAACCGTATTGTCTGATTCTCTTAGGACTTCAACACCTAACTTTTCCAATAGCCTATAATCTATCACCCATCTACCTTCGCCCCCTGGTTGCCGTGGGAATTTGATCTTCCGTGACTCTTCAAGCTCCTTCTGGAACCCGTGTGCCGCCTCTAACGCCTCTCTATACATCCGATGAAGTTCATTACGACTCTCGTCCGTGGTCTTCAACAAAGCACGCTTTGACTCGTATTTACTACGCCATTGCTCTGCTTCATGCCCTTTTTCTACAAGTTCATTACGAAGTCGATTAACGTGGTTTTCCCCTTCACGTTCTTTCTCTTCAAGCACCATACGGAGTCGAACAGCTTCGTTATTCCAAATCCCTGCCTGTTTCTTGGCATACTCCAGTTCTCGAACAGCCACATTTTCTACATCAACCAATGCCAAAACATCATCAATTACGTTGTTACCATCAACCTTAACAGCAAGTGCATTGGGGCTCTGACGGAGCTCCAAGAATTCCTTACATACCACCAGTTCGCTCCCATCCAATAGCTTGTACACACGTTTACTCATAGCCTTTCTTTCCCTCCCTCAAATTAAGTGCAAATGAAAATTTCCCAATCAGCCGTTCACAATATCCGCAATTTATATCAAAGTAACGAAGTTCATCCGTTGAATTCTGAATTTCTTTTGGTGAATCGCCATCTTTGCTCCACACACACAATTCACATTGAGTGACAGATGCAACTGTATATCCCTCCTTGGTAAGGGGCCGTCAGCCTCAATCTTCTTTTTCTTTTATGTCCGGTACCCAGACGGTGAAGCCTGCGATCAGAAGAAATTAATGAGTAAAAACCATCATCTGTATCAATTCCTTCAGGTGCTACCGGCAACCCCTCTTGCTATGTGGCATCGAAATCGGACTAAAAGAAGAAAGAGGAATTTTGAGTCGGAGGATGGGCCTGAATCAGATTGTTATTATGTTGTCGTGGGAATACCCCTAAACCACATGTTTCGGTTATCAGTTTCCAGGGACCTTTTCATATTCTCCCAGTGTGTTTAGACGGTCTGGACACTGCCTTTCGGGTGTTTCTTTTTCAGAAAATTTCCGCAATGTTCTGCTTTATGAAACGTTGTTACGTGCAGATTTTCGTTCGCATCTTCCCATCTGCACCCAAATTTTCTTTTAATGCAGCAGCATACACCCAACAGGGGATGAATCCTATCACACGGTGAGTTTTCTGTTTCTTCCGCATATGTGTCCTGCCTCATTAAGGGGTCAAGCCGAAACTTGTTTTAATCCAATGAATCAATGATTACTTCTGGGCCACTAAACTTCCAATATCGATTTTTACCGAACATCCTATCAAGCACAGATTGGAGCTGAGCAACGTCTTCTTTGGTGATTTTACCTTCAACCTCAACATCCCAATCCTCATACATCTCTTCGCGTTCTTGCTCAATATAGCACTTGATCATATGATCAGCATTAGGGCTCCAAGTAGTAGGCGTACATATTTGCCAATCATGGAGTGCGAGATCTCCATCATTACGAATCATCTCTCTTACTCTTTCAACAGGGTATGTGCAATTAGCACCCTCATAACTCAAATGCTCATCACTGGACACCTCAGATATTTTCAGTTTCCGGATTGTCTGTGTCATAGTGCATTCCTCCCTAAGAATCTTTGTTTAAAGCGTGTTAAATACTTATCAGCTCCTGGATCTACCTATCATAAAGCTAATGAAAAATATAGAGAGAGCAACAATGGAATATGTTAAAACTTCATCAGTAAATACCATGCGAACACGGATATCATCTAACTTTTTGGTGACTTGCATTAACTGATAATCAAGAACGGTTTGATTCCATAAATACAAGCTAAAACAAACTCCGATTAATAGAATGCTAAGTATTATCCTGATAATTGAAGATCTATATAAAGAAAGTTTGACTGGATTTTTCTCATTAAAAGATAATACGAAAATAGCCACTAAAACAGGAAGCGATGTAAATAGTAAAATCACAAAAATATTTGTTAGCATTAGGTCCCTCCGTCCGATATATGAACCTTATTCATAACCAGGATCTACGCAGCTCTCCTGCTGATCCAATGGTATTTCCTCTGGTGGGGGATGAACTACAACCTCTTCAATATCCTTTTTAGCCGAAGTAAACCATTCAATTAGACCGCCATAATCACTTACCTCACCCATAATACCGCTATGCATTGCAAGTAAATGATCAAAGGTGTACCAGTTGGATAGAGGGACGTGTTCTTCCCTCACATCCGATACATAATCACATTCACCCAGTTGGATAGTACCGTCATCTTCATAAGGTATCGTGTCATTGGAACAATAGACATAAGCTTCAGTCCCTTCCTCATAACATCCCATTTCGGATTCCAAAGTTGGCTTCCCACACTTAGGACATATAGAGGCAAGTTCTACATCAGCTTGTAGTTTAAGTTGATGATTGCACCAGATACGTGCCAGCCTTTCTGTGATCCTTACCTTTCGTGCATATAGAGCGGGGTTTTCATATATACTCATTTGTTCCTTTCTCCTTTCCGGACGAAGGTTGAACGATAGGTTTTAATGTATTGACTAAGTCTCTCTAGTGCATTTAGACTCGATTCGAGGTGAGTATATGATAGTTTATGGTATTGAAAATAAGGATGGCTTTTTTTACAACTTTGTTTTACATGACTGGTCCACATGGTCAGAACATTGCCAATTACCCAGCAAGGATCTTGCCGACAACTTATTAATGCTGTATGAGGACAATCCAACATTTTGTCTAACCAAGGTAAGTCCCGTTAGTCTTGAGAATATCTGATATTATGAATACGGATGATTAACGAGTTCTGGGCGAACACGATAATACCTACGCCGATTTATGATCGTCGATTCACACCAATCTTTCTCAAATTTGAGTAAGGCTGTGCCTAAACTGGATTTGGGTGAAGAATAATGAGTTGTACATTGGTCCAGGATCACATTCATCGGGGTCCACCCATCTTGGATCTCCTTTGAATACTTGAGCCTGACTGAATCATAACGATCATGCATTCTCATAAGAAATTCACGAAGCCTTAACATCGTTGTTCGGTATGTAGTGATATATCCTCCTCCACTCGTACCCCCTTCAGGTGAAAGACTCTCGTGATACTCATTAATGCTTTCTGGGAGCAATGAAGTGATCCGCCGGTTTAAACGTGGACGTAATACAATTTCAACTTGTCCCATTTCCCCAACATATAATAAGCCTATTCCATACTGGCGCATGATGCGTTCGGCAAACTTGTGGATGTGTTTACCATGAGAAAGCTTCATACGCTTGTGTTGGATCGGTTCTGGTACTGCTGCGTAAATTAAATGTGCGTGGGGTTCCCATTCTACACACTGGCCCATTACATCTAAGTTAAGAGACTTTTTGAGTTCAACAACAGTGACAATATCACCATGAAGACCGAGTACGTCAGCCCGTCTTAATGTGCCCCTGTGGGGTTGTATTTCTGAATACACAATACTTCCTCCATGTTCTAACCAAGCCTTCACAGGAGCAAATAACTCAGTTTCTTTCAATGCAGTTCCCCCTTTAAAAACTATGAAAATGTAGAAGAGTGAATGTGACAACCTTACTTTTCACTCGATTCAGTGGTAACTACACGTACCGCCCATTTTGCGAAGTTCCCTGAGTAGCATGACTTCTCTTTCTTTTCCTTTCCGTTGCGATCGATCGGGATATAAAAAATATCTCCAAATAGTCCTGACCCATCTACTCCACAGATACGGAAGCGAGTCACCCTTCTTTTAAGCCCGCTCTTACCCATATATGTTCTATGTCTTTTAATAGCTGAAGGTTCCACCTTGTTTATTCACTCCTACTAGTAGGTGGGAGGCGTAAAATAATATAACAGCTCCCTCCACTCTCATATTAAAAACCAGGTATCTAATACTTTTTTGACTTCACGATATTGGCGGCGGTTTATTACAACACTATTAAACCCTTTTTCACGAATATAGAATTTCGTTCCCTCGGTATAGATAGGCCGTTTTAAAACTTTTTTCCAGGGATTTGAACCGGGTTGCTTAATTTCTGCTTTTTTAAGGTGCTCAATCATGTTAAATACCTCCTTTGGTAGTTATTTATCCGGAGTACAGTGCATCCAATTGTTTAACGTCAAGGTTAAAGGAATTTAGATCTCTTAGAACACTAAGCTGTTGTTGCTTAGTCATTCTTTCAAAGTTGCTTCTAATGAAATTCAATTGCTCTTCTGTAGGCTCTTCCCAAATGAAACAGTGACAACCTCCATCACCTTCTTTACCAACCCATGGATGACAACCGAATTTAATAAAAGAAGGTATCTCATTGCTGCTTCCGTGAAACTGGATCTTGTACTCCACTACAAGTTTGGAGGCCAAGCGTTGATGTTCTTGGTACTTGCATTCGAAAAACTGTCCATCTGGAGCTAAAAATCCGGACAACCCAAAGTTTATTTTCACTGCTGTACACCTCACCTTTTTCAGTTTGAAGACTAGATATATTTACTACTCATAGTCTGTCAGGTTAGGATGTTAAAATCGAATTTGCAGCGTTTTATTTTATAATTCCAAAGAAAAATCCCTCTCTTATCCAGTGAGGGATCTCGATTACGAATACCATATAATAATCGATGCCAAAAGAGAAATTTATCTACCGACCGATTAGTATTTCTATTTCGGTTGTCTTGGACGTCTTCGACCAATTAATCTTCGGTATACCAAACATCATTATCTTTGAGCTCCCTAACCGATTCATGTTGAGACTCACCTTCACACTCCGGACAGTTTACCCAGCAGACTAAAAGATTGTCTACCCACTTGTTACCACAAGTAACGCATATCCAAGGCAGTATCCTCGGCACGTCTATCCCTCCTATTTTCAATTAATAGATCTCTTAAGGCTAGCTGAGAAATGTTTCAAAGCCGGTAACCGGTATGTTTTCGCTTGTTTGTCATCTAAGGATATTCTCTTCAGCGCACGAGATTTTGGCCTACAATGTATTCTTATGTGGTCATTATTGTCATATTTATTTGTGGGATGAGAGTGTACAAAACCGTACCAAGATGGTTTATTAAATCTGGGTATTGAGAAGTTGCTAACGATACCATAAATACTAAAGTGAATTAACCAGGTCATACTATGCCTCCCTAGTAGAGATTGAAATTCAGCAGAAAGGTACTTTATTCACTTTCTGCTTTCTGATGAGATTTAACTTCAGAAAAGTTAGTAAAGCTGCTTTACACCGCTGTGCAGGAGTTGCGTGGACAATTTGATAGATGCTATCCAAAGTAGGTGTTGTTTCAATCAAGTTCAGTTCTAATACATTCTGTAACTCAATCGCGTATTGCTCTCGAATCTTGGGGTCTTGATCTAGGACCGATTGCATTTTCCATGTGGCTGAAATGTCCTCTCCATACCTTGGGCAATCCAACCAAGCATTTTCATCACTGTTCCGCCATGAAGCATTTTCCCAACGCTCACCGGATAGGGGTTGCCATGCTTTATAACCGAAGTGCCCAATCAATAATCTGGAATCTGGGCAATCTTCCTTTCTAATCACGTTCGCTCTGAATATATGTTGAGCCACCTCTATTCCAAGTTCTAGCGGCTCCATCTCCAGCACTTGCTCTCTAGTGAACAATATTGCTTCTTGCGTCATCTTATATGTCCTCCTATAGGTGCTGCATTTTGAGTCTATCTGTGCATTATGCAATATTCCATCACATAAAGAGTACTACCTGATTATCAGACCTAGGGATTGCAACTGCATAACCCATTCACCACGATAGAGTGTATATTGTTCATGTTTTGGTTAGTTCAACCCTTAATTTTATGGTTTCTCCATTGATAAACCACAACGATTAACACTCATAGGTAGAATCCATAGTTTGTGGTACCAAGGGAAATCGGACAACTTAATTAATCAGGTAAAGGGTTTCCTCTCCCCTCTCTGTTCCTCTTACAAGCCATCAGTTGCTTCCAGTCAAGCAAACTCATTAGCGTAGGGATTTACGATTACCATACAATAATCGATGTAAGAAGGGAATTTTTGACGAATTCTACTTAAAATAAGTCGGTTCTCCACTCTGTAAATCATTCGACTGCTCTATCTTTATTGATTACAATTCTTAAATGTGGCCACGAAGGGATTAATATATCTTGTACTCCTACATGCTGAACGCCATCTGTCCAGGTTCCCTTTGTGCGTATTTTTCAATCGTTAACCTGTTGCCTGATCCCATACAAAGTTCTGGCACATTAGCCTGTACTAATACTTTAGCGAATGGTGGAGGTACGGCATTACCACAACGAGCAACTTGATCACTTTCACTTATTTTCTTTCCGTTTAGATCTCTATCAATAATGTATTCTTCAGGAAAACCTTGGCCTCTAAACAATTCTCTAGATTTAAGCATCCTCATACGGATATCAATAATTCGGTATTCAACACCATGGATGTTAACCAAACCGAGTTTTTTCTTATCAAAGGTGGGGTTCTGCCCTTTTGCAACACAGCTTTCATAGTATCTCTGTAAAAAAGTCTGTACTTTTCCAAAGTGGGTGCCACCCGCTGTAATCGTTTGAATCGGTTTCTTAAGTGGTTGACCGATATTTTTGCCGCGCATCTTTATGATATGAGTGGCCACTAATGTTTCGTGAACGGGTGGAGTATCGGATTTTGCTAGGGTTGGGTAGATTAGCATGTGCTGAGTGCCCGTCGTAATTGTGCGTAAAGGCTCCAAAGCTGAACTACCAGGATGACCGGATGTGTTCACACCAAGAATAGGAGTAATAAGCAGATGCTCTGCTTTTGATGTAATGGTGGTTAAAGGATCTGTGATTCTATATTGCAATCGATCTTTTGCATATCCCGTTTGGCCTATCCTTGCGATAAAAGGAGTCAATAAACCCGAATTACTTTTATTCATGTAAGATTCTATAAATGCTTGAATATCCTCTGATCTATCAAAATCTGAATTAGTGATTGTATAAGGCATAACAAAAGGGTTTGGATCTTCAATAATGAACTTCTGTATTCCTCTAGCGATTCGGCTTAATGTATTATCTGCTAAAGGACGTACGGCTCTAACTCCGTAATTTTCTTTTATTTCTTCTGAGGTATCAAAGATCGATGTGGCAGGAATTGTCCAATCTATTATTTCTGCTGCAGGGTGCCATGGTTTCAAATTTCCAGATTTAAACTCTTCGCTTTCTGGATTACCATGAGTTGGTTTTGGCCAAACGATTGCTCTTCCGTCATTACGCGCAATCAGAAAGAAGCGATTGCGGCTTGTCGGTGCTCCATAGTCACATGCTAGCAGTTCCTTCCACTCCACATCATAACCAAGGCGCTTAAATGCATTCACAAAAGATTTGAACGTTTTACCTTTCTTCTGCTTATCCGGATATCCATCTTTCGTCAGCGGACCCCAAGTCGTAAATTCTTCAACGTTTTCCAGTATGATCACTCTTGGCTTAACTGTGGCGGCCCAACGTACTGCTACCCAAGCAAGCCCACGAATTTCTTTCTCTACCGGCTTCCCACCTTTTGCTTTGCTAAAATGTTTGCAATCTGGTGAGAACCATACTAACCCTACAGGGCGGCCTCTAACTAGCTCTCGAGGATTAGCGTCCCAAACTGATCCACAGTAGTGTTCGGTATCAGGATGGTTTACTTTATGCATTGCAATAGCGGCCTTATCATGATTGATAGCAATGTGTGGGCTGTATCCTAATGCTAATTCCATACCAGTGGAAGCTCCCCCTCCACCGGCGAAGTTATCGACAATAATTTCTTGTAGCATAGTCTGAGCTCTCCTATTGATAGATATAAGCTAGATTAGACTAGCTACAATATAGTTTGTCATTTAAAGTAGATTGGGGTCGAATTTCCAAAGATATATTTGAAAAATAAAAAAACGAAAAAATCCCTCTCTTTTACAAGGAGGGATTTATGATTTATATGATCATGCGAAGTGGAAAATTAACCAGATACTATTTTAAGATCTACTGCACCGGAGGGGCTAGAAAATTGCACACTATTTAAGAATGTCACTTCAACACTTTTAGCAAGCATTGCGATAACCTCGTATTCAAGTGAACTCAGTGCATCAAGATGACTCTCCGGAATAACATGTATCAGCTCTTGGAGCTTTTCTGCATAGTTACTATGTATCTTTTGAAAACTAGGATTCCTTTCAAGTCTTTCTTGCAAACGTGTAATTTCGTTATTTGATTTATCATCCATCTTATTTTGGTTCATTTTAGCTTCTCCTTTAATTGCTCCAGGTTGTCATATTAATGTATAATCGCTACATCTCTGTATTAATGAGGTGAACTATGGCTCTTCAACGAGGGAGATGCCGTTTAGACGAGTTGCTTGGTGGTTTAGCACCTGCAGAATTTGCTCGGCGTATGGGCGTAAACGAATCCACCGTGTCCAGATGGAGAAGTGGAGAACGTTTGATGTCCTACGAAAGTGCAGTAGAAGCAGCAGCTATTCTAGGTTGTCATGCTGAAGACCTTTACTACTGGATTTAAACGGTATTAAATGAGTAGGTACTTTCTACTCTTCCCTCGGCAGAAACTTGCCTATACTGGCAAGTTTTCAAGGAAGAAAATGATCTATATCACGTGCAAATGCACTCGCTCTGGTTCCTTTGTCTTAGTTCCATGTTATATATTTATAAAAAGAAAGTAAAGCTGTATTCAAATTCTGAATAGGCGACATCAGAAACCATATTTCGACATATAATGACACTAAATGCATGATAAACCCATCAATTTATCTTCATTAATGGGTTTTTTTTACGTAATTATTGTATCACTTTAGCAATGTCTTCCTTTCACATCATTCAACTTCTTCAGCTTTACAGGAGGGGTGTTTTTTCTTTCTAGTTTGAAAGCGTAAATCAATTGATGCCAAAATATCTTTCGCCAAGCGTTGAATCATCTCGATATCTCGTATAGACCTTGTTGACAACAATGCACACAAGTCGATCAGAACTGTCTCTTTCGCTTTTTCATTTTCGGAAAAATAATTGTCATTGTAACTTCTGAAGAATTCGCCAAGAGAGACGCCAAGTGCCTCTAGTAAACGTTCCAAGGTATCTAATGATATATTTCTCTCACCACGTTCTATGCCTCCAATATAAGGCTGAGGCAGACCAACCTTCTCTCCTAATTGTTTCTGAGTGTAATTCTTACTTTTCCGAACAATTCTTATTCTTTTTCCTACATATCCATTAATTTGAGTTCCCAGAGTAACCACCTCTCTTAATAGATTTGGCTAGTTGAAATCATTTTATACTTCTACCTATGCCGTACCGCTAAGTTTAAATCCCTTCTCAGTTCAAGGATGTCTATCCAGAGATAAATTTTGCGTTTAGTCTGCATCTTCAATAAATCGTTCCAAAAAATTATGTAGATGTCCAACCTGTCGAACTGAAAATGTAGCTGTGTGGGACAGTGGACTTCAAGATTTACTAATTTTGTTTAGTCTAACTTGTGTCTAAGCGGATCTGGAGTACAACATTAGATAACATCTTAGGAAAGCTTAAAGACTATCTAGTCAAGAATCGCATCCGACAAATCTTTCCTACATCAAATGATAATAGGAATCAAAGGAATCAAAAATTTAGACACTTCCCTATCAACCACATTTGTCATAAAGTATCATTATTAATATAAAAACACTGTAATTATAGTAGGAGTGATACTTCATGTCAGACCGAACAAACATCCCCCTCACGGTATCTCATAGCATTATCGCAGCAGAGTGGGATTCTGAAAGAAATAAGAAGTTAACACCAGATAATGTCCATGCTGCTTCACATCGACGGGCATGGTGGGTTTGTGAGTACGGACATGCTGAATTCAACCCGGTACGGATCAGAGTACGTGACATTGGTTGTGCAGCATGCAAAAGCGCTCGATGGAAGAAAGAAATGGCTGAACGCATCAAACAAAGACATGAACTTGAGGGTTCTTTCAAGGATCTGGAGTATCGTCCGGAAATGAGTCTAAAAGAGATACTCAAAGTAACTACTGCTATCGAGGGAAGTCTTGAGGACTTAATTGATAAGAAGAATGAGGTACGCATATATAACTGCCTTAAACGAACAGGGCTCACCACTATCGATGATATTCTAGAATTGAACTATGAGGAATTGTGCCGTGTGAGAAACCTAGGGGATCTATCGCTCGGAAGATTGTATGAGATATTGAAAGATTATACGTCTAATTATAGTAATTAATCGGTCATGAAAAAGTGAAACAGCAATTTTACACTTTTCTTTTGAACTGTCTAATTTGAAATGGACTTTAATAACGTTGGATATAGTAAAAATCCGACACAGTTCAGGTTCGACTGGTCGGATTATCACGTATATAACTGTTATATTTCATCGTAAGTTCAACAAATTCATCATATCGAGCTTTAGCGATATAAATATATTTAGAATTTTTATTTGGTACTTCATCAAAGTATGCTCTGAACCATTTTTTATCAAATTTTCGTATTTTCCCGATATCGGGGATGTCTCCTCTATCAGATCGAACAAAATGACAATCACTCGCCCAAAGTGTATTTAAAAACCTTTGAATCTTTTCACCACTGATGAGATGAAGAAAATCATCACTTGTGTGAGCTTGCAGTTCTCCTTTTACAATCCGGAAGAATAGAATCTTATCTACATGAAGAGATTCGAACCCTGTTAGTCCTTCAGGATGTCTGCTTACTTGTAATGTTCCATTCCATTCCATGATGTGTCCTACTTTTCCTTCTGAGATTGATTTTGTTTAAGCAACTCAGCCGGTGGCTTTGGTGAATGAATCCACCCTATGCAACTAAGCACTTTTACTTTTTGGTCCGCAAGTCCTCCAAGTGCATTTGTAACTTTACTTAGGTCCATTTTATCCAAGAGTAATCACCTCCTTATGTGACAAACGAATGAGCGAGATGGATTGCAGCGCAAATGTTACTGCAAGAACAGGCGATAAGAAAATGAAATTAAAGAAAATGATTTGTACTGATAGAATACGTAGATATTTATATTCGCTTTTTGGTATAACGGTATCTAATTCTATTCGGGATGGTGCAAAGATAGCAGCAAGTATTGCACTGAGTCCGGTAAGTATTAACACAGTATTTGTAGACAGATGAATGTAAGGTATTACGTTTGACAAAATAACTGTAGTAACAATGCATTTCCAAGATTTAGACATATGGTAGCCGCCTGAGTATTGTCTTAATATATACGAGGCAAAGAGAATAACGGCAGTCTCTATGAAGTGTCCTAATATTAAGGCAATTGGAAGTGAAATAAAAATAGTGAGTAGAACATTAAGTATGATGATAAGAATGAATTCGATTGTTGCCACTGAATATCGGGCATTGGGGCTCCGGTCGATGAGCCATACAGCCATTTTATTTGCCACTTTTGAAATCATAAGCTCTCTCTTTCTTAACAGCGAAATAGATGAGAATGCATACTAACAAGCTAAGTGCTAAAAACGCCATTACGAGGTCATTCTGAATGAATACATAACCAAAGCCGGCGAATAGCAGAATACATAAGGGGAGGCCAATGACAGTATCTAAGCTAAATCTGAGTTTTGTGAAATCTGCAGAATAACCGATCCCTTTATTAAATAGATAAAGTGAGGGCAGAGCGATCACTATGGCTGTAACTGTTTGTCCAATGAATTGATCTAAAGAAGCACTCTGTGCTTTTTCCAAAGAGATGACGGTGTTGGTCAAGATGAGTAGAAGCCCAGTTTGAATAATGAAAAAGAGTACATACGTTGAGAATGCTATGATTAGCCCCCACCAAAATGGTGCTTTAACAACGAGAAGTTGGAACGCTGTAAAAATGATAAGTACGATGATTGGGAAGATCTGTTTGAGGTCAACTGCTTCTCTCATAAAAAAGGATAAGAGCGCCACAATAAAACTTACTAAAGAGATTTCCTTTAAATAATGCTGAGGCACTAATCTAACGGCTGCTAAAGCGAGAATGAAATAAGAAAATGTCTCTATGAACGAGAAAAATATATATCCTATGTGCAGGATCATTCGTAAACTGCTCCGTTCTAATTTTGATTTTCTATTGTAAGAATAAGAAAAAAACGACCACCATACAACTTTACACAAACTAATTTTGAAATGAACGACAGGTAGCTAGTACTTGATGTAAAAATTTCTTATAGTGATCTTCCTTTCAAAAAGCAAGAAGACCATTTGAAATATAGGCATGAATACCTGTTTCAAATGGGCCCACTTTCGATCATGTTAATTTATTGGAAAAATCTATTTATAATATATATGCTTAGATTATTTTTGTAAATCAAAAGAACTACATCCTGTCATGATCCTGCATATAACCCCTACAATAGTATCTGATTATTTTGTACCAGGTGATTCATTACTCGATTTTTTCCATCTGACTTATAATACGTTTATTAACCGAGAGGAGATCAATATTATGGATCAAACTATTTATTATGGTACTAATTTTGAAGGTAAAGAAGTAGCAGTTAATCACAAGGAGCGTTTCATTCACACATTAATTACGGTTGAATCCAAAGAACAGCGAGATGAAGCAATGGTTAAGCAAGTTAGCCAGGACTTAGATAGACTTGCTTCAGGTCAAGCGTCTGTAACGATTTTAATCACCGAATCAGATTCTCAACTGGCTCTAATACATTCACTAGCTTCGAAGTATAAGGTATCCATGTACACCGTTGATGCCGCTAATGTAACAGATCCAAATGATCCCTCTTTAATTGAGATTTATAAGTCGGGCGGAATTATACTGGTGAAATTCAATGTACCGGAAATTGCTAAAGAGGCGTATTATGAGGAATTCTTTAAGAATAATATCTCATTCATCTTTGGCAGCAAGAGGGATGATTTGATTCCTACCTTCATAATAATTGATCAGTCTATTGGTTACTTGTATAAGGAGAATAGCACTCATTCTAAAAACGGACTTACCACCTTATTGATGATTGGGAGAAGTAAATTCATTGGTGTGACTCTATTGCTGGGTTCAGACATCAACCTGTCATCAAATATAAGAGCAAACATTTATAACGTCATTGAATTTAACTCGGAGCATCAATGTACGTGTCAAAAGTTTTAATACAAAAACACCAGGATCATTGACCCTGGTGTTATCTTTTGTTGTTGATGTCTAGAGCCGTTAAATTGTGATTTTTAATAGTACATGTACTTGTCCTGCGATAAGTTTATTTAGCGAAGGAGTATTTACTATATTTTTCTCCAGCTAACTCATTTATGATTTCAATATGGATGTTTTGGTCTTCGAAACTTGGACTGTATCCAAGGAACCCACCGCCAGCATTAAAACCAAACACTTTGCCATTCAGTTGAACAGCAAGATCTAAGTCTTGATCGATTATAACGGCCATAACATGTAAAGCTTCCATTTCACGATTATAGGGAACCGTGAATAGCCATGCACGTTCTTCAGGCGGGAGAGAGTAACAATGTACACCATTGATCATCATATCAAATCCTTGGTCCGGATTACATGGATAGTAAGTCTCATCATTGATACAGACCTCTACCCTCTTATTTCTTTTCATTGATTTGCATAATCTGATTTTGATGTGTACTTCTGGATAATCACTCATATTATCAACCGCTTCTATTTGTTTAATGGTATCTACAACATTGCTATTGTCTATCTTAGCAAAACATCTATCATTCCAAAATCGACCTTCGTGAGCTATATATTCTTCTGAAAGCCAACCTGCTTCTTTTAATTTGAGATCCGTGTAGTTATTAATTGCTTCAATATATGTTTCAGGGTTACCGATCTCAGGATATCCTTTTGGATAATCAAAATCAATTCCACCATCAAATTTATCCTCAAACTCCTTAGCCCAAACGATAACCGCTTGTCTGATATCAACTGAATCAAGATCAAACTCTTGCTGAGGGATTGAAGCTCCTTCTATTAAAGCGCCAATCATCAACCCCATTTCAGCTATATTTTCATGCACCATATCTATTCTTTTTTCTGGGGTAAGTGTTTCATTACTGTTAGTCATCATTTTTCCCTCCATATGTGAAATTGCTATTATTCTAACTTTTAATATGTTTATTTCTTTTTGCGAGAAGATTTCCGTTTCATTCAGCGAGGCTTATTCTTATGGAATAGAAGTCATAAAAAAACGTCTCTTATTTTGAAATTAGTTCAAAACAAGAAACGCTTTAATATTAGGAATCAATTCTTTGTTCAAGAGTATAAATCCAATCATAGCAAAATGACTCTTCTGGATATTTCAACTGAAAGCCATGTTTAATACAGAAAGCGATCATTGAATCACTCATCACAGATTCAACCTTTATGATTGGAATTCCATTATCGATGCAGTAATTTTTACACCATTCAAAAATTGAAGTTCCAATACCCTGACGTTGTTTCTCCAAACCAACGTCAATCGTGGCGATGGTTAACCACATGTTAGGCATTAACCTTAAGTAAAGTTCAAGCTCTGGGGACTTTAGCGTTACGTTGTTACTGAAGCCTTTATAGACCTCAATGGGATGCTGATAGATTTTCTCCATCAAATTCACCAATTCAACGTACCAATTTGGAACTGTTTTTAAATTCAAAATAATCTCTCCTTAGTGCTATCAAGACAATTAATCCTGATGAATTAAAAAACGAGTGGCAATTCAGGTATTTTGAAACGATCTTTTATTTTCTCAACATTCTCTTTTAAAATTTCAAATAAGACAGCTATGCGCCCTGTTCTCATAGCAGCGATACCCAGATTCCCACTGCCAGCGCCCTGGTCAATTACGACTTCTCCAGGTAAGGTGATTGCATGCAAAATAGCTTCATAAAGTTCTATTGGTTTCTCAGCTTGGTGAACTTTATGCTGGGGAGATGCCGGCTGAAATATAAATTCAGTTGGAAGAAGATACGCTGTTCCTGACATCAACCGAGTTCCATTTCCACGTTGCTTATCTAATCGCAATGATCGTGCTTTTCCTTTGACAAAAAACATGATGTCTTCTGTATTCTTTGACTTACGGCCAGTGTTCCAGATCCGGACCCCTTTTTTCCAGGGTACTTTAGCATAATATAGTAACCCACACTCTTTAGCCAAGCATTTAATTTGATACAGGTAATCATAATTATTTTCATTTTCCGCAGGTAGAAATTCTACCAAGAACCCCTCAGGTTTGAGTACCCGAGCTTTTTCCTTAAAATCTTCGAGTTCATACCGGAATGTGGTTTGTTCGTATGGTTTTACAAAATTGCGATTCGTACCTACATTTGAAGCTTTATCCTCGTATGCATGATCTGTGACGATTGCATCAATGCTGTTGTCAGCAAAGGTGCTAAGATCACGACCGTTTCCTTCGACTAAAAGAGCAGCTCCATCTTCAGTAGTAAAACAGTACACCCCACGAGATACACGTTCACAGCGGGTTTTGAGTTCTCGATATAGCCTGCCGCGAACTGTACTCTCCGGTTTGTCTGGGAAGTGTGCGGCAATCTCCTTAATATGCATAGGACGTGCATTTCGCTTTAAAACTTCAGCGATTCGGTTCGCTAGTATTTCTTTCATGATAATCTATCTCCTTTTACATAGTTTGGGTTGTGACTAGAGGCACAAAAACGCCCCTCTCAATAAAATGTATAAGACATTTTTATTCAGAGGGACGTTCTTATAGGTTCACAATAAAGAACCGAGCATTCATCGGCCCTTTATTGTGAATTATATTAAATAAATATTACTTGCTCATAATTTTTGTAATCACTTGGAATGCCTAAAGCAGCGGTATACTCCTCTGCAACTAATCTGTCTTCTAGCGTATTGAGATTCATTTTAACAGTTAAATTACCGTCAGAACAGTTAGTGTATATCCCAGGGTGCATGTTACCATCAAGTGACTTATTTAATGGATGGACT
Organism: Paenibacillus sp. CB74; assembly: GCF_055687625.1. Classification (NCBI taxonomy): domain Bacteria; kingdom Bacillati; phylum Bacillota; class Bacilli; order Caryophanales; family Paenibacillaceae; genus Paenibacillus; species Paenibacillus sp. CB74. The sequence continues at coordinate 76,964 of NZ_JBVMUS010000002.1, read as the reverse complement.
TGAGCGGGATATTTATTTGAATAGTAATTGTTTACTTTATTCGCCAAGTATTTTTGATCAGAATAACGTTCTTGTAATCCATCTTTAGCTTCAAAGTAGGATTTTTCCACATAATCGTATTCATCTTGCTCTATATGGATGTCATCCATACTCGTCTTGTACTCTTCAATCATATTACGAAAATTTGGAATAGAAGAACGAAGAGAGCTAAGTTCACAAGTTGGACATATGCCCATAACATCAATACAGCCAATCTCTGTCTCTGGACCAACACCGGTACACCCCAAAACAGACTCTTTATAACAAAAATCGCAAGTATCAATAGTTGCCATAATGAAAAACTCCTTCTACTAGTTAGATTTATCTTGTAGGGCGACTTCTCCCTCATCTTCAGCACTAAAAAAGTCTATACCCTCTTGAGCAATTCCTAATTTATATTTCAATGCGAATGTATATCCCATATCTTTTCCAAAGGAAAGCCAATCTCCTAAAAAATAAATGATCTTCTTCATTAGTAATTGTCCTCTCTCATTCAACCTAAATTTTATTTAATGAGCTGCATAAAGTACTTCATTTGCTGCGGCGTGTCTTGTTGAATTAACCCATTCTTTCATAACATAAGAAAAGTGCCGCTCCATCTTTTGAAGGTTGGATACAATCAAATCTTTGTGTCCAGTAACTGATGTAACGGGTACAACAAAGGAGAGCTGCTCAGTCATTGAACTGAATTGAATCATCACGCAAGTTTCTTCATTTGTCTGTCCTTGAACACTTTTCACTTCAGCCCATTGATCTCTTAAAGCTGGAGGACGTTCAGAATATTGCAATAGCAATTCAGAAAAACATTGCACCCTAAAGAAGAGAGATTCTTGCACTAAGGGAGGTATTGCTAAAAAGACCTCAGCGTGTGCCTCTTCTAGGCCTAGAATATCTGCAATTCTTGAGAAGTTGATTTGAGATTTTGTCATGTTAGTTTCTCCCCTATTTAAATATAATGTTGAACTTCTTTTGGATTCTCTCCATTTGTCTCTGACTTCTGTTTACATCAATAATTGGCGTTGGTTTAAATCGATCGGGATGTTCATGCAACTGAAACCTAACCATTTTTTCTCTAAACATGCCCATTGAATTAAGTTTTGCTAAACAGTCTCTTAAAGAAGATCGAATTAAATCGGACCAGGGTTCAAAGACATCAGTGTAATTGTTAAAGAAAAATGTGGTTACTTGATAACTGCCGGTACATTTAGCTCAAAGGCTTAATATTGCTCTCGATTTAAAGTTTCCAGGTATGTAGTAGTGATAAACAAACATCATCGCTCCCCCTAAATTTGCTTTAAAGCACAAAAAAATGCCCCTTATAGGTTGGAAATGTGATTTCTCATCATTTGTCCTATAAGAGGCATTTAGTAAGTTAAGATTCCATATGTCGCGTGACTGGAATAAGTGTGTCAAAGATATAATAAACGAATTATAACACTTATCTTTTAAGAATTCATCTATATTGTTGTGTGTTCTTTCGCGTTCCAAAAAAAAATTTGCAGATAATACCTCTTGCATATATACGGGATTGTGGGTATATAATAAATGTACATACAGAACTTATGTTCGCGTTCGGAGGTTGATTGTAATGAAAGAACGAGTTATTGCACTCATTGACATGCAAAGTTTTTATGCGAGTGTTGAAAAAGCAAAGGTTCCTTCATACCGTGATAAACCCCTTGTTGTCGCAGGAGACCCAGCCAAGAGATCAGGGATCATTTTAGCAGCATGTCCATTAGCCAAAAAATTTGGAGTAACAACAGCTGAGCCCCTGTGGAGTGCTCTTCAAAAATGTCCGGAATTGATTGTTGTACGTCCACATATGGCTGAGTACATTGATGTTTCAATGCACATTATTAGGATTATCGAATCGTTTACTGATCTGGTAGAATATTACAGTATAGATGAAGCATTTGCCGATTTTACAGGGAGTATGCATTTATTTTCTAATAATATCTATGACCTCGCTGAACAAATAAGAAGAAAAATATATAAAGAAACCGGAGTTATATCAAAATATGGATTTTCAGAAAATAAGATATGCTCGAAATTAGCACTTGATTTACAAAGTAAGAAAATACCCTCTGGGATTTTTCATCTTCATAAATCTGAATTGAATAAGTATATCTGGGATAAACCTGTACGGGATATGTGGGGAATTGGATCGAGGATGAATAAACACTTGTACAAAATGGGTATCCATAGCATTGGCGACTTAGCAAATACCCCACTATACAAACTGAGAGATAAATGGGGAGTCAATGGTGAAGTCATCTGGCGGACAGCGAACGGTATGGATGATTCTCCTGTAACTGTGAGCACTCACAATATTCAAAAAAATATTGGGAATGGTACCACGCTTCCTAGGGATTTTACTGAAGGCTGGCAGGTAGAGACTATACTCTCAGAGCTTAGTTCGGAGGTTACACGCCGGGCCAGAAAGAAAAAAATGATGGGAAGCGTTGTGTCTGTTGGAATTTCGGGTGCTGACTTTGACCACCCCACCGGATTCCATAGACAAATGAAAATTGCTGATCCCACAAATATCACCTCGGAAGTGTATGAAGCAGCCAAATTGTTATTCTACAAACATTGGGATCGATTACCCGTCCGGAGGGTCTCAGTATCTCTTTCAGACCTGGTTGATGCTGATACCTATCAGATGTCCTTGTTTGATAACAAAGAGCAGCAGCGAGCTTTAGACAAGGTTATGGATGATATTAAAGACCGATTTGGTGAGATATCTATTTTGCGTGCTAGTTCATTAACAACTGCTGGACTGGCTAGAGATCGAGCTTTAAAAATAGGGGGGCATGCTAAATGAGAGCAAAGAAACTTACTGCTAATGGATTATGGGAGTCTAGCCGCATGATGTTACCTCAACACAGTGAACGAATTGTCGCTCATCATGAAGAGCCTAAAAAGATAAAGATGCCCGTAATCCATGAGGATGAGAAACAAGAATTTATGTATAAGATTAATGAGTCTCTTTATTGTAAGGATGCACTCAAAATAGAAACCATCAAAAATGGAAACCTTTTGACATTCCGTGGGGTTGTAATTGGTATTCAGAAAGAAAAGATTAAAGTGGAGATTGAGGCCGACTTTGACTGGGTGGATTTCAACAAGATTATTCGTGTTGATTTTTTATGATGTCCGAAACCGAAGAAGAACTTCTTTTGGTAAAAAACTATGTTGAACTCCCCTTCCTTTTAAATGTCATTGAACATGACAGGAAAAAGATTCTGAACAGCAATATTAAACTTAAAGAAGTCTATAGTTCACATTTAGAAGAGATCCAATCTCAGATACTAAACGATTTAAAAGATCTGAAGATGAAAATGAAAAACCATGTAATTTATGTGATTAAAAAGGAAGAACATCATGATAGATATATCATCAAATACAAGAATAAGGGCTACGTTCATTATATGGAATTAGCAAGAACTAAGATCAAGTATGATTTGTTAGAACTGATGAATTCCTATGAACAAAAATTTAAACCAAATGATTAGTTGATGTATGTGTGTAATATGGAACAGTCTTTTCAGACACCAGTGGTATGGTAGAGCATCAAAAGTATTGAAAAAGAAACAGCCTATCAGACAGGCTGTTTCTTCTATGGTAGCTAGAATTTAACACCACAACTACAATCGAATCTTCTACCCGTGATTTATCTTGATCACACTTACAATAGAGCTAAGATAGCAGCTTTGCAACGTTGCCCAGGTGTTGCTTGCACTAGACTAAACTCTTCTGCACCAATTATCTGTAATTTCAACTCCATTGTAAACCGGATCATAATCATGTTATCGTTCAAACTCCTGAGGTGTTCACCGAGTGCATATGCAGCTGAAATGTTGGTTGAAAAATCCCCGTCTCCATATATAACATGCTTATATAGATCAATTTCAGAATAACGAATAATTGTATACCGCTCTTTGTGTTCCTCCCAGTCTTGAAACTTCTTAAACGGTTCTTTCTCCCCAGGTTTTTGAAACCTAACTGATTCAAATTCATTACGTTTTTCTAGCCACGGAATCCATCCCAGAATGAATTCTTGAACCCACCGGTTTATTTAAGTGGTAGATTCCTCACCTAACACTTGCTCACGAGTCAATTCTGTTTTAGTCATTTACTTCTCCTCCAGGCCTATGTATTCGAAAAATTATAAGCATAATAGCAATTAGGGAGGTCCAAGATTAATTATTGAGAACCCAAACATGATTACATACATCATTTTCAGAAGGTCGTTTCCAAGTTTGTTTACAGTGTTCACAATATCGGCTGTAATCTACAGTCAATTCAACCTCTACGGGGTCAAGTACGTTGAACATATTCCAGTAAACCTGATAAGCATTGTTATCCTGGTCTACAGCACCAGCATAATAGTTCAAGGTTCCGGCCATCTTCGCAAATCTCACTGGTCTATTCAGTATAGTCAATACTTTTTCTCCTATTTGGAAAGTTTGATTGAGGTCGATCAACGATGGACCAGTAAAATAATTAATGGTTTGTTTAGTATAGTTACTTTCTAATCGGTAAGCATGCGGTGCTGGCCATTCGAATGTTTTGTTCTCTTCAGCGTGAATAAAATCACCAAAATCCCAGGTTACTCCATAATGATTCGCTTGTTCCCCGATTTCCACTTCATTAACATAGAATTGTGTAACCTTGTGGTCCGTATCTTTTTTGTCGCCAGAAAAACCCGCGTTGACTAATGTTTTACCCTCAAATTCAACCTTTTTAATTGTCTCCCAATTTGTTGTCATGATATAAACTCCTCACATTTTTTATTTGTAATTATTATACAGCTATCTTAAGTAATGTAGCTATTTTTCAATGGATAAATTCTTCTGTCACTACTCGATTATCGGCATCTGAATTATACTTAGGGCCAATCTCAATTTGGCATAAGGAAGGAGCTGGTAGTATGAATATTTCCTCTCTGTTATCATCAAATTACGCAGTGTATTTCACACTAGATGATGAAAGAATGTTCCAATTAAATGCAGTAGATGGAACCCGTAAAGAAGTCTCGACAATTCCAATCTTAGACCGAAGTATACCAATTATGGTCTTACACAAAAATCAGTTTGATTTCGTGAAACAATATCATTTGAACCCAGACAATCCAGATAGAATCAGTTTATCAAGGGCAGAATTATATAACCAAATCGGGTTCATCAGTGATGAGGAATTGATGACATTCTCCAACTGTATCAAAGGTTCTGATACTGCATCGGAGCAATAGTAAATAGAAAAGAGAAACAGCCTCTGTGAAGGATCTGTTTCTCTTCTACTGTCCTTTAAAATACTGTGGAGGGGAATAGATACTAATCTTCCCAAACTTCATCAGCTAAGCGTTTAATCCGTTCCTCAGCCGATTTAGTAGCAGCTTTATCGGTAATCCATCTTCCATTTTCTAACTTAACCACATCTCCAGTCTTTACGACCGGATCTACTTGGTCCCTAGGGATATCCTCACACGCTCCATCTATTTCGATAACCGCAAATGGACCTTCGAATCGATCAACGATACCTTTCATATAAACAACCCCTATCGTTCTGTTTTAAACTCCCATTTGTCTCCATTGGTTGTGGCCAAAATGGAGCCTTGTAAGTCGTTACGAAACACTTTAACCTTCTGTTTTTCTAGACGCTTCAATACTTTGTCCGTAGGATGGCCATACTTATTATTAGCCCCCACTTGAATGACGGTGTATTCAGGGTTTACAGCAGAAATAAACTTCTGTGAGCTGCTGCTGCTTGACCCATGATGTGGTTGAAGAATGAGCGAAGCTCTAAGATCTTCACCAGACTTAACCATGTCCATCTCGCTTTCATACGAAGCATCACCAGTCAAAAGAACGGACTGATTCTTATAGGTTAATTTTACAACAACACTGTAGTCGTTCAAATCATCATATTTCGATTTAATAGGGGCTAATACATCAACAGAAATGTCTTTTCCAAAGTCTATTGTGGTTCCTGCTTTTGCGCTAGTTATCTTCAGACCTTTTTTCTTCGCAGACAGTAACACAGACTCAAACGTTTTAGTATTTGTGGTCACTTTTGGCATGTAGAGCTTCTTCACATCAAAGTTATCAATTACAGCATCAAGTCCTCCGATGTGATCTGCATGAGGATGACTACCAATTACAACATCAATTTTCTTAATATTATGATCTTTTAGAGTCCGAACCATCAATTCTTCTTTATCATTATCACCCGTATCGTAAAGTAAATAATTACCATTTTTCTCAATGAGAACTGATGTTCCCTGTCCAATATCAATGAAAAGAACATTTAATTGGCCTTTTTTAAATTGAAGCTTCTGATCTGAAGAAGAAATATTAATCGTCTCAATCCCGTCTGCCACTGCTTGGGCAGATTTAATAAAGTTCTCTTGGTTTATTGAACACGATGTAAGCAGAACGGATAGAATGATTGATGTAAGTAAAATCTTGAATAGTTTCATGGGTTACCTCCAGGTTATAATTTTGCTGTCAATTCTACTTTTAAGTAACGAACTTGAGCACCTCCTGTACATGATTTCAGTTTTACTTCTCTGGATGAATGCAGCGTAGAGGCACAAAAAAATACACTTTAACCTGAATGACAAATGTCTAGTAATCATTAGACGGGTTGCCACCAATTTAAAGTGTATTTATAAAGTGTGATCCTCTCGCGCATGCAGAAGATTTAATCGTTTAAGATAAGGTAGAATAAACTTATCTTAACATTATATTCCTATGTTGAGAAGTACTCATTTTGTACTTATGATGATATGTCGTCGGGTTTATTAGGACCGATTATGGTGACCGTATATCCTTTTTTTCTGCCGAAGAATTTCGCATAGTCTTCACTTTCAAAATACACATCTATTTTCTTCCCTTTAATAGCTCCTCCTGTATCTTCGGCCTTCCTGTAACCCAGACCATCAATATACACCCACCAGCCCATGGGGATCACGCTTGGATCAACAGCAATCGTCCTACCTTCCATCACTTTTGTTCCAGATGCTGTAACCCCGTAATCCGGATCTCCCTCATGCTTACCTGTGGAGGCGTAATGGGCTGTATAAGCCGTTAGTTCGAATCCAGTTAATGTTTCTTGGCTTTCACCGTCATAAGGTAACATAGATTGATTCTCGGTTGCCTGGATTTCCTCCACTAAGGCACTCGCTCCTCCCTCTTCCTGAGTGATAAGTAAATTGTCCTGAATAGCCAGTACTTCGATATCTGGTTCAACGTAGACGGGTTCTGGCTCTTTCGTTCCTACAACTACAATCTGGGGAATCCCTTCAGTCTTTACGATGGACTCGTCTGAATCTTCGTTCAGTGCATATCCATTCAAATACGTTTTCTGAACTTGTTTCTGTATCGTTGGGGGAGTACCCTTCTGAGCTATACGACTCTGACCTTTTAGTAAGGTATCGTCATAGATTGTAATGGTTTTTAGTGGCTGATCCTCAACGGTTTCCTCCATATTCTTAACATAATTCAGGATCATAATATCATCGTTTGCTATCAGAGTTGATTTTCGCGAAGGTGATGTTTCATCATCATCCGATAGCGCTATACCAACGTCCTCTAAAGCCATTTCTACGCTTTTTGCAGTGGATGAATAGTGTGTTGTTTGACCTTTACCAGTAATTGTAAAAGTCTTAGCATAGCGTATCTCGATGTTTAACCCATCCTCAATCACCGTCTGCAGGGGGACAGAAATATAATCACGCTTGGCTAACGGTATCATCTCATCTTGAAGCATATCTTCTACAGTCGTACTCTGTGTATCGACCTCAAGAGATTTTCCATCGACATGCAGTACAATCGATGTGGTTATGGGACGCCGGCTTTCTATAAGATACATACCCATGACAACCAGGCATATGGCCGCACAGACGAGCATGCAAACAAACCACTTCCGTTTCAGTAGAAACCTAAGAGAGGCGAGAGACAAATCTAATCTTTTAAACATCAAAACCTGGTACCCTCCTTCTGAAAATAAAAAAAAGCACCTCAATGCAAGCCTACCGGCGCATTGAGGTGCTTCCTCTTTCATGTCTTATAATGTTAGGACTATTATTATATTTTTAGCACGTAAGGTCAAATATTCAACAAGTACAATACGCTTAGTATCTTGGCTCTGGCAGTAAATTTTGAAGATGGCCAAAAATCTGATTGTGATCTAGGTTATTAAGAGCTGCATGCAGTGTCTGCGCAGCCTGTTTGAAAAGACTATTCGATGATCCCTCTTCAATCTCAGCAAGAGCGTACATAATTTTGCCTAATTGTAGATGATCAGACTGATCAACATACTGAGACGTGCGATGCAGCATCTTTGTTTGTTCCGTGATGTTTCCTATTGCTTTGTAATATAGTGAAGCAAGCCAGAACGTATTTTTGTTAATGGAGTCAGGCATTTCATCGGCAATCTCTATACAATATTTTACGTGCTCTAGAACATCCTCAGATCGATTCTCTTTTAACATCAACTCTATCCAATTATGTAGCAGTTCAATGTGAAATATTGATTGTGTATTCATTGCAGACAGAAAATCGCCATCAAAAAACTCTTCAATTAGTTTGTGATTCTCCGGATCTATTAAATATAAGGTATAAAAACATTTGTACATATTTGAAATCGTTGTGGAATCACTGGTCTTTTGATAATAGGTTAATGCTTCTGTAATATAATCTTTTGCTTGCTGAATATCTTCTTTAATAAATGAATAAATGCCGAGAGCAAATTTAATTTCTGTTTGAAAGACAGTATCTGCATCTGAAAGCAACGCTGCATCTTTAGCATGCATCATGGCAACATCTGTGTATCCTATAAAGCTATACAATAAACTTAGATTATACAATGTATTCGATTTCACTTCGTCAGATATGCGGTTTTCATCGCTATAGCGCAAAGCCTCTCTTGAGTATTTAAGGGCTTCACTTATTTCCTTAGAACGATACAATTCACAAGAAAGAGCATTTAATGATCGTACCTTGTAATGACTGAGTATTGAATGATTTCCTGAAAGTGCTGAAATTTCTTTATAATTGTCTATAGCCTTCTGTTTATCACCCCTGGATTTAGAGATCTGGGAGTCGATAAATAAAAAAGCAGGTAGAAGCCATTCTAGTTCTTTTGAAGTAACAGAATTACGTATTTTTAATTTCATTTTTTCGGCTTTGTCTAAGAGACCACTTTTAACAAATTGTAAAGTTAGATCAATCAATGAAGTAAACTTTTCTATAGGTGGTGTTAATAATGTATCTTCACTGAGAATATCTGTAATGTCAGCTTCTAGTGCTTTAGCTATTGTTCTAATTTCCGAAAAGTGCTCTTTTGAAATCTTACCGTTCTCAAGGTAAGAAATTTTACCAGAAGAAATGTTCGTATCCACAGCTAATTTTGAGATTGAAATGCGTTTTTTTTGTCTAATTGTACGAATATTTAAGCCTATCTTAATTGGATCATATTCACGTAGATTGAATGAGTATTTTTCCACTATGGTTCCCCTTTTGTTAATAATCCAATAGGTATAATGCCCTATTGGAAGTATTATAAACTAAATTATGTATTTTAAGAAGAAGAGAAAATATGTATCAATATAAAATGGGAATATTAGTTATATAGAACCTTTTCTATAACTAACATTTTCTCTTCAGGCATCGGTGTTGTTATCCCAAATCACTTGTTGAAAGTGATCTCATTTGTAAATTCACTAACTCTTCTAGCCGTTCTTTAGTGATATTAAGATCGTTTTGTGCTTGAGTAATTGCGAATGGATGCACAGACTTACCTACATGTGATTTGAAGAATTGAAAAGCCTTCTTTGTTTTATTTCTTAATTCAAAGTTATTGCTAATACTAGCATTACACATGAGACTTAGCTCAGCAAGCAACTGTGCAGCACCTGGCTTTGAGAACCGGGTCCAAATGATTTGTGGGAGACGATCCTCAATTCCCAACTCATTTATTCTTGCTTGAACACTTGGAAATTTTGAGGTATCTATTTGTTTAGCACCTTTAATTGGTTTCGTCATGTAGCTCTCTCCTTTATCTACTTATTAAAGAATCATAATCAGGATTGCCATTATATTAATCCTATAGTTTTCACCAGCGAAGATTTTACATTTATCACTTCTCATTGAATCAGAGTACTGGACTATTTGAATGTTACTTTAGTCTCACAATCCTCCGGATGTGCATTGGCTCAGAAAGTAAGTTTACTATTAGAACTTGTAATGTAATTGTACAAATAAAAACACCTGGTTGTCTAAATTCGAGCATACATATTAAATATTGATCTGTATGTAAGGGCACCGACAACCAGAGGATGGTATAGTTTTGTTGGATGTTCTTTAATTACTTAGTGCATCCAATTCATTAAATAAAATCGCGTCCGTACGTTCGATGTCGTTTAACGCATGCTGCAAATCTTTAGCTTTTAGTTTCAATTGTATCCTTAAAGCCTTGATCCCTTCTTTGTTAGAACAATAGTATTGAATATTATTGCAAGTAACCCCCACTAATTTTACGTCTTTGAGCGCCATGTAGCTCACAAGTTGAGTGTCTTCTTGCTCCATTTGTATCAAACCCTCTCGAATGAGCTCCGATGCAAGAATAGACAGTCTCTCCTCCTCATTTGGAGGGAATGGTATACTCATTTCTCTACGGGTTTCAGTAGAAATAAATTGCGGATTAAATATAGCATTTCTCGCAGTTGAACGCCCAAACTTTTTTGCAATCTGATTATATAGCGATTCCTTTAATTCAGAATCCTCAGTAAGATTTTTCAATGTCTTCTCTACCAGGTCTTCACACCTTAAGTTCAATTGAATTCCGTCGGTTTCTAGAAGATAATGATATTTAATTTTATTAAATTGAAACGCGCCTTTTCCTAGTAACTGCATGTTGTCATCTCCCTTGTAAAATCAATATAAAATCTAACTTGAATATGAGATATGTTTTTATACATTCTTTCGTTTAACACTTTTTAGAAAAAAGATGCAATTCAATGCTTTCTCTTTTTCTTCTGGAGTAACCATTTCATCATCGATGAACAGGTCGATTCTGTTCAAAGGAGTTATTAATTGGTTGTAAGGTTTTGGGGTACCTGTTTGAATCATTTTTACTTGATCGAGGTCCGCTATAAACCTAAACCCTTTCTCATATAATCCATTAAATGCTTCAATTAATGAAAAATCAAGATTATCGTTTTCCATAATATTTCCTCTTCTCTTATATCTCTCCTTAAAACATTAAAGTGCATATTTTAAGAGGGAACGTTAATTCTATTTAACCCCTTGTATATAAAAAAGACAACTTTGCAGGTAACAAACAAAGTTGTCTTTTGAATAAAATAGTATTGTCATAAATGATATGGGTTCTTTTGAGTAATGTATCTCATTACATTTTCAATTTCTTCATCTGATACATACGCAGATACTAAACGTTGTCTTGGCCGGTCCTTAGGTTTGAAGTACATATCACCTTGGCCAAGTAGATCTTCTGCTCCTGGTTCATCTAGAATGACCATAGAATCATTAGTTGCAGATACAGCGAATGCAATACGAACCGGCATATTACTCTTGATGTTGGGTGAGATGAACGCTTTGGTAGGTCGTTGCGTTGCTACTACTAAATGAATTCCTGCTCCTCTAGCAAGTTGAGAAAGTCGTTGAATTTCGTCTTCTACATCTCTAGGTGCTAACATCATGAGATCCGCCAATTCATCAATAATGAGTATAATGTAGGGCAATTTTTCAGCTTTTGGATCTTGTCGTAAAAGCTTTTCATTATACATTTTTATATTACGCACTCCGCCCATTTCAACGAACATAGCGTATCTTCTGTCCATTTCCCTGGTGAGTCTCTGCAGTGCTCTCAGTGCTAGTTTTGGGTCAGTAATAATCGGACAGTATAGATGTGGTAAATTTTCGTACTTGGATAACTCCACCATCTTTGGATCGATCATCATGAACTTCATTTCCGCTGGAGATTTTCTAAAAATTAAACTTAGAATAAATGAGTCAATATAAACCGATTTACCAGCTCCTGTTACACCAGCAATAAGTAAATGTGGCATTTTCGCTAGATCAGCATATTGAGGAGATCCGGTCATATCTACACCAATTGCGAAGGTCAAATCACCTTGATCGTTTATAAAGGATGGATTTTCCAGCATACTTCTCAGGTTAACGGTATAGGGCTGTTTATTTGGAATCTCTATGCCAATATACTTGGACCCTGGGATTGGCGAATAAATTGTAATTGTTTCTGCCTCAAGAACAGCCTTAAAATTGTCTTTATAGCGACGATACTTTGATATGTTGATATTCATAGAGACCGGTAGCATTTCAAATCTAACGACTTTTGGACCGTAAGCAACATGTTCTACCCTTGCCGGCATCTTCATCATTTCTGTCGCTGTCTCGATCCACTCGATCTCTTTGCTGCTATCTTGTGAAAGCTGATCTAAGGATTGTTTTTTTAAAAGTGCCCCTGGCAGCAGTAACTTTCTAGGTTCAGGTCTTTTAAAATCAAGTTTACCCTCATTACCCAATGTCATATAGGCATCAAAAGGAGTGTTACTCTTCTTTGAAGTAAACCCGCGCTTCAGACTAGTTTCACCTTTCAGGAGTAGTGTTTGTATATCCTCTCTAGTGATGTCTACCCCCATAATTATTTTCCCTATAGTGTAGTCACAAGCGGTTTGGTGATAGGCACTACAGCCATAGAATTTCCCCTTATCCGTGATATGTCCCGAAGCACATTTAGGGCAAAGACCTAAGTCATTCATGTTGAGAGAAGGCTGTTGTGAAGGTTTCTGCTGGTGTCGTTGAACGCTCCCCCCATTACCTGCAGGTGGATAGTTCTGTTGCACTTTTTTGGGTTGTTCCGGAAAATCTACTTTTGCTTGGGGTGCAGAAGTATTAATTTGATGCGTTACTTCTGGATTAACTGATCTTGCAGGTTGGTCAGCCGGCTTTTCGGCAGCAACGCTAGGCTGAGGTTTCTCGTCCGAAACGATCGGAGCCCTCTCCGGTTCACGGACAACGGGTGCTACAGGAGCTTCTACTTTTCTCATGAATAAATGAGGATACTTTTCCTGAAATTGCGATGTATTCATGTAGACTTCTCTCGGCATTGACCCTAAAAATTTTGAAACCACACCGAGTGCTTCCAGGGCATCGATGAGTTTGGCAGCTTCAGTATAACCGACCCCTAATTTTCTTTGAATCAATGATACAGAACCTTGTTTAGCTTGAACAACCACCCACATCGCCTTTAGAGTCATTTGGTCAACCACAGGACCTGGGTTGGGCTCAGACGGCTTAGATTGGACTGAGCGTGGCTGCTCCGGACTACTGGCTTGTTGCACAACGGTTGGTTTAGACTCGATTACAGGTTGGACTCTGGCAGGAGGTGGATCAGTTATAGGAGTGCTTTGATGTTGTTTATCTGTTATTTGGGTGCTTTTACCTTTACCCAGGTACTCCATCGTTGCGCTGTATCCAGATCGGACCAATTCTTTAGTCTGCTCCTGTACCTCTTTAACGAAAGCCTTGTAAGGATATTGTCCATTACTAATGTCTCTTAATTTGGTTTCCCATTGAGCTGTCATTTCTGCACTGGTCAATAATGAGGGTCCAATGGCTTCAACCAGCAATTTGCCTTTCTCCGTTGTGAACACCTTATTCTTTTTAACTTCAATGTATTTCTGGGATTTAAGTCGATCAATCATACCAGCGCGAGTAGCCTCTGTCCCTAATCCACCGGTGGACTGCATGATATTTTCGTAATCTTTGTCATCAATATGCTTGCCAGCGTTTTTCATAAGAGAAATCAGATCACCTTCGGTGTAGCGTTTAGGGGGCTGCGTTTTCCCTTCCTTCACCTCAGTGTGTATTACGGTACCTTTTTCCCCCATAGCCAGCTGAGGTAAAGTTGTCTCATCATCATCCGTCAAACCATCTTCAGAAGATGTTGGCAGAGGAGAAATGACGTTTTTCCAACCCGAGGCTACTGTGACCTTGCCTTTAGATAAAAACGAAAACTTAGAATCGACATACGTGACAATCGTTGTGTAATCAATGATTGCATTGGGATAATGTGCCGCGATGACGGAACGAACAATCATATCGTATAAGTTGCGTTCCTGTTCATTTAAATCGGTAAGATTAGGGACGTTTTCCGTTGGTATAAGTGCATAGTGATCGGTTACCTTATTCGGATTCACATAACGTGTATTTCCTATTAGATCTGGTTGTGGAGCCGGCAACAAAGGAGCATACTCTTTTAATTCTTGGAGTTTACTTAAAATGCTTGGAAACTGCCTTGCTTCCCCTTCAGTGATGTACTGTGAATCAGTTCGAGCGTAACTAGTAATCTTTCTTTCATAAAGGCCTTGTAATACTTTTGTTGTCTCTGCAGGAGAATACCGGTACAGTTTATTTGCTGCAGTTTGAACTGAAGACAAGTTGTGCAACAAAGGAGGCTTATACTCCGTTCTATTGAACTTCACATCTCTTACTTCTGCTGGCTTGTTTTTACAGGCTTGTGCCAGCTCCTCAGAGATCTGCCGTGCGGGTAAATCCGTAAGATCATCCTTAAACCATTTTCCTTTGTATTCTTTACCATCAATCAAAAGAGTAGCATATACTTGCCAGAATGGTTTAGGAACAAATTTACTGATAGCCACATCTCGTTCCACTAACAGTGAAAGTAATGCACTTTGTACTCTGCCTGTTGAGAAACTGCCTTCAGCTTTTCCTCGAAGTAAAATACTATACAAGCGAGATGTATTCATGCCGATCAACCAATCGGCACACTGTCTGCTATATGCTTCATAGAATAAATTTTCCTTCACTTTCCCAGGCAGCAGGTTATTGAAAGCATCTTCTACTGATTTTTTGGTTAATGAAGATGTCCATAATCGTTTGGTCGGCTTTTTATTCCCCGCTTGTTGTAGGATAAGACCGGCAATGAGTTCACCCTCACGCCCTGGATCAGTAGCGATAATGATTTCGGAAGTTTTTGGGTCCTTCACAAAGCGTTTAATTACAGCAAACAACTTAGACTTGGTTCGATCAACATGATATTTGAATTCAGTTGGGATGATCGGCAAATCTTGTAGGTCCCATTTCTTGAATTTTTCATCATATTCTTCAGGCTCTAAAAGAGAGACTAAGTGTCCTGAAGCCCAGACCATTACCCCACCTTGAGGAAATGTCGAACAGGGTGATATCTCTATATATCCTTGGGCCATTTTATGCGGAAAGGGTTTCGCTAACTCTTCAGCTTGTATTTTTTTTTCGGCTAGAACAACTTTCATGATAACCTCCCATAAATCAGGCAATAAAAAAGCACACTTTCCCCAAATTAGGAAAAGAGTGCTTCTCTTTGTTTTCATTATTCTTTGTTTACATTATACCAGTTTTAATTCAGTGATAACAGATTCCTAAGAATCATTTGATATGTCCGAATTGGAGAGGCTGGTAAACCACGAATGCGTATGTAACATATCTCAATTAAGGATGCATTTCATCTTTTGCATTCATAGCAATCTGATATCTAATAAATTCTTCGGTAACGACTCCATCTAGATAATTCTCTAAAGTATATAGAGCATCAATCATGTCTACTTCACTTGTGAATTTAAACTGCATGGAACGCGAAAAGTCATTACTTTGTGAGTAGACGATATTCTTCAAAGGGATTGATTCCAGAGATGCTTGCCATGTGAAGGTAGCTTCCTTAAACCATTTTTTATTTTTAATTTTACAAACTTCCAAGCTCTTATACTTATATTTATAGTATAACCTTTCATAAAAACCCTCAAATCCTTTTGAGAATTTCACTGTAAAAATATACGGATCAGGGAAAATCGGCTGTACACGTTTTTCGATTGTAAACAGTCCCAATTCATTCATAGTATAAGCCTCACTCTTTATTATTTTTAATCAGATGAACATTGAAGTGCTCCCTATTCACCATATCTATTTTCCTGCCTGTGATCTCTATTTAATGATTCTGATCCCTACAAATAACTCCTTAAAGGTCCCTGTCTAGATAGTTTGCTGCCTTACACGCCATATCAAATTTAGGAGTTGAGTTGTTATAAATCCATTGGTCTACAGATCGTTGACACACCCCAGCAGCATCTGCTTAATGCCACTCCTAATCAAGATATTGAAAACCTTCGCCTCAGTGTATTATTTCCATGGTCCGGTTGTTAGTCTTTTTTGAAGAAACTATCATTCCGAGCAAGTTCTATAGATTTCTACAAGAAATATCAATCTCTTTAGACAGACAGTTATTATCATGTCATTACGTAATGCTTCTTCTCGTTGCCAATCCGGATCACTTTGAAAAAGTGCATCTTTGATAAAGAGATCTCGAAGATTAGAATTACTGACTGATATTAGCTTAGAACGTAACGAGAGCCACCCTCCAGAACTATGCAGCAATTCATAAGATGCACTAACAATTTGGTTAAAGTTTGTCAAATCATTTTCACTTGAAACATAGAGTTGAACAACCGATAGTAGGTGTTTCTCTTCTTGTGTCCAGAAGTCCTCAGTTATAGAAAGGTGTTTAGTAAGATTCATTACCTTTTGTCCAAATTCCGTAACTATTGCAGGAAATAAATGTTCAGTACTCATAATTATTAAGCCCCTTTTCAATGACAAAGCTATTAGAATACGTTGTAGTATATCGACAGCATCATTTTATATTTTGCCTATCATTGGCCACCTGATGCTTGACTGGATCTATCCATTAAATACAGCAAAACTGGAACTGATATTATAGGCAGCAATACTCTCCAGGATTGAAGTAGAATTAAAATATTTTTATATGAGGCAGTATCTCCCCTAGTGAATGTTAAAAAAATTATAAACATGAGCCATCCCATACAACCAACTAATAAAAAGAAACTCATAACAAAAACAAGACCGCCTATTAACGAGAATGTCTTAAAGAAACTACCGATACCTTCATGTAATTTTTCCAACATATTGGATTCCTCCCCCTTCCACGATAACCTTAATTTTCAGGCAATTGATACGCCATAAATCACTCTCAATTCGTTTTTTTATAATAAGGATAGCGATAGTTAATGTGATTAAAAATGATATGTGATTGCCATTGAGAAATATTCATCTATCAGACGAATTACGACAGTCAAAACAAGGAGAAGAGTAACCTTTTTGATCAGTTGCTTTCTTTTCTTTGAGATTAGAATGGCGAGAAAAATTGGAAGGGACAGCAATAGACTGAAACATATAAAGTTATACACCCATGGATGTGTCAGTAGCTTTACCACAATCAGAAAAAAATCTATAACAGAGCTTTGGATCTCATGTAATTTTCCGCTTGTATTGTTATTTAAATAGCGTAAGAGCACTATTATAAACAGAGCTTCAACATATGACTTAAAAAGTCTATACGATCTATCTTCTATGGAATGCGTATTGGTTTTTTCCATTAGTCATTCTCCACCTTAACTATGAATTATTTTTTTGTGTAAAACTCGTGAGTGTCTTGCCAAGCGCTGTAGAAGATTTTCTATTGAAGCTCAATTTGTATTAAATAGTTCCAATACATTGAAATAGTAGTTTGTTATTCGAATAGCAATGGTACATACAATGAGTAAAACAACAAATCTGATTTTTTCGATCTCTTTTTTAACATTAAATATGCAAGATAGAGGGGAAGGACGATAAGTAGGACATTAGACATCATGTTAAAAATCCAAGGGTGAGTCAGTAATTTTACAATTTCTAAAATTAATTGACGGAATGAGATCTCATGCTCCCTACTAAAACTGTTAGCTATGTATCGAAGTTGTGCTAACAGAGCCAGGGTTATTACTGATTTCTAAAAAAAAAACAACATTAAATCCTTATTCTGATGTGAGCTAGTATTCTCCATTAAAGTCCTTCTTTCTCTATGGATTGCTTTCATTAGCTTTATGCACTAAATTTTCGCTTGATACGATGAAATTCGGGGTACTCATATATTTGTGTAATTAATGGATGATCATCATATGTAACAATAATGTCAGCACACGGTGTTTCTAAGTACAATGATTCAAGAAGAAATTGAAGATTATGATGATCCTCTTCTGTATAGTAATGCAGGTAAAGTTGCTCACCTGCAGTAACATAAGGTGGATCAACCAGGCAGGTGCTGTCATCTTGAAAAAAGTGGTTTTCAATGAATTTCAGTGCATCTATGTTCTCTACAGAATACCTATCGGCCAAAGCATGAATAGAAGATATTCGTTTGCACAAGTTATCGGGATTCCATCGGGACAATAGGTTTTCCTTGTTTCCCCGAATACCTCCCAAAGGATTCGCTTTATAGATTCCTGAATATGCTAATCGGTTAACCACCAAGAGGCACCAGGCAGCCTCAAACATATCGCAGTCCTTATAGTAGCTTTTAATTTTTGTCCTAGCTCGAATAAAATCCTCATGTGTTGGTGTCACAGACCTTAATTTATTTATTAAGAGATGGGGTGCAGTTTTTATAAGCTGGAAGAGGGAGTACACTCCGAAATCATAATCGTTAATGATGAGTCTTTCCACGAGACCTGCCTCAAGTAGACCAAACTCTGCGCTACCTCCCCCAACATAACCACTAGATAATACTTTCGACTTTTCTGGCCGTAAACGCGCTTGTATAAAATGAGCTACTTTACTCTTCCCACCTGGATAACGTAAAGGTGATAAACGTTTTTTTAATTTAATGCTTGGTTTTTGCAAAGCTACTTCGTTCGTCTCGTCTTTACTTTCGAGGAACATCGTGAATTGTCGATTTGCTGCTTCATCTTCTGGATTAAAGAAGGTGAAGCCCTGGCAGTGATCGCACCAAAACCCCTTATTCTCGATTTGGTCCACTGGTTCGAGATCTAGATCATATTCCTCACAACAAAAGTTACAACAAACCAGATGATTATCAGTCATGTTCTCACCTTTCAATTCCTATAAATATTGAGCATTATTTCAGCTGGATTTATGTCTGAGGTGCAACTCCGTATATTCTGTATATAATTGTGATGTAATCGCACCGAACGCATAGTAAAAGTTAAGCCTCCCTACATCAATTGTTGAAGGACTTTGTTTCCAGACATCAAATAAAAGTTCAATCTGCTTATCATCCATGATGTAGACAGGAATTCCTTCGCGGTTGTATTCGGATTTCAGTTTTTGAAAGGTGTCTAGTGATATCTCTTTTCGTGGAAGTCTTTCAAACAACTCGTAGTACAGATTTGTCTGACTATCTTGATAAAACACATGACCGACGACTGTATGCGGGTATTTAGGCAACAATTGCTACTGTCACTCCTTTCTATATAAGGCCTGATGGAATGTACCTCCCATTAACTTCAACATCCAATTTAGTGAATCTTCAAAAGTCTCTAGTTTCTTTCCGGTTACCAAGTCCCCTGTCCCCTGAAGTTGCTCCAGAACGGCAACAGAAATCTCTAGCAATGATAAAAACAACGGCCTTAAATCCAACCCTTAGAGTGCGGGGTAGTCCTCCAGTAGCTGCTCATAATCGATGTAATCCAATATGGCAACAATGAGGTCTTGTTGGGCTTCAGGACTTTCCTTTAAGAGATTGGAGTATCGAACAGCCTTTACGATATAGCGCTTAATATGCACGGCTAAATCAATACCATAGAAGGTGAATTCGGCCATGCTTTTCCGGTTGTTTTCGATTAAATCACCACGAGAACCAACATCGATTTCCACCAACGCTAGTAATATGACCTGTAAATTACACTGAGGATGCAAGAGATAGAGCAAGTGAGGTTTATTTCTGAATAATCTCTTAAGATAACGACATACCGCAGGATACTTAAAAAGGTGTCGCTTATCCAAACCTTCAAATGATAAAATAATAGACCCTTTACCTTTAATTTTCTTCTTCTCAGCCCGTTCAATAATATTTAGATTTTTTTGAAAACTTCCCGAAATTAAATCTTCCTTTGTTATGGTGATTGTCATAGGAACAATGGCCATATCATTAGATGAATAATTGCTGCGCTCTTTCGTACAATCCATTAAAATGGATGAAATTAGCTCTTTACGTTGCATCCCTCGTTGCTCCAATCTTGTTTTTATTTATAATGTTCAATTACGCCGCTATAGAGGAAAAAGAATTCATCCTTTACATGTGTTTTCGTGCCCCATGTGAAGACTGGTTTATCTGCAGCGTAACCCATACCTCTGATTACTTGAGTAATTAGTAACTCTATTTGTTCCTGGTACTCATCTTCAGACAATTCAGGATAAGATGATGGGATCTCTATAGAACAACTAATTGTTGCCTTCTCACCTAGAATCGCAAATCTAAAGTCCTCAAGTATCCAACGAGCTTCATTTTTCATAGATGGTGATGGGGATAAAGGCGTTGTAGAATTCAGTTCTACATGATTAGTCTTACTTAATTGAGATAGTTCTTCCTGCCAGAGTTTATTGGGGTCTGAACGTTGATGAAACTTGCAATTTCTATACATTAGAAATATTTTTTCATCTAGTTCAATTACCAGATCAATGACCCACCAATAATGAAGCCCACCTGCAGTCCCCAGTATTTCTTGATAATCTCGTGTTTTGTTTATAGTAATCACGAGTTTTTCTGTATCTTTTAGATCAGCATCAAGAATTGCATCTCGAATCTTAAATAACGTATTAAGTTTTTCTTTGTTCTTCTCTAAACTTCTGGATGAGTATCTCTCCCATTTGTATTCTGTAACTTTCAAGGTGTGTAATTCCCTCCTCTTATAAATCAGTCTATTAAATTTATTGAATTAATCTTAGTTACAGTGCCGCAGCTTAACTCTGGATACTTCTTACGTGAGGCTAAAATCATATTACTTTAATCGAGCCCAGTTGCCCAATTCCAGGAGATGTTTTTTCAAACAAAAAAAGAGCCAGGATATTATCCCAGCTCCAATCATGCTTTATTTTCATTCAGTATCGATAGAATCGTTTTTTTGTCCAAGAGGTTCATTAAATTTGAGATGGCAAGGTAATGTTCTTCTGTTATTTCTACCCGTTCTCGAACCTTCTCAAAAGGGATGAGGTTACCTGTAGAGTCAATTACATACTCCATTGGTATAGAATCATTGTTTAAATGGAACGGATTATACCTTCCATGTGCCTGATGATCCAAAACTATGATATTTTCATCTGGTTTCAAAATATTCAGAGCTCCCATAATCATTATTTGTTGCTATCATAATATGATTTTCGTTCTATGTTTTCAAGTTTAGACTGTGCTTGGGAAAAGCTTTAACAATTGAACTGTATACGTCTGCAAGCTACGGATGGGTTCTAACGCATCCTTGCATTCGTGTGAAATCCAAGTGTAACCTTCTTGCGTGAGTCGATATACATAGGTATGCTTCCGATTCGAAGTCCATCTCCCGATAATCCATCCTCTTTCTGGGTGCTCCATTTCATGAGCCAATTCATAAATGTATCCTTCACCACACTGCCAACCATACCGGAGCTGCATCAGTTCATATATCTCGACACAGGTACACGCCTTTTCTTTCTCCAGGATTGTCAGAAATAAATAACGAGTGAGATGACGTACATTAATCAACCGGTTAAAATGCTTACGTACTGCATCACTCATCGGTGGTCTTTCTTTTAACGGATGGCCGTTTAATTCACTTACAAAATAATCTGTCGTATCTTTGAGCTCACTTAGCAAAACATAGTAGGTGCTGCTCAACTCTTCTTGTTTTTTAATACCTTGATCAGTAATGGCCATAATTTTATGATTCCCGATTCTTTCAGCCTGTACCACCCAGTTGTGTGAAGCCATCTCGCGAATGACCTGGTAGATGTAAATCCTTGAGTTCAGATTCTCGGATTCTCTAACAACGGTCTCACTCAGAGATTTCATCACTTGTGGCTCTATACGCAGTTCACGAAAGATGATCAAGTAAATGATGTCTTTAGTACTTAACCCTAAGCCATCTTGAGTAGTCAGGGTTCCAATTTTAGCTACCATATGTGAACCTCCTATCATTATGATAGTGGATTGTAATACACTATGTTTTCGTGCGAACTTTTAATAGCTTGACCTGTTCCCAGGCCTCCTCCACCGTCTTGAGCCAGATACCAGAGGGGATTCCAGAAAGATCGATCGGGGAAATAGGATCTATGTCTAAGTTCCGGACGAACGCTTTTCGTGCGCCAACATTGGTGCACATATGGAAATCCTTTTCCTCTATAAGAAAATTGCGCAAGTGTTCTATTCTCTGACGGAATAATTTGCGATGTTCACTTGACTCTTTTTCTTTTAAAGTTTCTATTTCATCTTCGTACTGTTCCAACAAACCTTCAATAAACTGTTCTTTGTCTTTAGGATACCTTTCATCGTTCGAATGTTCAAAACAGTACATCATACCCTCATGTGCTAAGAAGAGAGTGATTTCTTGTTCTTCCCCGATGTGAACCCGCAAACGATTTTGCGATTCATTGAATTCCCTTACCTTATTAGAGACTTTCTCTTTAACGTATCCTAGAGGTCTTCTGTTTAGGTCATTGTCATTAATCAACTGGTCATCAATTTCAAACTCTTCAAGACGCTGAATGTCATAAAATATCACTGATGTCTTCCAGAGTGCCACTAGCTTTAGAAAGTCTTTATATTCCTCAAGTTGTACATCCACATGATCCGGGATCGCCGGCAATAGCAAAGTGCAGTTCTGTTCCAGATCTTTTTCGCATGTTTTATAAGTGAATGATTCCATAATTCACCTCTCCTCTCCTGATAAGATAGTCGTCAAACATTTTTAACACCTGTCTGATCCGATAGTTACAAGGTATGTATGTCGTAGATGATCTTTACCTGTCTATGATCCCATGCAGACGTGATTACCAACTTGAAAATCTATAAAAGAGCATGTCGAAGACCATAGAATAATCATGTCCTGACGAGGTCAAACTTAAAAGTTAAAAGGAGCATGAGACGTTTATCAAACCTTCAGTCCTCGGAGGCAGAGGTGTATTCCTCGTAAACTTGCAGCAATATGTTTAGCATTTTGATTTTTTTACTAGGAGTGTTCTCTTTTTCTAATATCCATTTAGTCTTAAGTGCAAATAGATGTTCTGGAAGATAATATTCCGAAAAATCAGTATATTTAAAAGCTTGTTGGACATCCTCTCTACTCCCATACTCATAAACATATTTGGTTATGCCACTGGACAAAATTCTCTTACGTTCATCCTGCATATCATCGACTTGCTCTTTTATTCTTTCTAGATCCAGATTTAAGTCGGAAAAACGAGCATCAGTAGCAACACACTGATTTAATTGATCTTTCACATCGTTAAAACGTTTTTCTAAACGCAAAATCAATTCATCGGTGAACTCCAATTCAGTTTTAGGTTTTGTTTTACTCACGGATTAGCCTCCCTATTATGATTAAGCTATCCTGGTACAACCCATCGTAAGCTCCAATCGATTGTACCAGGATAGTATGGAACACAAATGAAGTTGAAAGAGTAGAAGAGGGGAACGAATGTACGTTTGTTTACCTGATTATAGCATATGCATTTTGAACCCACTACAGGTAAGCATTACATTCACTACTCGATAGGTTTGCGATCTGCTATGCTATCCTAGGTCTGTTGACATGTGGGTCATCATCTACTAAGTCCAGCATAGACCTCACTCCGCTGAATATGTATGTCTTCTGCAGCTAGGTTTGTTCTTCGTTCATATCCTTCCCCTTTGTGACGAGGTTTTCTACTTTGGCCAATTTTGTACGTACGTAGTTGCAGATCTAAATTCTTCTTCTTGATCCGGATCAAGTCATGTTTTTGTTTGTGGGGGCGGGGGGATGATCTTCTCGGCGGCAACCAGGGTCCATACAATGTAGCAGAGTTCAAATCCGAAGATCAAAACCCGTTGAAAAGGTAGGGCCAACCACCCAACAGGCAAGCAAAAGAATGAGGTACATGAAAGAAAAAAACGGAGAAAAAGGGATATGTGGAAGAGGTAGAGCTATTCAAATCAGATCTATTAAGTCGAGTGAGGTCTATGCTGTGCTTAATAGATGTTCTTTTAACAATTTATGTAGATGATTTCCCCTGTGACTTAACCCATAAGTTTGCCATTTCGCAAGCTTATGCTTCCAAAAACTCATGGCAAACTTATGCTTCCAATTCACCCATCTGCAAACACACATTCCTATTTCGCTTTGAAAATGTGCAAAAAGTGTCCGTTTCTAGGACCTTTATGAATGAAAATCACTAAAATTATCGGTTGCGGGATTCAAAATGTCAATTTGAGTTAGAGGCAGTTTAAATTATGCTTTAAATGAAATCTTTAAAGTCAAAGAAGCCAACCACTAATACGATTGACTTCACTTGAGTTTATTGAGCTATCGTTTCCCGTTAGTGTAATGGTTTCTTACTACAGATACCATTAATGATAACGGAAACTGAATTGCGGCTGCCGTTTTTCTTTGTAGAGTTATTGTTCCCCACACAACTAAGAAACAATTGATCCTTAAACAAATAAGGCTATTCTATTTTAATAATTGTCTCACAAAAGTCGAAAAATTCATTTAGATCTGTAAGTTG
Organism: Paenibacillus sp. CB74; assembly: GCF_055687625.1. NCBI lineage: Bacteria > Bacillati > Bacillota > Bacilli > Caryophanales > Paenibacillaceae > Paenibacillus > Paenibacillus sp. CB74. Next base: position 52,296 of record NZ_JBVMUS010000002.1, on the reverse strand, counting down.
CGCTACATTTTTAATTCGATTTGTATTTTCAATCTTTTCAATTTCAAGCCCTTTCATTTCAACATATTCCTTGGCTGCTTGGTTTGTAGAGGGATTAGATTTCCAGACTTCTAATTGCGCTCTAGCATGACTAAGTGAGTAATGCAAATTAGAATGTGTCGAGGCATCGATAGGGGTGTAACTCTTTGACATATAATCTTCTGTAATATTCAATCCTACAATCATATATTTTTCTTGAAAATACTTCGCTCTAAATTCTGAACGCTGTTGGAAATATGCATAGATAGGAGTTTCTCCTACTTCTCCATATTTGCCGACAATCTCAGTGGGGTATGTAATACAGTAATCAAGATAGTGAGTAAGTTCATGAACGATAACGGATTCAATTGTAGTTAAAGAAACACCAATACCCTCCATCTTTGTCAAGTTTATAACAATAATGGGTTTGCCTATCTTTCTAGTTTCGTCATTTTGAGAACTTATAGGGATAAATATACCATTTGAGTTTCCGTCTTCATTTGGATTAGATTGTCGTTTTTTTACGTCAGTAATATAATCCCTTGACATGACAATATGAACCTTGATTTCTTCAATAGGCAGACCTGTTTCCTTTATAAAAAACTCTATCGCATTTTTTATACATTGTTTATATTTAATCCTGACTTGTGCTGAATTGATCTCTACAGTTATTTCTCCTACCAATGAAAACTCCATATCTAGATCACACTGCCCCTTCTGATGGTAAAGTTCACAGCCCACTTCGACTAGTTCTGACCTTTTTTACGATTACATAGTCAGGATACCACTGTCAAGTTATTGGGAAATCCTATCTACGATATTCACGGGTATAAAGAACTTGCTCCGCACACCTCATAAGGATGACGTAATGGACGTAGATATTTGAAGCCCACAGCAAGGAATACTGAATTATAAATGCCACGTTCAGATATCGAGGTCTTGCACAGGTATGCATGCTGCGGTCGGGCATTGAAACTGGAGTTGAACTACAGACTTAGTAAAGTGAAAAGTCCCATTTAGGGGCTAGTGGTTTTTCAAAGGAGAGGTTGCTACTAACCTACCCGTTAGTTCAACAGAGCAGCCGATCACTTTGGTCAGCTGCTTTGTTGGTTTTATTGAGCTATCGTTTCCCGTTAGCTTAATACTTATTTGTACACTCTGATCTATAAGCTTTCTTATCTGCCCGTTAGCTTAATAATTTGCGGGCGAAAATTGATTAGGTATAAGTCTAATCGGTAATCGTATCAGGTTACTGTGCTTGGCTCGGGACAAGAACTTGTCCCACACTAAAATAAAAAAGCCGCTAAATAGCGACTTTCAATGAGATCATGATTTTGTCCCTCATATAGATATCTAATTATTGGTAATTTCATTAATGATTCTGGGTAGCCGTATCCTGGAATAAAGACAGAACATTGTGGAGTTTCTGACCATAATTCGGTACGAAGAAGTCTCCTGATATCTTTGCCTGCTTTTTTGAAATAATCTTGTTTAATCATGTGTGCCTCACCTACACATGCAGTTACATCCAAATCTATAACGAGCACTGAATTCGATTGAAGAGAACCCGTTTGCCCTAATGCTGTATAAAAAGTAGCTGCGGGATAAGCTAACAAGAGAATAGCGTCAAGCATCGAGAACCACACAGTCGTTCCATAAGTACCATGGCTGTCTCCACTAGCAATAGCTTTTGGAGCATTATAAAAATCCCCATTAGGTGCAAAAGCATTTGAAGGTAACGCTGCAGCCATACAGAACCAGCTCGCAAAAAGAGGCCTGTCGGCATTCAATAGATGCGCAGCATGTGCAAAGACGTAACACCCCAGTGAATGAGTGAAGACTCGGCCTTGTGAGTAATTAGACATTTTACTTAAGAAATTAGTCCTTAGATAATCCCCAGAAACTCTAGCTCTTCTTTCCAATTCACGCCAAACTACTGATGTGTACAAATCAAAAGGTACTCCCCCAGGAAATGTGCCGAAAATACTTTCAATTGCTTTTTGCACTAAGGTCTTCTTCTCATCAGATAATTTACTATCATATGCAAGAATCTATATGCTGACGTGGTCATAATTTGTAGGGCTGTTTGTAAACATATTGGCAGTTTTTTCAAAAGCTTCATAAAAATCTAAAGAATCTTTTTCGCTATTATCATTTTCCATCCCATATATAAATATATACGGGTAATTGTTTAAGGAATCTGATTTCGGTACCCTTTCAAGATTATAGGCTTCCTCCCCTCGAGCAGCTGGACCGGGATTTGTCACCCGATATAGACGAGGATCAGGATCTTGTATAACTTCTCCAAATATCGAATTCCATATATCATCGATTAAATCCGAAGGTATAATTCGGTATTTATTTAAAATCTGAATATACGATATATATGGAGATATTACTGTATCAAGAATCAATCTTGGTGTTCGCGCTAATGCTGCCTCGGTACATGATTGAAGAATATCTGTTGCCCCATTATAGCCACCAACAAGTGCATCGTATGCCGGTTTAACTACTTCTTTTACTGCACCCGTTGCATCTTCCCATCTTATTTACCTACCTTCTTTTATTATTCGAGCAGCCTCCTTTGTTTCTGTTGTATTATCCCTATCTAATTCAAAATTTATACATAATAGCATTAGTTTACTGAATTCTCCCGGAACTTTATAAAGCATTAAAAATAATGCCTCTTACATATATACTGAGGAGTGAGTATATAACACTTATACAGAACTGCTTGTTGTTTCATATTGAAAATATCAAATCATTGTCCTAATTGACATGCAATAATTTGATGCCAGCGTTGAAAAAGCACAAAACACAAATATATAACCTTACTAATAAACAAAATGAATGATTTATGTTGAAAACAGACAACGATAGTTATAGGATAAAAAAATGAAGCCAACCGCAACAGCGGTTGGCTTCATTTTTTTCGTTCCTTACTTATAAAAGAATTCAAAGTCATGTTCAATGTTTAAAAATAATGCCCCATCATTTTAGGATTGGCCCCCACAACTTGAACCAAATCGCAATTCTCCCCACATGATATTTAACTATTAGTTATATTCCGCTAGGAAAACGCTCGTTAAAAACAAAACATTAATTCTTAGTCCACGAATCAAAAGTACCTAGAATACTCACTCAAATCAAAATCATTTCCAAGGATATGAATCACAACTTCTTTGATCTCTTCAGATTCCTCTCGTTTTCTTGAACGGTTGTATATTTGTGAACTACTGTTTGCTTCTTTTAACAAATATAATATATTATCTTTATTGAATTTTTTAATATAAGGTTTAATAAATTGGCTATAATTATAATCAGCTTGGTCAAAATTATAACTATTAGCAAAAATAGCTATGTTGAGTTCGTATACTTTATTTTGCAATCCCTGGTCTTCAGCAATTATGATTAGATCTCTTATTCGTTCTACATCAAGATAGTTACCTAACTCAGAAACCATTGTAGACTTCACATAATCAATATGCCTTTCTATATTATCCTGCAAAAACCAAGCAGAAATGAGTAAACTTCTACTATTTTCGACAGTCCTTTCAATTAAAGCTTTGCAAGCTTCATTGAGTGCATTGTATACGCCGTTATACAGAGTAAGAAAACTTATCAGATACTCTATTGGGGCGCCTAGTGTAATATCACTGTAGTAATTTTTTTCATTGTTAATTTGTGCTAAAAGATTCACATGGTTTCTTTCATACATTATTTTTAAGGCTCGGTAGTTTAAATCTCTATACTTAGTTGTTTCATCATTTTCTGTCTTGAACACCATTTTCCAAAAGTCTCTGAAGACCTTAGATTCAACTTCAGGGACAAAGTGTCGTAAGTACTTTGTTTCCAAATACCTTTTTAATCTTTGATCATCTAACAATGCCCCATCTAATCTAGCTAAATCCTCAAGCAACTCAATTGTAATTTTTTTAGACAAAAGAGGGGGCTTAATTAACACACTTTCAAGAATGTTCCTAATATGCGCCCTAACCGACTCCTTGTTCGGAGCGTACAAGATATAATTTTCATTCACTACAGGATGTGCAGATAAGTGGCGATTTAATCTTAGATTTTCAATATGTTGCTTTTCTGCAACATTGATTAAGGACGTTCTATCCTGAATCAAATCTACTAACTTTGTTTCCCATTCAGACGATTTTGAATTAGCTTTTTGCAGTGCTTCTACTTCACTCATAATAGAAATAGCAGTTTGGTCATTATATAGTTCCTTTAAGTCTGTTACTTTATAAAGCAAATCGCAAATGGTTACAGAATATAACATCACTAATGCAGAACGGTAATTTCCATTGTGGTAAGAACTAATAACTTCTTGAAAATATTCTTTCGATTTAGGATGATATATTTTCTCAGAAACGTATTCAATCGAAAAATCCACCGAACCACTTCCTTATCTATTATGTAGAAAGCCTACTTTCGTTTTATATTTGTGCTCTTTTTTGACTTATTATTTCAACTCATCGGGTAGCTTGAAAAACCGTATGCATTCCATAATGCATTCATGATTGGTCTGATTACTTCAGCAATATTCACTTCATTCAAATCTTCTATAAAAATTTCAGGGAAAATCATCTTATCCGATTCATACGGAATTAAATCAATTCCAGTATAGAAGGGATCAATATCCGATAGAATTAATTCCTCTACCCCGTACAGGGAAACCATTACGTATAATGGTTCTCTTATCCCTAATGAAATATAATTCTGAAGTGAATATGCAAATGTCTTACTCAACGAGTCGTAAAGTTTACTCCCCATAATTCTTTTATCTTGAATAACCCTGGTTGATGAATGCTCTATGATACCATCTCTGAATAGCTGGAATTTACATGTTCTATCATTTGATTCAGAATACACTCCGGTAAAGTTAATGCGTTTATTATCATTTGAAGTTCCCAAGGGCGTTGTCCTAATTAGATTAAATACCCCTGATAAATCAACTACATTTGAATTTTCAAAAGCCGTTACCGGAATAAAATGAAGAAGTAAAAATGAACTTCTGTTGAACTTGTCTATATGATAAGCAACTCGTTCTGCATGGAAGTTCCCATACTTTACGTTAAATCCAGCACTCCCTAAAAACATCTGACGAAGTTGTTGCACATCCAATTCGTATTTACCGTTCGACTGACGAGCAAAAAATTTCGAGTTGTGACTACATCTGTGCGGACGGAGCCAGCTCCTTTGTGTACGTATTACTATCACGTACTTTAATACTTCAATTTCAATGAATTCAATCTCGATATTAGTGATCCTGGGCTCGATTCGACTTCGAAAAATTTCGAGTAATCTTAACTTCTCCTTGTCTATATCTTTACATTCAACTCCAACGAGTCGAATTGGCACTCCCTCCTCCTCATCCACTCCAATTATTAAGTCACCACCTTGCGAATTTGCAAATGAAATCACTGCCTCACATAATTGTTCAGGTCTAATCAATTCCCTCTTATAATCAATTTGCTGACCTTCTCTTGCAGATAGTTCTCCAATTAGAGATTCAATATCACTGGGCTTTATTTGGTTAATAGCTTTATAAAATAATGACATTCTGATAATCCTTCCTTGAGTAAGAATTAAATACACCCTTAGCTATCATTAGTTTTTTATATATATTTGAAATAATCTTCAGCAAAACAATCGAAGATGACTTTATATTTCATACGTAGCTTTAATAAATATAGGGAAATAGGCAGACTCCGTGTTCCCGCCGCATGGATAGAACAGGATAGATAAGGGAGTAACTGATTAGAATCTGCCATTTACAGACTAAAGTCCTTCCTCCAAATCCAATGATCCATACTTTTTATTATCAATGAAAAAAAGAATCTTCCTCTGTTTTCAAGAATATTTTCTAAGAAAGTTCTTTACATAAGTTACACTGAATTATAAACCAATTTCTCTTTAAAGGTATTATAAATTTCAGCATGCTCTTGGTAATCCTTTTTAGATAAAGTTTTTCTTTCATTCAATAAGCGAATAATATACTTCCTTAACGAATAAATTTCTCAGCTTACTTATTTGCTCTTCAACTTAACGAAAAAAGGAGTAGCCTGCAGAATGCCAAACATTTTTTTGTTAAATGATTTCTTCCAGTTAGAATTAATGAATCTATCCTGTTCATTTAATATCTTACATATTTATAGTGACAAATTTATTTTTTCCCATTACCAAAATACATTTCATGATCTTGCATACGTAGAATATAACCATTGTTACAATTGTCTTTTAATCTATTGTTGTAATAAATTAGCTCATCTTTTGTAAGATCTCTTACTACATATTGATTCATAGTAGGACCTTTTAATACTGTACAAGCAATATTGGGATCTATAGGGAAGATATACTCTATTTTGCCTATAGGATTAGTAAATCTACAAACAGGATTATCACTGGTAATGAATTCTCCATTAGCAGGAGCTCTTAAGAAAACAATGGTTGACTCATTAACAAATGTATTAACCTCATCCATGATCACTCCAGTTCCATTAAGAAATTGACGATATAATTTCAATATATAACTATGGGCATATTCATCGTACAATGTCTCTAAAAATGGAAATAACCGTTCTTCTTTTGGGATTTCTATTGATTTAAAGTCGATACTAAAAAAGTCATGTTGTAAGACTGAATCCAATGCTTTTTGTAATACTGGATGATAAGGTTTCGCTCGCCATTCAAGGGAAACCATAAACTTAATTAGATCGTCTCTTTTTAATGTAGTTGATGAATAAGTATCAGTTGACGATACTACCTCCTTAATTTCTTTATGAATTGAGTTCCAATAATTTTCATAGTTACGATCCCAATTTCTTTCAATATCTTTTCTTGTTCTTAAACGTACAGTACTCCTAAGCAATCGTTTTATTTCATCTGAAACTAGATTGCCTTTCAAGTCACAAATACTCCATTCATCGAATTTATAAAAGTTTAGATTCATATCTCTTGGATTTTCAAATGTATTACCGTCCAATTTGACAACATATTCTTTCAGTGGTTCAAAAAAATATTCGAAATCTTTATCGTTACCACTAAGAGAGCCTGCTCTAATTGTATGATAATCATCAATCCCTGCAAATCTTTTGGTGTTCTTTTCCTCCCCTATACCGTCGCTTCCTTTTTTCACAACATAGATTGACGATTTTCCATGTTTCCAGGCCTTCATATAGGTTTGAGGAGTAAGATGATGATAAATTGCTTCAGTATCCATTATTATCTCCTTATCATGTTTTATAAAATCTCCATCTCAGCGAAACTAGCTTTCAAAAAGTCAACAAAATCAGTAAATTTAATGACTTAATTATATTATGTAACTAATCTACCCGTTAGCTTAATAAAGCATTACATTTTGACATAAACACACACAAAAGGCACCCAAGAACTAACTGGACGAAGCTTATAAATTTCTATTCAAGACATAGAAAGGCATCTTCTTATAATATCGATACTAACAAATAGTTTCCAGATTATAAGAAGATGCACAAACACTTGTTATGCACTATTTAAATTAATTCAACCATATGATCTGTAAGTTCTATCGGTTGCTCACCATTAAATATGGTAAGACTAATTGAGAAGATGCTGCTAGGATCACCACCAATGATTAATAATACTGGTTCTGGACAGTGAATTGATTTATCAGCTGAAATTTTATTCATTTGAACACGGTCAATTGAACTCATTTTACTTGAAGCAAAGGGATGGAAATGCCATTCTCCTAAATAATAAGCTTTCTCTACTTTCCACACTTCTTCAAGCCAATCTTTGAGACCATCGACTCCTCTATAAAAGCGAGTTCTTGTGTGCTTAGAATCTCTCGGCGCTCCACTTCCCTGGACAATTATCGCTTTTTGTAACATATCATCGTAATAACCCACTAGGATACCGCCAGTCTCTAACTTCCCACAACATATACATTGTTCAAGTAATCGTTTTAACATGTTATCTTCAAATTCTACTTCAAACGTTCCATTCAGATCACGATATCGATGAAGAAGCATTAAAACACCTCTCGTTGTTTTAAAATGACCCCTGCCGGCATTCCATTAAACTGTTGATGCTCATAAACAGCGAATATGCTAGATCCAAACGAATCTGGCCACCAAGCTTCCATTTCTTTGATAGCTAATCCGGCCATAATCCATATATCATCTAATCGAGCTGGGAATAGAGGGTGATAACATCCGATTCCTTCTCTTGGTAATACTGTAGCCTTATTCTCTTCTCGTTCTAAAGCTAACCAAGGCTGGAGAAATTCAAAGAATGTTTTCCGTGGAAAAGGGTGCTTATTGGATAATAATAAAAACATTCTTTTAGCCCCGAATCCGAGTGAAATAGAAATAAACCTTTTAGGGAGTGTCCAATCAAACAAATTCAAATGGTTAATAACTGTATCGCTACCGGTTGTATCAATAACAACATCGTGATTTTCTAAACAATCCACCTCTTCTTCATTAAAATTCGGGAACCGATTTGTAATAGCTGATGATCTAATGTGTAAATTATTTTTGTTGATTCTAATTGATAAGGATTCAGCTTTATTTAGGGACAAATATTCTATACCAAGTATGTGCCTAGATAGATTTCCTATTTTCAATGTATCTTCATCACAAATTGTAATCTTTGAAACTCCCGTGCGAGAAAGTAATTCAACAATTGCTGAGCCCAATGCACCAGCACCTATTAAAAATATACTATCCTGTTGCATTTTCTTATTCAAACTTCCTCTACTTAGAATTGCCTCTTTGCTCCAATTTTCTGTAGGAAGGTACCTCAACTCCTTACTTGGCTTAAGCTCATTCAAGCGATCCATTAGGAAATAATAGTCGTTAACTTTTCTAAAACCTTTCACTTTCTTTACTTTTTTACTGAGCTTTGGCATTTCTATAGCTATCCAATGTAAAACTTGATTTTCTTGTCCAATTATTTGAGGAATGGGGAAACCAATTAATATGAAGTTTCTATCACGTTCTCTAAATGTATGCATTAAATCATAGACCTCTTTCCAGAGATCTATTTGTTGAAGTTTACAGACAAAATCTAATTCCTCAATTGTCTTGGGATATGACCATGGACTTAGCGTAGGGTGGGAATGTAGTAATAGCCAGACACCATAATATTGTTCAGCATCAGAGGAAACGTCAAATAGTTTACCCCAATCATAACTCTGTACCTTTTCACTTTTATTATTTTCAAGTTGTGAGACAAAAATAATATCGGGGAATTGTTTTACTACTCTTAAAGAAAGTAAACCTGATCTCGACTTAACCGAATTCCATTTATTAAGATGTTGATACTCCTCAGCAAAAACGATTTTTTCTTTCATTTTCCTTGTAAATGCGATATGAGGAAGTTCGAAATGATCGCCTTCTTTTATCAAAGAATCATTTGAAGCTGCCACAATCCACAATTTAAGACGTTCAACGTGCCAATAAAGACGTTGTTCAGCATCTAACAGTTCTTCATTGTCAGACAATCTATCCAAGTTCCCGTTATCCCAATCAGTACAAATCTTCCCCCATCTCCAAGGGTAATCGTCTGTTGCAATGTTCTCATTTTGATGGTGATACGTGTTTATGATACTTCTATTTTTATCAGGATATATGCTAATAGACCCCCTTGGATAAAGGGGATCTATCAGCATATACCATTGAGTGGATAAAGAAATAGAGGATTGGTTAACTTCAGGTACTATTATGCTGAAGTGAAGTACCCAACTTTCTAATTTTTCAAACCAAAACATATCCTCTAACTGTTCGTATCCTTCCAAAACTTCTAGATGACTACATGCAAAACTAATCGGTTCTGGCAAAATATTTTTTTCAGTCATCCAAACCTTCCACCTTTGATTTCATCAGGAATAGGATCTACCCTTGCAGAGAAGCTACCTGAACTTTCCTTACTGATACTGTTTGAAGTCTCAGGCAACTTAAATTTTGATCCAAACAATTCATTCCAAGCTTCCGCACTTTCTTTAACAGTAGTTGCATCGGTAGCTTTTCTTGCAATTACTGCAGCTTCTTTAATAATTTCATAGAAATCTTTATATTCCTCATCCGAAACTCTTGCCATTACATCATGATCAGGAACACCGTGGTCAGGCATAATAGGTTTAGTGGAGTAGTCACTTACAATTTTCTCTAAAACCTCAGTGACTCCTTGTCCTACACTTTGAATATCATCTGGACAACACATCCCTATTAAATGTTCAAAGGGGTACCCTTTTGGATATTTAGGAACATTATTTAGTCTGCGCCACCATTTTAGTGCCTTAACGACATTAACATAGTGACGATTACAAGATTTGTTTTTTTCTTGGGTCCATTTGATTTGAGCAAGAGGGTCGGTTTGTTTCCACTCTTCTGCCTCTCTATCCGGAATCCAAAGAGGAACTGATTTCCATTCAGGTTCGTTCACATTTGAATATGTTTTTAGAACAGAACTTGAATCCATTGTTTCATTAAGAACTTCCCAAGATTTCTTCAATGACCAGGTTTCAATATCTTCCAAAGATCGTAAGTCGGTTACACTATTAGATTCTAATATCCCTTCTTCACTTTCTGAAGGAGCTGCAGTAATAACAACATCTAGATCTACATAACTTAATGATATTCCAATTGAACGTCCCTGAATTTCATATTTACCTGCATAGTGTTTCTCCATAAAAGGAACAAATTTTTGAAGCGCATCTTCTGGATTGCTGTATTCCTCCATACTGAGTTTAGTTACCACAATGACATCGACATCCGAACGACTCTCTCCTTTTGGACGAACAGCTGTAGATCTTCGATAACTCCCTTGGAGAAATGTACTCACAATAATTTTAGATATTTCTTCATCTTCTTCTAATCGATTTCTTAGCGTTGTGTGGCCTTTAATAAGATCATCCACTTGATTCTCTGTTAATCGAATTTCTTTAAGAAATCTTGCAAAGTAGGTAGGAATATTCATAAAGTGACCTCCATTTTAGTTAGAGTGGGAGTGAAAACGAAGAATGATATGATCCATCTCCTGATAAATCATGTTCATATAGCTCTATTCCAGGTATATTAGCTGCTTGTTGACCAAGGAAGAAAACAAATCCACCCGGCGCAGCAATAAAAAAGTGAACTTTCCCTTTTCTTTGGCGTGGGTTACGTCGATCAAGCACCTTAATGACTTGCTCTGCAAGCAACCAAGCGTGAGTACCATCTTTTATAGCTTTAAATCCCTCTGAAGGCATACAAAAATGATAGAAAGCTTGTACTTGAAGATTCCTATCCTCTATATACCATTCAACATGAGATTTAACATTACGGGTTACACTAATTGCAACTACTGTATCCCCTTGATTTAATTGATTATCTGAAAACTCTTCATTGAAGCTCGTGTAGTCAGGTTCTATATCAAAATGTATATCTGGTATCCAAGCCATCAATCCATCACCACGTTGTACTGGAAATGCCTTTACTCCAGATTTAGGATTAAGTATCAATCCTGAAACAAATGTTATAGAGAGATGTGTATTAAATTGAATTAAGTAGGCACTACCTGGTGAAAAAACTTCTTGTATAAATCCCTTAAGTTTTGGTGCAATATCAACAATCCAACTGCGGTCCACTTTGATTAGTCGTTCATCAAAATGGTCACTTAGACAAAGTAGATGGCTAGTCTCTTCTGCTAGAGTTTCAGTAAAAGGAATAAAACTCCTTATTCCGACTGGAATTTCATCGGTTAGAATCAAAGGTCGTCCTGAGTATAGCCTCTCGTTTTTACATAATCTGAGAAGATTATCTTTGTTAAAGTTTTTACTCCCTTTACTGGCGCAATTAACAATTAAATCATTATATGGGTTAACAAGAATCGTTGCATCAATTGGCTTAAGGCCAGCCAGCATTAATTTTGTGTTTAGTTGTTCTTTAATCATTATTGAGATACCTGGTTTACTATGTTGAATACGAATACTTCTAAGGATTTGTCGCAATTCATCCTCATCACGAAGCTCGAGTTGTTCTATCATAGATTTTCGAGCAAGTGCAATTTTACTTCTCTGTCTTCCGTCGAAGAATAAATCTAAATTCAACTTATTGTGATGATTATCCAACAACTTTTCTAAGAGATCACCTTTTTGAATGTTCCATGGAGTTAGTAGATGGAATCGGGCTTTAGTGTATCCTTGCTTTATAGCATCCCGAACTCTGTGTAAAAATGAGTGTGTCGAAGCGTTAATAAATGAAGGGTTAATGAGGTCCAGCAATTCAATCTGTTCTGTATTCTTAACATGATACTTAACTTGGTAAAAATCCATCGTAATTTCATCATCAATACCATAATCGCCTGCAATTGGTTTAACATATTCAACTACAACATCATCGAGAGATTTAACCCGATCATCTTCATATGATACGATTCGAATGTTGGATTCTTTATGTAGCAATTCGGAAGCAAATACCCAAAAATACAAATTCTGGTAAGTCAGACCAGCATTTATAGCATCAATAGCTTTACCCATTTTACCACAATCCTATTATAAGATTAAAGAACTTATGTTCCCTAATTGTATTATCCCATACAAATTAATCATTTTCAATTATGATTTCTAGTTTCATGATATTCAGTTCTTTGAAGTCACATAAAATTCCAAAAAGTTATTGATCTCTCTAGTTGGCGGTCGTCTCCTGTTATTTTTTCTTTTGATATTAACAGTAGGCAACCAGTTTGCACTCGAACTCACGACATCTGAATTGGATATCAATTCAGGTATAGCTTTATTACCTGCATGGAAAATTTGTAGAATGGCTGGTGCACCACCACTTTTAGCTGCAGATCGCTATTGGTCAATGTGTCTCCAGTAAGTGCAGAGCGATTATAAGGGACAAGAAATCCATCAATCTGATAAAACCAAGATCATAATTATAGGGGTTGTTAAATACTTTTACAACCCATTCAGAAACAGATCTGGCAGAAGAATGACTGGATTAAAGATGATATCCTGTTTGAATTGACTAATGTATATTTTGATAAAAACACACTGCTAAATTATGCAACCACACTTAAGTAGTAAAATAAATGATGCCATTACGCGAATATCGTAGTGGCATCATTTATTTTATATATAATTATTGATAAGCATAGCCGTATACCGTAATTCAGAATCCTCCATCGCAATCATTGTTAGTATGCGATTCAAGAACCACTTGATAAGTTCTCCCTGGTATTGCATTGCTTATATTATAACTTTCCCCTTAAACATTTTCTGTAAAAGTCTTACTATAGTGAACTTGTCCTGTGCTAAAATCGGTAATTTGCAAAGTAAAATAGGCCGATTCACCAGCCTGCACCCCTACCATTTGTAGATCAGTTATTTGAAAAGTGGTAACCCCTGAGTTTGTATATAAACTCGCACCATCAAAGTCACCTATGTTGCCGCCAAGGAATTGGAACCACTTATCCCGCTTGCTTAAGACAAACTTATATAGACTTGCTTTCTTAAAAAAAGCCGCTATAATAGCGACTTTGAATGGAAAATGTAATTCTATGGGGGAGAATCTGTAATGTAGCCATCGTAGATCAAAAGGTTAATAATTTCGAAGAATACAGGCAGATTATCGATGTTGAACGAACGCTCAGTAATCAGATGGACTTCAACTTTTCCTCTAGCGTAGCAGTCAGTATATTGTACACTTACCGTTCAACACAACAACGTTTAGCATAGTAGGCTTATACTGACCAATGAGACTTTAGCACGAACCCTCATTATCTTTTTCATTTGAATCAATATTACCAAAATAGACAGGATTCCAACCATTCATAATTTCTATTCATTTTCAGTTGAGATTTTTTTAAAGGCTTTGTACGGCACTTTAATCAGATTAAAGCTGCCTGAAGGTAACTTATTGATAGTCTGCCGTGTATCACTATCCCTTATTGTCATTCCAATAATTACCTGACTATTCTTAAACTTAATGATGTGGTTAAAAAACTTCTCTACATCACTACTAACGATACTATGTTGAGCAGGTTCATCAAAGATAAGAATCCCTGGGTGATTTCCTGATCTTTCATTAGATGTTTCTAGCAGCGATAGTACAAAAGACCATATCGCTCTTATATTATCACTCGCAGAAGAATCAAACTTCATATCAAACCCCTCGATAACAGGGAGATATGAATCCATTGAAATTTCAATTTGATTTAAATTAGGTATACTTTTATAGCCAAACTGTGAGAGATTCCTGATAAAATGCTTTCTTAGAATTTTAATTTTATCTTCATCTGACTCAGAAAATTTCTTTTTTGGAAGGTCAGCTTTGTCTTCTAGATACTTTTTCCAATCATCAGATAGGTCGCGAAGCTTTTGCTTTTTTTTAATAATGTACTCCACTAATTGATGGAGACTATTCATTTCAGCATCTAACTGTAATTTCTTATGAATAATGGATTCTGATATATTTTCATTAATGGAATATAAATCATTCCGTAAAGATTTGGCCATACTACGAAGTGTAAGTAAGCTATTCTCCAATTGTTTAATTCTCTCCTGAATTTTCTCCTTATTTTTTCTATGACTGATTTGCGCAAATTCGAGCATCTCTTTTTGAGCATTCAAATGTCTGATATTTTCATCTATACTCATGACTTGCAAATGACCAGAATGGGGTATTAACGAATCCTGAATAGGTTGACTACATACTGGGCACGTATCTTTTGAGGTTGCGAAATCTAGTTCCGAACCTAGATTTCGCAATCTAGCTGCATCTTTATTATTTCGAATATCGGTCTCAATGATTTCAAGGTTGTTTACTAATTTATCAATGCTGATGCTTTCAGCGTGTAATAGCCCTCTATTTTTATAAAGCTCGCGCTCAAAACTTTCAATAGAGTTTTCGGTTGCATTAAGTTCTTCTTGGATATCATCAAAATTATCTACTACTCTAGGCTTTAACAGCGTAAGATGACCATACTCTACTTGAAGCTCATCAATATATTCTTGAATCTCTACATCTTCTTTTTTTATGATGAGGTGTAATAGATCTTCTTCTGACAGTACTTGAGGAGACAACGGAAGCCCATGTGGAACACAACCCTCTCTGTGTACAAGGATATTTAACTCTTTTATTAAGGAGTTCCATTGAAATTTTATACTGCTGTCTCTCGTTCTGAGAGAGTCTTTCTTTTTCTCATTTTCCAAAGTATCCAGACGTAATAAAAACTCTAATACACGCTTTTTGGACTCTCTTATTCCTAAAAACGGCATCCCTGACATAATATTTGACCAACCATTTTTTTGCTCGATAAACATTGCAGAGAAAATCAATTGTAAGTATAGTTTTTTTGTCCCATCATCAGCAGCTGGCACTAATGGAAGCTCAATATGTAAAAAACCTTCTAAAAAAGTGTGAAATCCCTTCACATTTATTGCTGAATTAGGCATATGAACATACATATCTTCAATTAGTATACCTGCCTTTTTGATATTATTGATTTCACTGTGATAAACGGTAATAAGCTTGTTATCTCTACCTTCCATCGTAGCAGCACGGTAAATTGTAATTTTTTCTTTTCCATTATAAATCTCAAGATAAGCTCCTGACTCTACGACTGGCCAAACCTCTTCTCCCTCTTCAATAGCTGTCTTATAGACTGCTGTAAGTACTTTTTCACCTCTTCCACCAATGATTTCTTCAAAACCTAGACAATAATAAATAGCAGCAATAACAGAGCTTTTACCACTAGTGTTGTCTTCACTAGCCAATATATTTAATCCATCCGTAAATAATTCATCATATCCGTATAGACCATTAGTTGTATTAATTTGAATTTTTAATCGATTAATTCTCAGCACTGGAATACCTCCACAAAGATGTAAGAGCCTTAATTTTCTCTTCAGTTAACATCGTTGACAAAGAAGCTAAATATCTTTTTTCATCCTTCATTAATTGCTTGTCCTTAATGATATTTCTCACATAATTTTTTCCTATCTTATTAAGCTTATATAAGCCATTTTGTTGTTGAACAATTAACCCATCAGCAACTGCAAATCGTATAGCATGATTTACTGCTGGGTCAAAGCGAACCACAGTGTAATTTATATGTCGATCGTATGCCAAATCTTTCAAAATTTCCATATCTTGTTTTGTACTAAGCCCAATTGAAATCATGTGTAGCTTTAATAAGGAACAACCACCACGACTACACATATCCATAATTAAGCATAATTGAGCAATTTTATAGCTTATCCGATAGTTATAAGGTACAGCATCTGGTTTAGCTTCAAATACGATTTCGTCTGCTATAATATAGTTTTTATCATTCATCTTCGACTCACCTGCTTCTGAATTGCATGGAACAATCAGCAAGCCATCCACTTATAAGGTCAAGCTTTAATTCCATAATCGATGCTATATTTAGATATTTAAACTGTTCCAATTTTTTTTGAAAATCATCTAAAATCTCGTTAAAAAGTTGTGCATTTATTGATCTGTTAGTATTCATCCTAGTTTTAAAGGCTACTTCCTTTTTGTATGATTGCTCTAAAGTAAATATATCCTCGTAAACTTCAGCATACGATACTCTTAATACTTTTAAAATTTCCAAGCCATTGATGTACGAATTAATATACATATTTACAAGTTCTTTATAGTCCTCGTCAGATTCATCATCATCACCTCTAACAGCCTTTACTTTTCTTTTGATGTTCTCAACTTTTTCTGAATCACATTGTGACCAATCCGGATCATTCGTTGTATGGTGAATTGCAATATTAAGCTGCATATCCGTCAAAGTTGTTCTTATTATTCTGGATATCTCCACCTTAAAATCTTCTGCCTGTTTTATCACAATAATAAAGTCGTCACATATGTATTCATAATTGCTTGGGTCTGAATTCTTTAATGCTATAACTTCTTTGCGCTTGTTTTCTGCATGTGATATGATCCTTGAATCTTTATATTCAGGAATGACAAAATGCCATTCTTTAATCACAGGCACACCCAACCCCTTCAATCTATCGGCATACTTAGGTGATATCAGCTTACCAATATCTTTGGTCATTTTATCTCTTAAGTGGTCATGTAACTCATCATCTGTGTAACTACGTTCTGGACAGTAACATTGGTAAACTCTTCCACTTCGTGTAAAACCCTCAATACCAGCATCACCACCATGAACAGCAGGTATTTCTGTAAAATGCTCATCTTGATACTTTGTCCTATAACATGAATTAATTAATTTTTCCCAAGACCTTCCGTCTAAAGGAGTGTCTATAAACTTTAGAATCATACTACCCCACCTAATAATGATATTGATAAAGAACTTCTTTCTTCAGCGTCTCGTTGTAATACATGGAAATCCACCATGAACGTATCCATAGAGCTAGGGTAACGAACTTTTGCTAATTGAAAAGTTGGATATACCTTCACGATAATCACTTCTTTATCGACAAAAAAAAGTTGTTCATTTTCACGAGGCACTGTAGCAGTCATTATCTCAGCTCCTCACCTAAAACATTCCCTTTGAATCCTTATATTACCATTTAAAAACTAAAAGAACAATCAGTTAATAACATTTAGTAAGCGCATAACAATTACACTTAAATATAGAGGCGATACAGTGAGAATACAAGGAAATGTAAAAGACAGCATCTCTATAAACTATAGAATCTAAACTCCCCAATGGTCGTACTTAGTACAGCGTCGATACCTCTAAACCATTTTCGTATCCAAGTTAAATTATGTACCCTGCAAATCGCTCTCACAAGCTAGCCGCAGAGCAAACTCTTACAGACCGCTCGTAGCATCTTTAAGAATTAAAATAATCGTGCAGAGAATAATAAACGACAGTAAAGTCAGAAGATATTCTGATGTTCAGTTACTTTTTTATGCTACAGGTAGCAGCATAATAAGCATATGCAAAAACTAAAATTAAATTGATTATGCCAATATACCGTGGACCCCATATGGTTGATAGGAATCCATATAAATAAATACAAGCCAATCTAAAATTGTATGTTCAAATCGGCTTCTCAATAGAATCTCTGAGAGAATAAGATCGAGTACCATAAGAAAGAATATTGCTGAGAATAATAGTGAGATTAAAGAGATTTGTTAATCCAATCTTCAGTTAGTGCGATATTTCCTATCAAAACGAACGTTATTACCGCTGGAAGACAATCTGGGAGAGAGAGCATCCAGATCCGATGGTCGAGAAAGTAGTTAAGCTTGTACTCAGCACAAGTTCCGGTATAGATATCGAAAGATCACTGCCTTGCTTCGGATTGAAGGTCCCATAAATCTATTGCATACATCTCCATGTTATCCGGTAGATTTTTGTAAAGAGAAATGAGCCAGCTGAACCATGAACAAACCAACAATGATTCCACGAACGCTTAAACCAAAAAAATGACGCCGCGGATTAATTGAAAAGTTTTCGAATCCATGTCTTACAATTAGCAACTTAAATAGGATATTTACAAATTGCTGCTTCAAACAATTGGATCAGCTTTTTGGCATGCTCCTTTATGTTACAAACAGAGTTTTCTATTAGCTGATCAACAAAAGATAACTGGACATATAGTTTTATTCAATTTCACTGATAAATAAACTTGTGATATAACGAACAATTATACTACGTCTAACTTGAGTTATATGAAATAAAATTTAATCCCTTACCTCTCTTCTTTCAGAATCTAAACAAGAACTTCTACCCATATAAAGTGAAGAATCCGCTAAAAAGCGACTTTCGGATATTGAAACTACTAGACTCCATTTTAAAGCGTTAATGGTTAGATTTAATGCACTCCTTTTGTATTTTACGGGACAAGGATAGGAGTCCACTGATAAAAGATAGGGGAAAATATCATCAATATCCTTGTTCATTCTTTACCATGCTAAAAGTATATTTACGAGTGGCAGCATTTTTCCCCTTTCCATCTATTCTTGTCCATCTGTAGCTCAGTGCTAGCAACTAATTCTCCGTGTTGTTGATGAACCCAGAATCACAGATCTTAGACAGTCATTTGACAATAAAAATCCATAGTTCTATAATTTATTAATAGTAATGATTACGAATAAAAGAGATGAAGCAACTTCCAATTCTAACACACATAAAAATACACGTATTCCAGTTACCTTACTGACTGATTTTGCTAGGAACAGGATAAATAACCCTGCTGAAGTATATACTGACACCGCCCTTGACACAAAAATTGACGCTTCAGTAAATGAATGTGGTGGAATGGATATCGATAACAAAAATATCAGGATATATTACAGTGACTTAACCAGCTAAACGATTCCGATAATGAAAACAAAACCTCCTAGTCTGAAAGATTGTACCAGCCCAGCTACGAGGTCTCTTATTGTATGGATTGAATAATACTGACTCCCCCGTACAACATGAAATGAGGGTTCAGGAGTTGGATATATCTGGCTTGACGATACAAATTCATAGTACTAGGGAAGGTTGGTCTCCATGCAAGAAATATTAGGAGTTTACAAGTATGCGAAGCAACACAGGAAGCAGATGTATAAAGCTATCATTTATTTAGGAATCAGTGGAGCGTTGAGTGTACTGCCTTTTTATTTCACCTACGATATCATCATACAATTGACCGGGGAGAGCAATGTGACGTTAAGCAATTTGGCTACGACGGCCTGTATGATGTTTATCGCCTTGGTACTTCGATCTTACACCCACAATAAAGGACTAACTGCTTCCCACCATCTCGCTTACGACACCCTTATGGGCATGCGCAAGCGCTCCGCTGATAAACTGAGGATGATGCCGATGGGAGCAATACAACGACACGGTGCAGGCAGTTTGAAGAAAAACTTTGTCGAAAGCATCGAAGATATGGAGATCATTTTGGCACATAGTATTCCTGAAGGCATTTCCAATCTGCTTACCATCCTCATTATAACCAGCACCCTATTAATGATTGATTGGCGTCTCGCTCTGCTCTCTCTTGGCACAGTACCTGTCGGTATTTTAGCCATTTCCTTCATGATGAAGAATAGTAAGAAACGAATAGCTCCTTACTATCAAGCAGCAAAAGAAATGAACGATACAATTATTGAGTATATTTCAGGTATTGAAGTCATCAAGGTATTTAACCAGACAACAGCATCTTTTCGTAAATATTCTTCATCCGTAGAGCACTATAAGCGAACAGCGCTCGATTGGTATCGTATATCATGGAGCTATATGACGGTTTACAGCATTATCCTGCCATCAACCCTGGTGTTTCTTCTTCCCGTTGGAACGAACTTATATAACAACGGCTCGCTTACATTTGGCACATTTGTCTTATGTATCATGTTGGCACTCAGTATGGGGCAACCTCTGCTCCGGCTGGTCGAATTCATCCCTTTACTCCCCAACCTGAAGGAGAAAGCAAAGAAAATCGAGCAATTGTTTGATGAGCCGGAGATACAGGAAGGCATGATTCGTGAAGCACCGTCTCACTTCACGATTGAATTCCACGACGTTTCGTTTGGTTATTCGGATCAGAATGTGATCGAGAAGCTGAGCTTCACTGCGGAAGCGAACCATGTAACGGCGTTGGTCGGTGAATCGGGCGCAGGTAAATCAACCATAGCCAAGCTGCTCGTTCGTTTCTGGGATGTGAAGAGCGGTGAAATTACGATCGGGGGAATTCCGGTCCAACACCTTACTTTCGAGATGTTAATGAACACCATCAGCTATGTTTCCCAAGATGTGTATTTGTTCAATACGACCATCATGGAGAATATACGAATGGGCAAGCCAGATGCTACTGATGATGAAATTATTCAGATGGCCAAATATGCCCAATGCCATGATTTTATCATGACATTGGAGCACGGGTATCAGACCATTGTCGGCGAAGCGGGCGATAAGCTGTCAGGGGGGCAGCGTCAACGCCTTTCAATAGCGCGAGCCATGTTGAAGAATGCACCGATTGTTGTACTTGATGAAGCCACATCGGCAACTGACCCCGAGAACGAGGACAAAATTCAGGAAGCGCTCAATACCCTTATTAAAGGGAAAACACTGCTGGTTATCGCCCACCGTCTCTCGACGATTGTTGAAGCGAACAAGATTATTCTCATGGATACAGGGAGAGTGGTTGCTCAAGGTACACACGAAGTGCTCCTAAGTTCTTCTCCACTTTATAAACTGATGTGGGGAGCACATATGGAATCTATGAACTGGGATATTAAGGTGAAGGAAAGGAGTGATCTGCGTGCTTAGGTTTATTGGCAGAATGCTTTTTCTCGCAGGTGAGCATTCGTGGCGGATCAAGCTTGCGTTCGTCTTCAGCTTCTTGGAAAGTCTGTTGGCGAACACCCCTGTCTTTGTATTGCTTTATATTTTCACAAAAATCATGGACCAATCCTTAACAAGCATGGACGGCTGGCTGAGCGGCGGTATTATGGTGGCTGCTATTCTGGCGCGATTTGTGCTGCGGCGTCTATTCCTTACCCTGCAAAGCGGCACGGGATATGAAATATCCGCCCGCGAACGACTAGTGATCGGTGACCTTCTTAAACGTTTTCCCATGAGCTACTTTACAGAAGGCAATCTGGGCAGGGTTACGTCTTCCATCTCAGTTGACCTGGTTTTTATCGAGGTACAGGGTATGAAGGCCATGGACAAGGTTGTGAACGGATTCAGTTCCTTATTGATTGGTTGTGTTGTGCTCCTCATACTCGATTGGCGGATTGGAATTGTGACGGTCATCCTTGCCCTATTTGCCTTAGCCGCGCTAGAACGGCTGCAGCGAGTAGGCAAGATGCACTCACCAATCAGGCAGGAACAGCAATCCAGGTTGACCTCGTCTATCCTGGAATACGTGCGCGGCATGTCTATTATCAAATCGTTGAACATGACTGGCGAAAAAGCCAAAGCTGTCAACGAAACGATTGAAAATGCGCGCGATTATTCGATCAATTATGAAGAGAAATTCACACCGCCAAACTTCCATTATCAAATATGGCTTTCTCTCGCCACTGCATTAACGGTTTTTATGTCAGCAGCCTTCTATCATACTGGCACGATGAGCATCTCGCTGATGCTGATGCTCATCGTCTATGTGCACTACATGTATCTTCCTGTCAGAGCGTTGAGTTCACAAGCTGGCCAACTAAGGGGCATGGAGACAGCACTGAATCGGTATGAGCAGCTGCTTAACGTCAACATTATCGATGAGGATGGCTATGATATTCCCTTGAAGCGATTCGATATCGAGTTTAAGGATGTATCCTTCTCTTATGAGGAAAACCCAACATTGCGCAACATCAGCTTTCGCGTTCCCGAGAAGAGTATGACTGCAATTGTTGGAGCATCCGGATCGGGCAAAACAACGATAGCTAACCTGATCGTCCGCTTTTGGGATGTCCAGCAGGGCGAGGTCCTTGTTGGAGGTGTCAACGTGAAGGAGATGAACAGCAAAAGCCTGTTGCAGAACATCAGCATGGTGTTTCAGAAAGTATATTTGTTCAATGATACAATCTATAAGAACATTCTATTCGGTAAACCAAACGCCACTTTTGAGGAGGTTGCTGCAGCAGCAAAAAAAGCACGCTGCCACGAGTTCATCACCTCATTGGAACATGGCTACGATACGGTCGTTGGCGAAGGAGGCGGAAAGCTGTCAGGGGGCGAAAAACAGCGAATTTCAATTGCCAGGGCAATCTTGAAGGACGCGCCAATCGTCCTGCTTGATGAAGCTACCGCAAGCATCGACCCAGACAATGAGAAGCATATCCAGCAAGCGATCAGCGAACTGGTCAAGGATAAGACACTGGTCATCATCGCTCACAGATTGTCTACAATCCGCAGCGCAAATCAAATTATCGTTCTGGATCAAGGCAACCTGATTCAGAAAGGCACACATAATGAGCTAATTCAGCATGAAGGCCAATATCGCCATCTATGGCACAAACGGCTAACATCCCGTAGTTGGAAAATCCCTTCCACCGCTGAATCTTCTGGAACGGATCGTTAAAAGGTGGTTGATCCTTTCTACGCATGCCAAATAACCTCCTAACTAACGGAGGTTATTTGGCATGTATACTTTAAACGACGTAGCGAGCGTCTTTTTTAAGATGGATTAAAATGGTGTTATACACGACGTGGATCAGATACTTTATTCGAAGTGCATTCCCTCGAATGGGAGCACATATTGCGTTTGCTTAAATGAGATACCTTGAAGGTTCTTCGGGGCCACAATAGTAACGACTCCATTAGTGGGAATAAAGACGGCTTCATCATGAACAATTTTCAAAATATCCGCATATAACAATTGACGAACTTCCTCATCCATAGTCCCCATAACCTGATCAATTTTCTGATAGAGCTTATCCGCTTCCGCAATGCCCTTGGTGGTATAGAAAAAAGATGATTTGGATGTAAAGGCAGCGACTGTGCTTTGCGGATCATAAGCGAGCCCCCATGTATTGTTAAACAATAAATCATAATCACCTGTGGATCTTCTATTTGCGATAGAAGAAGCCTGTTCTCCGATAAGCTCCAGTCCAATCCCTATCTTTTTTGCGTTGTCTTGGATGAATTCCATTTGCTTTTTTTGGGAGGGAGAGTTGACGTCATAGTAAACTTTCATCGTTAATTTGATTCCAGCTTTCATTCTGACTTCGCTGTTATTATCTAATTTCCATCCAGCCTCATCCAGTATCTTTTTTGCATTTTCTATATCATAACCTCGTTCTTGCAACTCGACGTCTGCATAATTGACGTTGGAGGAAAATAGCGTATAGGCAGCCGTTTCAGTACCATGAAGAATTTGATTGCTAATTGTTTCTCTGTCAATCGAATACCAGAGCGCTTCGCGAACAGCGGTTTCGTTAACAGGACTATCCGCTTTGCTGCTATTGGCCACGAGCATATTCGTATTCATTGCTTTACTTCTAACGAGTTGATAATCTCCTGATTCAACTAACTGATTCATCGCTTCTACATCTATACTATTTGCGCCTCGATCATCTGTAAAAATAAAGTTGACTTCTCCCTTTTTCAGAGCCAAAAATGTCGTTTCACCTGCAGGAAGCACTTTTGCCGTGATTTTTTTCACATCAGGTGCTTTGCCCCAATAATTTTCATTGGCTTTAAATACGGCATATTGATCGATTTTATGTTCTGCTATTGTATAAGGACCTGTTCCGTTGTAACCGTTTACGCCATCCTTTGTTCCACCGTTCTTAAAATTTTTAGGTGAGATAAATACATAAGGTCGGGTCATCGACAATTCAAGTAAAGCCGGGTAATAAGGCTCTGATAGATTGATTTCAACCGTATACTCATTGATTGCTTTGACGCTCACAATTTTTGTGGACAGCTTAATCCAGGAATGCGCGCTAGGATTATCTTGCACGGCCTCAATATTTTTCTTTACAGCATCTGCATTGAATCGCTCCCCATCATGAAACTTTACATCTTTTCTTAGGTGGAAGGTATACACTTTTCCATCATCGGAAACCTTCCAGGATTCGGCCAACAATGGCTTGATTCCATCTTCTGTATTTTCAATCAATGACTCGTATACCACCCCTTGCGCTGACGTTGAGCCTATATACACATGGGGATTCATATCATTAATATCTACTGCTGTAGCATATACCAGTTCATTTCCTTTATCTGTGATTATCAAATCTACAGCATTGCCCCCGCTGCAACCTGCCAACATAACAATAAAGACGATAGAAGTGTAAAGTTGAACAACCAATTTTCTTGACATATAGTATATTCTCCTCTATGTACGCAAGTTTTAATGTTTTAACTTCAATTGCATTAAGTTACTCCACAACTTTCATTATTTCTATCGCCTCCTTGTCAACATGGATGCCAATCACTTCCGAGACCCGATGATCTGATCAAATTCTGTGTGAGATTAAATTTCACAAAACGAGTTCTAGTTCTATCACAACTTCGTTCATAACAAGTCTTTATTAGTGAATTGGCATACAGTTGCTTAATCGTAATTATTACGATTAAGCATAACTTTGATTCTAGATATAGTCAATATGTTTGTAGATCACGTAGATATCTACTCCAAAGTCTGAATCAGCAACTTGAGTTGCAAAGCGTACGTTAGCAATGTATTTAGGCTAAACCCTTCGGTTCTTTTCTCTACCAAAGTTGATTTAACAAATGTTTTCTCCTAGCTAACCTCCAGCTCCACTACCGGTTCATAACACATCAAGAATATCTAATTTGTTTTCTTTTTTGCTTTCTTTATTCATCTCTAGAACATGTTTATAAGAAACAATTCCGTGAACAATAGAAATAACTACTGAAGGAGTGATTGTATGTTTTTGAATATTGTATTAGGTTTTGTCATCCCTCTTATTGTAGGTTGCTGTATTTTAAGAAAAAAACTATATATACTCCAAATTTTTTATCCATTAGGTATAGCAACGTCTTCCATTATAAACAATATCGGTTTCAATTATTTCTGGCGCTTACATCCTGAATTTACTAACCGCTCATTTGCAGCTCTGCCTTTCGATCTTGGCCTCTTTCCTATGGCTGGATGCCTCGTAATTTACTACATTAATATGCGACGTGCACATCCATGGCTAACAGTAATTATCTCTGCTTTTGTACTGACAATAATAGAATGGATAGCAAAAGAATTGGGGACTGTTTCCTACTTTAATGGTTGGAATATGTTTTGGACTTACATTTCGTATCTCCTTCCTCTAATTATTGCGTATGTATATAGTTCGTTTTTTTTCAAAGTTTTCAAACCACTCAGCAATTCTTAAAATTTAAAGTTGCTCTGTCTAAAGTTAATTCTTGAAGCGAAATTAAAATCATATTCCTAATCACAATGATGAGATAAAAGCAAACTAGTAATCGAAACATCTCGTCCTCTTTTTCGGCAAAAACCAAGCTTTTGTCTTTCGACATCAAAGAGCATTACGCCAACTCAATAATGTGAGTTTAAGACGAGACCATGTTACGACAGATAATCCAAAGAATATCATCACGAAAGAAGGATAAATTCATCATCAAAAAACGCCGTTGCAGAATATGCTACACGGCGTTTTTTGATATATAATCATCAGACATTTCGTACTCTACTGTTGCTTAAACTTATCATACACAATGCGTGCTACTGCATCATGTTGATGAATGGACTCCTCATTGCGGCAATCCACCTTAAATTTGCTTACCCAGTGTTTCTCGTACAAATCGGCCGCCACCAGCCTTACCATATCTTCAACAAACCTTGGGTTCTCATATGCACGTTCTGTAACCCGTTTCTCATCTGGTCTCTTTAAAACAGGATGGAGACAGCTGCTTGCATTCGATTCAGCCGCATTCAACAGTTCTTCCTTCCAGTAGCCTGGCAAATTTTCGCTTGGGCTACTCTGCACCTGTATACGGAGCACGCCCCGCTGATTGTGCGCACTATATTCACTGATTTCCTTCGAGCAGGGACACAAAGTCGTGATTTGTATATGTAGACCGGCTCGGATAACCGGAGTCTTGCCAGCTTCCCAAATAACAGTCACCGTAGCGAGCGAATGGTTTAAACCCGAACCCCCCGTTACGGGTGCTGCCCGTTCGTAGAACCAGGGATATGTGACTTTCAACTCTGCCTTCGGTTGATGCATCTGTTCAGCAATCTGCTGCGTTAACGTAATTAGATCCGGAATCCGATCACTCAGTCCGTGAGTGCGGCTACGCTGAAGCTGCTCCATCAGACGACTCATGTTAATCCCCTTGGATTCGCGGTCCAGCGATGTTGTCAGTCGAAAATTACCGATACTGGACAACTTCTCAGGGTCCTTTGCCGAAATGACCTCTAAAGGATACTTCACGTTATCTATTCCAACCTGTTGCAATTCAAATAGAAAGTCATTTTTACTATTTTGCAAATCCTGCATCTCTTCTTTGCGAACCGGTTTATTTCCCTGTACCGGATCGACTGAGCCGAATAACCGAAGCCTCTCAGCCTTATCCGGTAGTACATACTCATCGTGTCTAGCACTTTTATTCATTTTTACATTGCTCCTTGTTAGGCACTTGCTTCAGCACATTCGTAAGCATATTGATTCTTCCTTTTTACCAGCTTGATTTGGTAACACCCGGAATTTGGCCTTGATGAGCCAGTTCTCGGAAAACAATCCGTGATACCTTAAATTTGCGTAAATATCCTCTTGGGCGTCCCGTCAGTTCACAACGGTTTTTCAAGCGGGTTGGTGATGCATTACGTGGCAATTTTTGCAATGCCTCATAATCTCCCTTTTCTTTCAACTCCCGGCGTAACTCTGCGTACTTGGCTACAGTCGCCTGACGTTGTTTTTCACGCACTACTTTTGACTTTTTGGCCATTCAGATACATCTCCTTTTGAATGTTTATTTGTATTCAGATTTCGTATTAAACTGCTTCCACAAGCGAAGGCAGAGGATTATCAATACATGCCCCTGAGCAAGCTCTGATCCATAGGGTATCACCTATGCCTATTATTAATGATGCAGACAAATATAGTCTTATTTAATCGTAATTATTACGATTAAATAAGACTATATCGTTGTTTAGTTTATATGTCAACACAATAACCAGAACGGGAAACGATTGCTGCTAACAAATCAAAGTGTATTGATACTTGCTTCATTAACTTTATCAATCAAGAGAGTTAAGTAAGTTTTCAATCTGATTCTTTCCATCGGGACAAATGCCGCCATGGTAACAAAGCAGCTCATCAAATTCATAGGTAAGTAATTTTTCGAGAGAGTAAATTGCTTCCTGTACGTTTACAGTTAGGTCATGCCCAGGAATGATCAACTGTCCTTCGATATAAAAGAGTGCATCACCAACTACGAGTTGACCGGTTTCTTCAAGTAGGAAACTCACATGTCCATTCGTATGACCAGGTGTGTGAATTACCTTAATTCCACCTCCTATGTTCATCTTTTCGTGATCAGATAGTAGCTGATCCACTCTGCTAGAGGGTAAAGCATTCAGTTCGGACTGCCAGGGAACGATGTTATCCTTAATCAACTTTTCGTCGCCACGGATATATGGAGCATCTAAACTATGTGCACAGATACTAACAGAGGAATTTACCGCGGATAATTCAGGGAGACAAGCGATATGATCCAAATCCTGATGTGTAATTAATATATGAGTGAGCTGAGCGGTCGAAATCCCTGCATTAAGCAATTCATTTTTCATTTGTTCGAACTGATGTGGTAATCCTGCATCAATAAGTATCTTCGAATTGCCATCATGGATCAGTATAGGATGGATAGTTCTATGTTTGCCCAAAAAAAACATATCAAGCTCTAGTAAATTAATTTTATCTGTGATGGATATCATTCAGTTTCCCACCCCGATCTAGTTGGATGTATTGGTAACAAAACGTCAGCAACCAGTACTGACGGTATTTATTCTAATATCTTGTATGGTTATTTCGTTCAAACTCTTAAACACATTCTTTACATACTCCATGTATTTCCATGCTACGAGATAACACATGAACTGCCTCTGGTGGATGAACCTGTTCATGATTCGGAGTGAATTCGTTTTGGAAAGTTCGTCGGCAATCTGTACAAATAAAATAATAGGTCATGTTAATATGGTTAGATTTCAACGCAAACCGCACTCCTGATATCATATGGTATTCTTCAAGAACACTGATTTTCACCATTAATCTAAGATTTCTATATACGGTATCATAACTGACCCCTGGGATATATTTTGATAGATAGTCATGAATTTGGCGCGGTGAAATGTTCTTATGGAAATTTATTATAGCCTCAGCGATTAGTTTTCGCTGAGTTGTAAGTTTTACTCCTCGAGAAGACATATCATCAATTAGCTTCTCGTATGTATACTCCATGACATTCGCTCCTTATCCATTGAATTAGGGATAGATTATAGATACAGATTCCATGTTTCCAGAGTTTTAATCGTAATATTTACTATTAATTAAACATAATCTGTTTTATCTGTTTATGTCAAGCTTATACATCCGTTTCTCCTCCTAAATCGTGTAGCCATCCCCTAAATCAATTTTTGTTAAATTCTAAATGGAGATTGGTTGTATGTTTCTAGATGTGCTGCTGCAGTTTGACAAAAAATAGTTATTCGAATATGATTTAATCGTAATAATTACTATTAATTATTTTAAAGGAGCAAACATTATGTCTACCATTCAGGATACTACCATCCCTGTTACTGTTCTTACTGGTTTCCTAGGAGCAGGAAAAACCACTTTGCTCAATCATGTTTTAACCGCAAATCATGGTGAGAAGATCGCTGTCATAGTTAATGAGTTCGGAGAAGTTGGTATTGATAACCAACTTGTAGTTGGTGCAGACGAAGAAATTTTCGAAATGAACAACGGTTGCATTTGTTGTACGGTGAGAGGAGATCTTATCCGTATTCTTAGTGATTTGAAGAATGCGAAGCTCGGAATAAATGGTTCCCGTAAGGTAGATTTCAATCGTGTATTAATTGAGACGACAGGTTTGGCAGATCCAGCTCCAGTGGCACAGACTTTTTTCGTAGATCAGGAGATTGCCGATTTTTACAAATTGGATGCAGTTGTTACGGTCGTAGATGCCAAACATGCTGGTCAGCATCTTGACGAAGGGCATGAGGCACAGGAACAAGTGGCTTTCGCGGATGTACTGCTATTGAACAAAACCGATCTTGTTTCACAAGAGGAATTGCAACAGCTTGAGCATCGCCTTCAGGGCATGAACAAGGCTGCTAAAATCTATCGAACGCAGCAATCTTCAATTGACGTGAAACAAATTCTAGGAATCGGTGCTTTCGATCTAGACAAAAAACTGGAAATAGAACCAGAATTCCTTGAGGAAGACCATCACCATCATCATGACGATGAGGTATCCTCCGTGTTTTTCCGAGAAACTCGACCACTTGATTTAAATAAACTCGAACGATTCATTAACGTATGGCTTCAAGATCACGGTACAGATACGTTTCGTTACAAGGGAATTTTGAACATCAAGGGCTCCAAAAAAAGAATAGTATTCCAAGGTATCCATATGTTATTTGGTGCGTTTCCCGATCGAGAATGGAAAACCAGCGAAGAACCGATTAGCGAATTTGTTATTATCGGGCGAAATTTGGACGAGAATTGGTTCCGTGAACAGTTTGCTGGTTGCGTAGCTGACTAAAAATAATAATTATCATCAATTTAATAACCATGAAGGAGTCGCACAATTCAGATTGGGCGACTCCTTCTTTTGTAGACGAAAGCAACATTGTTAAACCTTAGTGTTTAATTTCAAACTTGTGGAAACAATCCATTCCAGTTTTCTGGTAATATCCTCTTTCGGAAAATGCTCACCAATAAATACGGCCACATCTTGTACTTTTCCTTTAGGCTGAATAGGAAACAGTTCCAACTCTTTAAACGCATATTGGAACATCATTCTTTTTCCGCTTTCCGTATCTGTGAAGATTCCCTTTGCGCGATAGATGTTATCGGGCAACATTTTAAACATCTGTCTAAAACTGACTTTATCTAAAGAGCAGGGAAAATAATGAGTATGTACCATCAAGTGCTCATAAGAATGATGGTCATCGTGTAAGTGATGAGCATGGTTATGCCCATCTTCATGGTTGTTATGGTTATGAATGCACTGTTCTTCCTGTACATTCGCTGCGTATGGTAACATTGAGGTGTTATGACTACTCTCAAGAAATAGATTCCAATCGAGTTGACTCGAGATACTTTGAACAGTGGGTATAATAGGAGCAACAGGGTTTAACGCCGCTACCTCTTCTTTTATCTGATTTAACTCCTCTATACTAACCAAATCACTCTTGTTAAGTAAAAGAACTGATGCACATCGAATTTGATCTCTCATCAACCGGTAGGTCCTACCTTTCTTTTTGCCAAACCGATGCAAAAAGTCCCTCGCATCAACGATCGTGATATACGCCCTGATTTCAATTGCAGTGCCCATAGCCGTCTCCGTGATTGCATCCAAAATTTCAATTGGATTTCCAACCCCCGTTGATTCAATAATAACTAAATCGGGAGCCTCCTCTTCAATTAAATTCATCAACTCCATAGATAAATCTCCACGAATGGTACAGCATATACAACCATTGAGCATTTCACGCATCGGCACAACCTCTTCCACCATTTGACCATCGAGGTTAACTTCACCGACTTCATTCATAATAACCGCTGGATTAATGCCCTTCTTATTGCATTCTTTTAGGATTTGTGATAGAAATGTCGTTTTTCCACTCCCTAAAAAACCTGAGAGAACTAAAATAGGAACAGCTCTCATGTAGGTACTCCCCCTCCTTTGTTATGAACTGTTGAAAGTAACACGGTTCTTATTCGTAATCATTACGAATAAGTGTTATAATATAGCATATCTTATTTTTTTAATAAGTCAATTCATTGAAATAAAAGTGAAGGAGATCATTATGAACGAATGGTATGAAAATAGCTTTGGAGAAGACTACTTACTTGTATATAAACACCGTGACTCAAGAGGTGCTAGAAACGAAATTGATCAAATGATTAGTTGGCTAGAACTGTCTCCCGAGGCAAAAATATTGGATCTATGTTGCGGAATGGGACGTCACTCCTTGGCTCTTCAAGAAGCGGGTTATGTGGTTACAGGCTTGGATTTGTCTGAAGCCCTTCTCAGAGAAGCACGCAAACAGGATGGTGCAGAAGCCATTAACTGGCTTCGTGGAGATATGCGTGCTTTACCTCTGGAAGGGGGATTTGATGCCGTTGTTAATTTATTTACGTCATTTGGTTATTTCGAAGAAGATGATGATCATGTTCAAGTTTTACGTGAAATATGTAGAGTGCTAAAGCCGGGAGGGAAATTTGTGATCGACTTTCTTAATCCTGAATTTGTTGTTCGTCATTTAGTCCCCCACTCGGTCCGGAATGATGGCATATTCCAAATAGAAGAAATTCGAAAAATAGAAGATGGATATGTAAAAAAGCAAATTAACATAAGTAACAAGATTGATAATACATCGCGTCAATATCATGAGCGAGTCAAACTTTATTCTTTTGATAAGTTCGTGGAACTGATTAATAATGCCGGCCTGCAGGTTGACGCCGTATACGGAAGCTATAACAAGTGTAATTACAGCGCTTTCGATTCTTCACGTATGATACTTCAAGGCAGGCGATAGGCTTGCTAGCATATATTGTTACCACTCTTAATGAAGGTAGACAGTTTGTATAAAAGGGAGGAGGAAGCCAGTCCATAGATGGCTTCCTCCTCCCTTTTGTTTGTATACTTAAGGACATTCCTTAACATGCTTCTAAATCAATTTTCGTTGATTACTCCAGATTCGAATGAACTTTCTGATGGATAAACCGATATTCATATTACGAATGGTAAGTAAACATAGCGTTATCTACTATCTGTTTTTTTAGTTTTGCTTATTCCCTTAACGGCTGTACCTGTAGGAATAAAAGTTTGATCAAAATGATAAACCATATGAGAATCCAGGCGTTGACCCTGAAGGTGCTTTTGGACAAGTTCTTTCCCCGATTCAGGGGTGATGTCTTTGTACCATACCCCTTCTGGATAAGCAATAACGACACAAGCATCACTGCAACGACCATTACATTGTGTTCTGGAGGTATGGATGAGCTCATCAGCATCTAGCTTTTGAATTTCATCCCGTATAGACTCCGTAATATCATCCGCTCCAAGCTGTGTGCAGCTACCACCGTTACAGATTAACAAGTGACATTGCGTGTGTTCCAAGTTCCAAGTAGCCAAAGTACGTTTCTCTCCTTTATATGTGCAAAATAGCTTCAAATTATGTTCTATCTGGAATAAATGAACTCCAAAATTAGCATGTAAGCATTACAATTAATCGTAATAATTACGATTAATTGTAATGCAAAAAGAATCATTCTGCAACACATTATTATGCAGAGTCATCAGAGCCTTGTCCAAACAAAGCAATATCTGAATCTAACTATATGAAAATTTTAAAACACTCGAGATTAGCTTGCGGGTACAAAGATGCTGAGGGTTCTCAAAAATATCTTCTGTCTTCCCTACTTCAACGATTTCGCCTTGTTCCATGACGATGATTCGATCACATATTTTGCGAATAACAGCCAGATCGTGAGATATGAATAATAGACTTAGTTGCAATTTCCTTTGTAAAGATATAAACAACTCCAGAATTTGTTCTTGAACAGGAACATCCAAAGCTGAGACGACTTCATCTGCAATGATAAAACGTGGTCTTAGCAGTAGAACTCTTGCAATGGCAATACGTTGTAATTGTCCTCCCGACAATTCATGAGGATAACGTGTCAAGCATTCTGATCCCATACCACATTCCAGTAACACATTTTTTATAACGTGTACGGCCTCTTTTTTGCTCTTGTATAATTTATGCTCCAGCATCGCTTCAAGCAGCAGTTTTTGAACGGTCATTTTAGGATTCATACAATCATAAGAGTTTTGAAATATTAACTGAATTTCAGGTCGAAGTCGCCTAAACTGCGATTTATTCATTTTATAAATATTGTTCTTCTCATAAAAAACCTGTCCGCTGTCCGCGTCAGCCAATCGAAGTATAAGCTTGGCCAAAGTAGACTTTCCGCAGCCTGATTGTCCAACAACGCCCACAATTTCACCTCGGCTTACTGAAAAGCTGACATCTGAAATGCCTTTCGTTAGGCTCTTCTTTCCCCATGGATTAGTGGTTGAAAATGACTTCGACAGATGTTGGACCTCCAATATAGTATCAGACATCTCCTTTAGAACTCCTTATGTCCAATAATCGGCTCGTTGCCTCGACAAGCTGTTGGGTATAGGCTCTTACAGGATTGGAAAACACCTCGCGTACTGTCCCGCGTTCCACGATTCTTCCCTGATTCATAACCATTACATCCTCGCAGAGATACTGTACCAGTCCTAAATTGTGGCTAATATAGATCATGGAAAGATTTTTGGTATAACACATTTGTTTGAGAAAGGTTATGAATGCTTTCTGGTTCACCGTGTCCAGTGAGGTTGTCGGTTCATCCGCGATCAAAACGCGCGCATCGGAGTACAAGGCCATAGCAATTGCGATTCGTTGTCGCATCCCTCCTGATAACTGATGGGGGTACTTATTTAACAATGTATTGTCATACTCCAACCCAACATCTCGCAGCGATTGGCGAACAAATACATCCTGATCGTCTTTTTGGGAAGGATGATGTAAGAGGAACGAATCTTCCAATTGCTTCTTGATTTTTTCATACGGATTTAATGCATTAATTGAATCCTGCAATATGATCGCTATATTTCTGGCACAATAGTGACGTCGTTTCTTTTTATTCAGTTTCATAATATCCTGCACCCCATGAAAGATCACTTTCCCGGAAACCCTCGTATGCTCAGGCACCATTCCGCACAGCATATTCATGGTCATGCTTTTGCCTGCTCCTGAATGACCAACCAAACCTAACAACTGATTGGAGTTTAGTGTAAAGCTGACATTTTGGAGAATCTGGCAACATGTTTTGTTTTCCTCAATACTCATTGACAGGTCATTCACTGAAATTAAAGCTTTACTCATGTATACGCCCCTTTCTTTCGATTCTCAGGCTGAACATCGTCAAATAGAATATGGAAAAACAAGCACAACAGAAGTATTCCAGTGGCAGGAATAAGACTTAGCATGGGGGCATTTAGAATATACACACGATATTGATAAAGCATTGTACCCCAATCCGGATTGCTTACATCCGCGCCTAAACCGATAAAGGTTAATGAAGCATATAACAGTGTAACGGTACTTGCCTTATTTGCCATGAATGTTAAGAGCGGCCTCATGATATTGGGAAGTATGTGTTTGATCATTATTTTGTAATCCGGTATGCCCAAAGCAATTGCTCCTTGAACAAAAGAAAGGGATTTTACACGTTTGGTTAAAGCCGCCGATTGATTTACGTATTCTCCCATATGGCTCAAGCCGAAAACGATACCCGCTGTAACTGGATTCAGTCCGAATATGGATGAAATGATGAGTGCACTAATAAAAGATGGAATGATTAACAAAAAATCCGAAAAGAAATGAACGACTGACTTCATCCATCTTTGATAATACCCCACCATCATGCCTAGCAGTGTGCCAATGACAAGCGAGATTCCCGTTGAGATTCCCACGACTGTCAGCGTACGCATCGCTCCTCCCAGGAATAAAGAGTACAGATCCCTGCCCAAATTATCCGTTCCGAGCAAATGTTGTTGGGACATTCCCTGAAAAGTGGAATTCAAATTCACCTTGTCAATATCTTGAGTAGGTAATAGGAAGAATAGAATCATCGTTGATCCAAAAAGAATTAACGTCATTTTTTTTCTCATTCTCCCCCTCTTCCTTCCAGAAAACGCATAAGTATATTTATAATTACGTGCATGCCAAACATCCAGAGCATTACTATCATAACGTAGGACTGTAGCACATAATAATCTTTGGCGTTCATACTATCCACCAGGAAATGACTAATACCAGGTATAGCAAACGTGAATTCTAAGACAGCACTACCGCCCATAACCCAAGCCAGTCTCGCGATAATGATAGAAAGCAGTGCATGCAATACCGGTTTATACGCATGTCGGAACAAGATTCTCTTTTCAGAAAATCCCCTGGTTAGGGCAAATTGAAAGTAAGTCTGGCTCATTTGCTCCTGAAACTGTGTTTTAACAACCCGGGATATTCCCCCCACCGAATAGATGCACGAAACAACCGTTGCACAGAATACGCTGGGGATGGATGAAGCTCCAAAGAAATGTATCAGGTCTAGATAAACACCAAGATAATAAATGATGAAGACGGAGATGATAAAATTAGGGACGGCTTGCGAAAACAGCGCCAAAAACCGGGTGAGCCTGTCTGATAATCCTTTAGGATGCAGGGCTGAACGATACCCGAAAAAGAATGAAAGAGTGGCTGCAGATAACAAACCACCCAAACCAATAATTAAAGAGTATGGCAGTCTTGCCATGAATTCTGCTCTAATATCTGTTTTGCTAACTATCGATTTCCCCCAATCCCCTTGGACAAAATTAGAAATCCAGGTCCAATATTGTTGGATCAGTGGCTGATCTAAACCCCATTTGGCATTAAGCCTCGAAATATTCTCCTCTGTCGGTGCGAGCTGGTATGCGAACAACAATTGTTCTGCCGGCGAGCCCGGAATGGTTCTAGTAACGGTAAAAACAAGGATAGATGCCAGAACCAAAAACAAGATCCATCTGGATAGAAAAGCGAGAGCTTTCTTCAAGATCCACATCAGTTCTCACAGTCCTAATTGATCGTTCACGATGTAATAATCCCCTCCATAGGGTTGATAGTCCCTCAAATCTTCCGATACAGCAATATGCCATTGAGGGTCAACCAAAAACAGAACGGGCAGGTCCTTGTAGATCACTGACTGAGCATCTACAGCCAAAGTATCTAGCTCAGCGCCATTTCCTACGTCACCCATCTCGTCCAGAATCGTATTCAATTCTTCGGAATCATAATGATTGAAATTTTTTCCGCCATCCGTTCTAAAGAACTGATTCAAAAAGAATGAGGGATTTCCTGTCGGTGCCGTATGCTGGGCATAAAAAATGATATCATAATCCCCTTTGGCTGCCGTTGTATCTATGTTATCGACGATTTCAGTCGTAGTTTCGACACCTAATTCTTTCAATTGTGAAGCCGCAACCTGCATCAAAATGGTTAAATCCGGCCGAGACGCATATGTAACCAGGCGAAGTTTAAGCACTTCTCCGTTTTTCTCTAGAAACCCATCTGTATTATACGACCAGCCTGCCTCCAGCATTTGCTTCTTAGCATGTTCCATATTGGATTCAATGGTAAGGTTACCCGCAAATGAATAGTATTGTGCGAACGCTCCCGTAGCAATTCGTCCTCCATGCAAAGCTTGGATCATGTCATTTCGATTGAGGGCTTCGTTTACAGCGCTTCTTACATTTAGATCGTCTAACGGTTGGTTCTCCATATTTACAATAGCAAAGTACTGATATCCAGCGTCGATGTTTTTTACAGTAAAGCCTTGTTCTTCTAACATCTCTGCCACTTCTGGTGTGATTGTAAATGCCATATCGATATCTCCGCTCTCATAGGCCAGTTTCATTGCATTGGTATCTCTGAATACTTTGATGACCACGTTGGAACGCTTGTCCGCATCGGGATAATACGGATTAGGAGATAATTCGAGTTCAACACCTGCGTTAAACGCGTTTACCATATAGGGTCCGGTGAAAATAAACTTGCCTTCATCCGTTTCCTTAAACACGATATACGTCCACTCAGCGAGTACGGATTGCATTAACTTCGTTGGTCTTTCTGTTGAGATGTTGAACGTATATTCATCTACCTTGGTGAATTCCATCTTACCCGCAGTGGAGTTGGAAAAAGAATTCTCCGCCAAAATTCGATTCATGCTTTCGACGATTGCATCGGCATTAACAGGACTTCCGTCTGAAAAAAATACATCCCCTTTAAGGGTTGCCTTCCAGTTATTTTGATCAAATTGCTCTAACTCATCGATCATGCGAGACACGAGTTCACCCTTCTCATTCAACATATACAAATTCTCGCTAATTCCGTGGCTTGTCAGAGACCAGGGAACACCTGAGTCTGTTGGATTAATTGAAGATGCAATATTGGTTTGCCCAATATAAATCGTTTTTTTGAGTTCTTTAGGAGAAGATCCGTCAGTAAGTATATTTTTGTTTGGAGCAGCGCATGCAGACAATGCGATGCAAAAAACAATCAAAGAAACCGTTGTAAACCAATTTTTTTTCATATTTGTCTCCTTCTTCGCTTTGGATTGCCTTGTAACTAGACTTGTCCCTCTCCTTATTCGTAATCATTACGAATAATAATCTTAATTATCCTCTATCTTTTTGTCAATATGTATATTCTTGAATCTTGTTTTAATAAGGCTATGACTATATTTATGTTTAAAGATCAATATAGTAAAAATACATCCAAAGAGATCCTAATTGACTCAATATCGAAAAACAAGAAAAGCCGCTATTATAACGACTTATTATGGTACTTTGCTTTTGAATCGGTACAAGTTCTTGTCCCGAACCAGATCAAGTTGATCGGCTTCTTCCTTTGGTTTCATTTTATAGAACATCAACGAATGTTTTGCATTCCTCTGCCTCATGCATTACATTTTTTATATCCAAATTTGCAGGTCTAAGGTGTCTCCCCGTACCAAAGAACAAAATGAGCTTATACACTTACAGCGCAGAGAACAGATCTTGGATGTCGCTGCGCGCTCCTACTTTGCACGGGAGGAAGCTTTGATAACTGTCCATTACATGAACAAAGGCAACCAATCTGTAGATCGGCTGCCTCCTTGGTTTTATTGAATTATAGTTTCTCTTTAGTTGAACTACCAATGGTTTACTAAAACAGTATTCACACAGTTGATTTTTCGTATTTAAATAAAATTAACTTATGCGTAAGCTGAACCTCTTTGGTCTTTCTGTATCCAAATTTCTCATAAAAATGATGATTACGAAAACTGAGATATGGCGTGTATAAGGTCCATAATTTCACATTATTAAATTGCTCTTCTAAAAACTGAATAGCTGCATTACCTGCTCCTTTATTCTGATTTAAAGGAGAAACAAACACTTTATCAATATGCATACGATCATCATTTCCTCTTATATCCATCGCGCCAATAATTGTTTCTCCCTCTAATATTGTAAAATGATGATATTTCTCTATATTCTCAGCTAGTTTTTCATATGTTTCACAAGCTGAATTAGAATCCAAGTCTTCGTATTTATCCAAGTCCTCTTGAAACGATGCTTTTTGAAGTGGAAGTAAGATTTCTATATCTTCAATTACTGACTTTCTAAATACTAATGTTATATTCTTTCCCTCCTTAACTTTTTCCCGTTAGTTGATTAATAAGAATGTTACCTTGTCTTTAACTTATTCTAGATTATGATCTAACCCTTGCCCCAAATAAGTCTTTTGAGGTAAATCCATATTGTTGTGTAATTCAGAAATTTCCGAACGAAAAATATCCTGTGTTTTAATAGTCAGTAGATATCCATTTATGGTGTTAACAATCATCTCAATTTCAGATAGCTTGTATGAATCCATATCCTTTTTCGAAATGATCACTTGCTTACCAATCACTTCTGATAAAGAAAAGATAATTTGTTCCTTTACATCGTCATTTAAATATTCAAACAGGAGTACGAGGTTTTCAAGGTCATCCTTGCTACCCTTCGTCAAACTGGGGGATTGTATAGCAATATGTTCAGGCGATGAAGACTTGATAGCATAAATCTCAATGATGTCATCCATTTTAAATTTATAGTTTATGCCTTCTTCTGTTTCAACAAATAAGTAGCCCTCATTTAATTCTTTTGAAATACCACGGAAAAATTTATCTTGATTATTAACTTTAAGTACTACAGAACGTTGTTCTTTAACTATCATCTCAATAAATTGTCTCTTGTTCATCATATTATGCAATGTGTTCTCCTCCCTTTTAGAGATAGAGTATTCGTTGTTCCTTTTTGTCCTTAGACTAACCTGTCCGTTAGCTATTCCATCAACTATTTCCCTCTAACAGCACCTTTAATGTAGTTCTTCGCTTCGGCTAATGTTGTATGTATAAATTTTATGGAAACATCTAAGCCTTCTTTTGTTGTCTCATTGTATAGTTGCTTCTCGCCAATTGAATGAAGCTCCCCGATCAGCTCGTCCCATAAAGAAGGGAGTCCATTTCGGACCTCAATTATGGAGAAATCGTTGACTGCAGTCTTTACAGCAAATAAACCTAGCCTTCTATACTCAACATAAACTTGACCTTTCATTAAATGACCCTCCCATTCACTAAAAGGTAACTTCCTACTTTATCTTATTAAGACAATCCACATGTTGGAACTAACCTGCCCGTTAGCTTAACAAAGGTAGTCGAACGTGATGGTCGGCTGCCTCCTTTGCTTTATTGAGCTATCGTTCCTCGATAGTTGAATCTAGAATCTTTAGATTGCCACTTCTTCCATAACTCGCTTCAATTTCTTTAGACAATACTTTTGTTTGTTTCCCTAGATATTTCAAGGCGTTAGTCAAAACTGTTGTATCGTCGCCTAGCCGAGCCATAACTGTTACACTTACAACATTTCGAACATCATCATCATCATTACTTAAAGCCATTTGTTTAATAAACTCAAAAATTATAACAAGTAATTTTTCCTCACTTTTAGTTAATTCATGATTAATTTGGAGTAGGTTGATTAAATACGGATTCAGTATATTGCCAAATGCAACGTGAGGCGGAATCTTCCCCTCTTCTTTCCATATTTCATTTAGCTCTTTTATGTATAGAGTATTTAATGCCGGCAATAGCCTACGCATTTCGTGAACAACGTTTTTATAATTCAACGTCATCTCTTTCCTCCTTAAGCAAGGGTAATCCCTCTTAAATCTTCGACTTATTTGTTAAACTATCCTGCCCGTTAGTTGAATAAAAGCAGCCGATCATGTTGTTCTGCTGCTTTCTTTGTATTATTGAGCTATCATTTACCGTTGATGTCCCCCTTCCACAGAAAAGTTGAGTGCAGCAAACTGATAATGATTAGAAGCAGAAAACGGCGGGCTAGATGACACTTCGGTCGTAGACAAACGCCACGCTTTTTCTTCTGCAGCACATTGGTTCACTTTCGGCGAAGAAAAAGAAAAGAAGGACAGCATTTACTGTCCTTCTCGATCTTTACCAATCGCCCCTGATTGTCGAACCTGTTACTGAAACAGGTTAAATATGATATCAGCTATGTAAGTCTCCAAAAATGCAGCTACAATAATCATCGGTAATATTAATACTCCATACATTTTTATTGTGCCTAAGATTCCCTTAAAAAGAGGAACCTCATCTTTAACATTCTTGAATAAACTTCTAACTTTTACTCTAATGACTCGATTTAGCTCAAATAGAGCTGCTGCAAATAAACAAAATGCAAAAACTTCAACCAAATAATGAGGAATGGTAGACGCAATTATCTCAATGCCTTTTATAAAGTCCATCTGCAAAACAACACCGAAAAGGATACCAGGGATAAGTGCAGTTGATATTACATTTATGAGATACAGAAACGGTATAGGAATTAAAGCCAATACAAACATTTGCAAAGGTACCATGAACCCATTATTCACAATGTACGCCCATACTTTTTTTATCCCTGTAGATTCTTTCAATTGATCCGAAGAACTATCTCCTAGGGATTCCATTATTCCTTGTAAATCAGGATTGACAAAGTAAGTTATTGCTGTTCCCAATACTGTTACTATCGTTGCTATAACAAAGAAAACTACAGCCCTTTTTAAAGCAGTTTTAATTACTATATTAAAAATTATCATCACCTCATCTGAACCCTCGTCAATATGAATCAGATCGCCCAGCTGTATTATGAATTACCTTCAAGATACCGCCGTAGGAAATCAGCTGTTTGTACGTCAGTGCCTTGTCCAAATCCTTGACAGTCTGGATATTTTTCGACGTGACCTCAATCCCTCGAATCACATTCCGGAGTCTGGCTGCTTAACTTCTTGCAAAGGGTTTTGATTACTGTTCACAAAGGGTTACAGTCCATTTTTACTCCTGGCTTTTTAACTATCGGGACTAAGTTTCTACCTCTAGGATGTCTAGTAAATGTCGTGGGTTTTCATTTTATTTAATTCCCTAGTTCTCTTCTTATTGATTGATTTTCTTCCTGCACTCCACTCTGCAATAAGAAAAAGCAATCCTAAGCATAAATAAAGGATAAAACCTAGAATGCTTTCAAAACGATCCAGAACAAACATCCATGTAGAGAGAATAATATAGATTACTGGTACAACTGCTCCCCAATAAACGTTGTTCCTGGTTGAAAGTAAGTATTGAACCGCTAGAATTCCGACTATGATTAATAGCTTATAAAGGTCATTCATAGATCTTATATCTTCCTCTCTAGTTTATATTTTTCAATAATTAGTTTTGCATCATCTATGCTTATACGGTCATCAATGGTTAAATTTTTGATGAGTTTGATGAAGTCTTCGTTATCTTCTGCTTCATTGACTTTTATTTTCTCGATCAATCTATCTAGCTTTATTCTTACTGTAGGGTATGAAACTTCATAAATTTTCGCAATTTCTTTTAATGATCCTGAATTGAGAATGAATTTTTTGATGAATTCTAGGTCTGCGCTTTCCAAGGATAAAACCCAATTAGGAACACTTCTTATATCCATAGTCGCCCTCCTTTTTATAATTATAATAAAGACTGCATTAAATAATGTCAAACATAAAATAAATAATATTAAAACTATAATTAAGTTTATAATTAAAAAAAATATAATTACGTATTAAGTAGATATATTATAGTGTTATCCACAGATAATTAATTTTACCAAGTAATTATTGAGCTTGTTAAATACAATAACATTGAACTATCCTGCCCGTTAGCTTAAATCGATCAAAGTATATGTCTATTCGACATTCAGTACATGTTTTTGTCCTCTCAATATCCGGTGCCCCGGATATACATAATCTCACACTTTGATGCCTCTTCTACATTCTGATTCAGGTAACCCTCCGAATATAACAAAATATCCACTTCGGGGTTGGAATCGTTCCCAGTCAGGATTCTCTTCTGGTATCCCCCCATTCATAAATAAAAGCCGGGTTTCTTCATAAAACACTACTGACATACAGTTGTCAGTAGTGTTTTTGTATAGTCGGAGTAAGTCATCGTAAAGGAGTAGGAGATAAATGCGAAGTATTTTGGTTCAAAATGATACGATACGTTGTATCACTTATTATGGGAAGGATGGTATGTCGTGAATTTTGCTTCTGTACGCATTATTACCGACGACGTAGATCGTCTCATCGAGTTCTATGAGAAAATCACGGGTGTTTCGGCGGAACGCCCCGCGCCCATTTTTGCCGAATTCGTTATGCCATCGTGCACCCTGGCGATCGGCCACTCCCAGACGGCGCAACTGTTCGGTGATGGTTCCGCAGTGGCGGCCGACAATCACACTGTCATTATCGAGTTCCGCGTCCATGATGTCGATGCCGAATACGAGCGTTTGAAGCCGTTTATCGACGAGTGGGTAAAGGAACCTACTACGATGCCGTGGGGGAACCGTGCCGTTCTGTTTCGCGATCCCGACGGTAACCTTGTTAACCTCTTCACGCCGGTGACCGAGGAAGCAATCAAACGGTTCAGCGGTAGGCGTTGACCGAAAGTTGAAGTCAGTGAGGCGAATTTCGTAATTAACAATGTTACTGAACGCATAAAGAGACCATAGCGACGAGCTATGGTCTCTTCATTATATCTAGGTTCTTCATTAATCATCGAGTAATGGATCTATTTCGCAATCTCGCAGGTGCTGGCAACCTGTTTGTAATTGAGCTATCGTTTCCCGTTAGTTTAATGAGTTTTAATAATTTCTTGCGTTTTTTGTCAACTACAGGACTGGATCACTGGTTTACTCAGCTATATTAAGGGTTTATTTGGAGATTTGATATGCGAAAGTTGAGTTAAAATTGTATCGAAGCAAGCTTGATTTAAATAGTTTGATAAGTATCAAATCAGCAATAGTACCAATTTCGCATTTATAATACCTATCAGCCCATGTATATCTCTTTCCTTCCACCATTGAGCTACCTCGCTACAAACAACCTCCCATATTCATTTTAGCTCTATTAAATTGGCAATTAGATCAGAAATTCTGTTAACAATTATACGATTTTGTAGCCAAAAAGATATTAACTAATGCCACCGCTAAAAAGTTTTCCAGGTATTCAACTTCAGATGCTGTTGTATACCAATTACGAAGACAACAGCATCTGAAGTTCTAGCAACCTTAGCAGCACGCCCTAGATCAGATATATAATGGATAAATCTCGTAAAGATCGCTTGAATTCTTGAAGTGGAATAACGACATAGGAAGAAAACGCAGCTTATACCATGATCACCAATATACGCTTAGTTAGCAATGTTACAA
This sequence comes from Paenibacillus sp. CB74, assembly GCF_055687625.1. Classification (NCBI taxonomy): domain Bacteria; kingdom Bacillati; phylum Bacillota; class Bacilli; order Caryophanales; family Paenibacillaceae; genus Paenibacillus; species Paenibacillus sp. CB74. The sequence goes on along the minus strand of NZ_JBVMUS010000002.1, from coordinate 8,250 downwards.
TCTATGCTAGCTTTTTACTATTCTTTGAGAAAGGAGATACGTAATACATCAATGCTGTTCAATCTGACTATTTTCAATATATGTTTTAGCATAAAAGCCTCTGTCTTTTCCAGAAATATACGCTGTATTTTCAATTTCGAATGTGTCTGTTAGACGTATATCCTCTGATGAAGAGCCCACTGAAACTGTCATTTTGCCTGCTTCCACAACCCATTTCATCTGGGCATCTAAAAATGCAAATTGATCGGCACGTATTTCAAAATTAACAGTTTTAGTTTCACCAGATTTTATTGCTATACGGTTAAAGCCTGCAAGCTCTTTACTTGGACGAACCATGCTTGCAAGCTCATCTGTTACATAAACTTGTACAACTTCTTCGCCGTCAACTTTACCTGTGTTTGTAACATCACAGGAGATATTTATCGAACCGTCTGCTCTAACAGATTTGTCAATTTTAAAATTACTATAAGCGAACTCAGTATAACTTTTACCCTCACCAAAATAGTGCAAAGGTTCTTTTGAACCATCATGATAAGAATTAAGCAACATCCCCTCCCAACAACCATAGCCGTCACCATTACGTCGCATTGCATAGGATGGTGTTTGGCCAACGTGACGCGGAGCAGTAATTGGTAAACGTCCTGCTGGGTTGTAGTCTCCAAACAATACATCTGCGAGAGCAGTTCCGCCTGTTTCTCCAGGGAACCAGTTCTCAATGATTGCAGGGAAGTTTTCAGAAATAAATTCGCTGCAAAGCGGACGAGCATCCATATGAACCATAATTGATGGTGTTCCTGTTTCGAAAATTAACTTTGCAAATTCCTCCTGTATCCCAGTTAATCCAATTTCCATACTGTCAATTCCTTCACCGATTGTTGCACTGCTTCCCCATCCATATTTTCCCCCAAGAGTTAGGATAACTATATCTGCGTTTTTTGCCGCATTAACCGCAGCTTCAAATCCAGAACCGTTCGTCCCTGCATAATCGCAGCCTCTTTCGTATACGACACTTGCATTTGGTACCTTTGCTTGAATTGCTTCGAGAATTGTTGGTGTTCTCCCACCGAGCATTTGAGCAAGGGCAGCAGTTACTGCCGGTGACTCTTGACGAACGGTAGTTGAACCTTCAAAAAACGGCATTTTAGGTGGTATCTGCGGCATTAGCTCTTCCACACCGTCCGTATTACTAGCGTCTGATGCTCCCGCCATTTCGGCAAGTCCTCCTGACATCATCATTTCGACCATTGCGGGGTAGGTGTAGCACCCAAATAATAGTCTTAACGAATCAGCGTGAGGACCAAGGATTGCAATATTTTTAATATCCTTTCTAAGGGGCAGTATATTGTTGTCATTTTTCAATAGGACAATTGACTCTCTTGCAGCTTTTAGGCTATGTTCTTTACTATGAGAGTTACCATATGCCTCAGCAATCATTTCTTCATGTGGGTATGGATTCTCAAACAGTCCTGTCTTAATCTTCATTGCCAGAACACGGCGAACAGCTCGATCGAGATATTCTTCTTCCAAATCGCCTGATTTAATGGCTTCAACGATTGCTTGTGTAAAACCTGTTGGTTGCGGCAGCTCTGAATCTAGTCCAGCCTTTAGAGCCAAAACTCCGCCTTCTTCAGGAGTCTCGGCAATTTTTAATAGAAGTGTTCTCAAAATCGACATATAGTCTGAAACAACTGCACCTTCAAATCCCATTTCGTCACGAAGCAAATCGGTAAGAATATGTTTAGATGTGATAATTGACTCGCCATCAATTGTTCCGTACGAATTCATAATAGATTCGAGGTTCCCTTCGGTGATTGCCGCTTGAAATGGCTTCGCATAAACTTCACGTAGTTCGCGTGGAGGAATGGGGTTTGATGTCATATTAAGTCCACCTTCAGCGAAAGAGTAGCCCAAAAAGTGTTTCCCCGTTGCAATAACTCCATTTCTTAAGTCCTCTGATTGCAAACCTTTGGTGAATGCAACACTCATTGCAGCACTAAGTGTAGGGTCTTCGCCATAGGTCTCACCAACTCGGCCGTAACGCAAATCACGGGCGATATCCATAACCGGTGAAAGAGCCTGACGAACACCCGTAGCAACCATTTGTTTTCTGATGATATCTGTCATTTCTTCAACGGTTTCTGGATTCCATGTTGCACCAAGAGCGATTGCAGAAGGGAAAATTGTAGAACCGATTGAGCTGTATCCTGTCAGAGCTTCAGCGTGAAGCATAACGGGTATGCCTAATTCGTTTTTCTTTACCGCCTCTTCCTGAATCATTCTGGATAACATTGAGACCTCTTCAATTGCTTGTCCAGCTCCAAACAGGGTTGCTTCTCCCAAACCGTTTGGAAAATCTGACAAACTTTCAATTGGATTTCCCGTAATAAAGGAGCATTGAATTTGTGCCAACTTTTGTTCAAGTGTCATTTTTGAAAGAAAATCCTCAACACGTTCTGTAGTACTTAACTCAGGGTTTTTATATTTTTCCATCATTATTTTCCCTTCTTTCTTTCAACTTATTAAATCTAAAAATATATACGTCCTTAGTATTCATAGACGACCTTACAACAATGTCAAAAACTCATTTAACCTTACCCAAAGAAAGAACATCCTATTCTTTGTATTTGTTTTCATTCAGACTTCATCTGAAACTGCTTCGCCCGGGACATCCGCTCCAGTAAAATGTAGCCCTAAATCGGCTTGATGGCATAGTTAAGAACCATTTTGACACTCTATCTTTGGATTAAACGATTAGGCTAATCTTAATTTCATAAATTGATTAAACAGCCCTACCGCAATTCCGATTGTGATATCAATTCTACAGGACAGAAATAAGCAATTTGCAAAATCCGATGCTCCGGGAGTGGCTGCCATACTGGGCCTACTAAAAAAACGGCTGCCAATCCGGCAGCAGTTATAGTTTAATATTGGTGGTTTGTTGAATAATCATAGAGCCTGCAGACGTACAATTAGAATGCTGCCGTCCAACCAGCATCTGCCGTCAACACAGCTCCGTTCACAAAACTCGAATCGTCAGATCCAAGGAACAAAGCCACTTGAGCGATCTCTTCTGGCGTACCTACACGAGGAGTTACGCTTTGTGGTAATTGAGTTCTTGCAAGTCCAAATTCATTAATATTTGTCATCGTAGAAGCAATGTTTGTATTTGTTGCTCCTGGTGCAATTGCATTGCAGCGAATACCCTTCAGTGCATACATGTATGCCGTATTTTTCGTCAGCCCGACAACGGCATGCTTAGAAGCAGTGTAAGCCGCACCAGCTTGTGCCCCGCTGAATCCACCTGTTGATGCAGTGTTGATTATTACGCCCTTACCCTGCTCTAGGAAGATCGGAAGGGCTTTGCGAATTGCGCGCATGACGCCTTTTGTATTGACCTCAAATATTAAATCCCAACGATCATCCTCAACGTCGCCCACCGCAGCCAAGTTATCCATAATACCAGCATTGTTAACCAAAATATCAAGGGTACCGAATTCATTTACCGTTTTATCTATCATGGCGTTAATGTCGTCCAGGTTGCCAACGTTTGTCTTGATCGCAATCGCTGTACCCCCATTAGCCTTAATGCCATCTACAACGACTTGAACGCCTTCTAAGTTCAAGTCAGTCGCAACAACCTTTGCGCCTTCCTTCGCATATAGTTCAGCGATTGCCTTCCCCATTCCGGATGCCGCTCCAGTAACAATTGCTACTTTACCTTCCAAACGCATTTTTGTTTTCCTCCCACTAGAAATTAATAATTTAATAATGAGAAAGACCTTAGTACGAGTCAATCTCAGGTAATAATACATTCATTCCTTCTGCATAGACGAATGAGGTGTGTTGACTCATAATCGTTACATAATCTCTTCTTGGTAGTTGCGCTAATTTTTCAGCATTCTCTTTATCGTCCGGATGAGAGAACAATCGAGGCCCATCTTCTAGTTGATTGAATAAATAAGCCGCCACTGCTTCTGGAGTTCTCGGTAACCCTGTTTGGAACTCATCTGCATTACTGTCCTTACTCAATTTGGTACCTAATTTCTCTTGTACTGCTATATAGGCCGGAGTCTCAGTTGCACCTACCACGTAAGCTGCCGCATTCACCCCGTACTGTTTGAGCTCATACCACAGGCCTTCCGCAAGCAAAATTTCATATCCTTTACCTGCACCGTAACTTACCCAGTTAGGAATTCCTCCAAGACCTGCCATACTTCCTACCAAGTAAACTCCGCCACGGCGACGCTTAACCATTTCCCTTGCGACCCAGTGGGTTAATTTTGTAGGAGTGATGCAATTCCCAACAATGTTACGCAGATGATCTGCTTCTTTAATTCTAACGAATGGGCCACCTGGCTCAATTGCAGCTACATATACATAGAATCCAATCTCTAAATCATGAAATGCTGCTTTGATTTTTTCAGCGCAATCTTCATGAGAGATGTCCGCGACAACTTGTCTTGTTTCAACCCCATATTTATCGCGCAGAATTTTCTCAGCTTGATCAAGCTCATCGGATCGATGAGAAGTAATCGCTACATTAAGCCCTCGTTTAGCGCAATTCTCGGCGAATGCCAAGCCCATTCCGCTTGAACCACCTACAATCAGAGCCCAAGGTCCATACTGTTGTGCAAAATCATTAATATTTGTCATATTGATTTCTCCTGTAGATTATATTCTAAGCACCAGAAACCATATTTCTTTAGTTAAAGTATATCGACCAGAGTAACAACTTAGGCAGAGAAAGTTAGATCTCCGCCTATAGCTATCTTATTCAACTGCATTAACGGCTACTGAAATAGGAATAGATAGGTTATATTCTCCACTTCCAACTTCAAATACAATTCGACCATCTTCATATTTTGCATCCATGAATTCCTGACCCAGTTCAGTTATATCTTTCTGGTTGCCAGGCAGCATAATGGTTGCAGTCGTATTTGGCGGCACAATGAAGTGATAGTTAACTTCTTCATTGGTCATTTTCCAGCCAGATTGGATTGTACCATATAGAGACTCATACTTTGCTGACGCGTATGTCAACGTTCCACCTTGTGATGGTTTTAGCAGAAAATGCTTATAACCCGGTCGTTCAATGATGGGGCGGATACCTGCTATTGCAGCGAACAAGAAGTCACATACAGCGCCATAAGAATAATGATTCAAAGAAGCCGCTAAATCACCATCAGGTGTGATGCCATTCCAACTTTCCCAGATCGTGGTTGCCCCTTTGGTAACTGCATAGAGCCAAGATGGACACGAATCCTGTTCTAACAACCGGAAAGCAACATCCTTATGCCCGCTCTCTGTAAGAACATGCAAAATGAAAGGGGTAGATAGGAATCCCGTATTCAAGTGGTAATCATTTTCTTTCACAAGCTCAGCCAGTCGATCGGCAACAATCTGTTTTTTATCCTCATATGCTAGATCAAATGCTAAGGTCCGGACATTCGGAGCTTGCCTGTCATCCAAAATAGAACCGTGGTCAGGAATAAAATATTGGTTGTAAACTTTTTTTATCTTCTCATAGCGTTTACCGTACTTCTCCTCATCTTCTTTCCTTCCAATGACGGCAGCCATCTCAGAGAGAAGGCGAGTGGAATAGGCGTAATAAGCGGTGGCAACCAAAGGATCGGACAATGTTATTTGTTTACCGATAAACTCCTCGCCTAAATCCCCAAAATTGAAGTCGGCTTCCAACCATTCACCCCAGTGAAACTTAGTATCCCAGATATAATTGGCATCAAGCTCACCATCGTTATAGTTTTGATAAGCTGGTGTATCCTTGTAATGCCCATTTGGTGTTTTCGCGCAACTATCCATATAGTCAACCCAAGCTTTTGCTGAATCATATTGCCGCTCAATGATTGTTTTGTCCCCATAGCATAAATACATCGTCCACGGAACGATGACAGCCGCATCTCCCCAGCCAGCAGATCCATCCAGTAATCCAGCTTCACCTGGTTTCCCTGAGATGAACGCCACTGTTGGATCGGTATTTTGTTTTGAGACCCTCTCATATTCTATAGGGTTGTGAAATCCAAGCACATTCGGAACCGTGCTGCCAACAGATCCGGTTGTGAATTGTTCAGCTGCTACATCCGCCATCCATTTTTCAAAGAACGTATATACATTCATAAAGTCAGATGCCGTCCTGCCGTATAGCTGAGCGTCACCTGTCCAGCCTGCTCTTTCTCTGGTCGGACAGTCGGTAGGAATCTCCATAAAATTACCTTTCTGGCTCCATCTTGAATTTGAAACCAATTGATTAATTAATGGATTGGAGCAAGTGAAATCTCCCGTTTCCTCCATATCCGAATAAATGGCGACAGCTGTAAAGCATTCTGGTTTTACTTCACCAGGATAGTTTTTAAGAAGAACATAACGAAAACCGAAGATTGCAAACAAGGGGCTGTAGTCCTCAACGTCTTCTCCATCTAAGATGTAATGAACCTCCTGAAAATCCTCAAGCGCGCCATGGAGAGCCAAATTCTGTAAAGTAAAGTTTCCGTTCTTATCAAGAGCTTCACCGTGAATTAGAATGACTTCGGTTCCAGCTTCACCTTGAACCTTCATTTCTACCCAACCGAAAATATTTTGCCCAAAGTCAAGTACCGTTTCGCCGTTCGGTGTCTCCAAGATTTCAGGCGTGAATCTTTCCTTACGTTTTACGGGGACACTTCGAGTTCCAATTAAGTTTTCAAATCCATCATCCGATACAGATACTGTGCTCCATGAAGAATCATCGAATCCAGGCCAGTTCCATCCATGTAGTTTGATTCTACCGTCAACGATTTCTCCTGCTTTCATGTCTGATTTTAGGATTGGACCATGAGAAGTTTTGAAGGAGTCATCACTGCCAATGATTTCGTGACTACCATCTTGATAACTTAAAACGAGCTGCCCTAAGAATGCTAGCTTATATCCAAAATTATTCTTGAGGCTCGCTACTCCAGTAGAACCTCTCCACCAGCCATCACCCAAGATAATACCTAATGCATTATTTCCTTCTTGCAAAAAATCGGTTACGTCATAAACCTGATATTGTATGCGATTGTAATACGAAGTGAAGCCTGGATTAAATAGATGATCTGTCCCATCAGAACCATTAATATAGAAGTGATAGAGACCTTTGGAAGTCATATAGGCTCTTGCAGATACCAAGCCTTTTTTTACCGTGAACTCTTTTCTAATGTAAGGAGCTGGTTTGTATGCATCCGGATCAACTTCTCCCTCAGGTTCAATCCACTTCCCTTTCCAGTCCGAAGCCTCAAAAAGCCCGGTCTCAAAGAAAACTGGCTCGCTGTACCCCGATTCTTCATGATCAACCCATACTTTTACTCGCCAATAAATTCGTTCACTAGATTGGAGTTCCGGACCACCATAGATAATTCTTTGAGATTGGTCGGACTCTATCTTTCCGCTATCCCAAATGACACTTTCAAAGCTAATATCCCTCGATGCCTGTACTTGGTATGCTTGTTGCAGTATATTGTTTCGATCACTTTTAAGCTTCCATCCCAAGCGAGGTGCCTTCGTGTCTAATCCCATAGGATTTTTAAGGTACTCCGTTTTCAATTGAGTGACTAGTAACATATTTTAAACTCTCCCATCTATCAAAAATTTAATCAGTTAAGGAATCACTTTCAAAAATAATTGTATAAAATGAACTAACCATTTAGTAATGATAAAGGGGAACCCATTTTGTATCATATTAGAACCTTATTTAAGCTTTTAATTAACGCTCTTTCGCTGTTTATACAGATTAAATAATTTCAACAGGTTGGGTTTTCTCTTTCTCAAGGTTATAAAACCACATTAAGATGATCAGAACGATCATAATGACTCCTGCAACAATCGTAGTTCCCCACAATACACCAGCAATGCCTGAAGTAGTTTGAACTGCTTCACCTGATTGGTAACCAAAGTATGCTAACACGCCACCGCTAACCGCCGATGAAAGTGATTGACCGAGTTTTTGGAAAAAATTAAAGATTGAATAGAACATACCTTGGATCTGTATTTTTTCTTTTTTGGTCGTATAATCGACCGTGTCTGGCAACGCTGCCCATGCCGACACAACCACTGCAACTCCAGCAACTGCCGATATAGCATTAAGGACAAATATTAAAGGCAAGTTACTACCAGGGGTGAAGAAAAGAACGATTTTAGAAATAAAATTTACAAATGATCCTAAAACAAATAACTTTTTCTTTCCCATTTTCATAATCAAAATGGAACTAAATACTGTGA